>JBKPRS010000370.1:0-4843 GCA_046734695.1 Actinomycetota bacterium | reverse complement strand
AGCGTCAGATGTGTATAAGAGACAGGCTGGGCGACGTCCTCCCGCCGCGCCCGCCCGTCCCCGCCCCGGTGCCCAGCGCGGGGCCGGGCTCCGAGCGGCCCACGCGCAACGGCCAGCCTCGCCGGCGCCCCCGTCGCGGGCACAGCGGTGCGGCCTCCGCCGGCAAGCGCCGCACCCCGAGTCGGGGCGGCGCCCGCCGCGCCTCGTGAGCACGGTGAGCTGACTACCGCGCGGAAACCTCTCCGCGCGCTCAGCCGGCGACATACCGTGGTGTATCAGCGGCGCTGGGGCGTGGGAAGGATGGGACGTGGACGACGACGATCCAGTGCTGTTGGAGGTCAAGGCCGGGGTGGCGGTCATATCGCTGAATCGCCCCGACAAGCACAACGTGGTGGGTGATGCGGCGGACGCGCTTTTCTTCCGCTACCTCGACCTGCTGCGCACAGACCGGGACGTGCGGGCGGTGGTGTGGCGGGGCAACGGTCCTTCGTTCTCGGTGGGCCGCGACCTAGGCGAGATGGGCGGCAACGGCCATCATCCCGGCGCCGGCGAGTTCGAGCTGCTGGAGCGCAGCGCGTGGGGCACCCGGCTGCTCTACGAGTTCCCGGTGCCCATCGTCTGCGCCCTCAAGGGCTGGGCGCTGGGAACGGTGTTCGAGCGGGCGCTGCTGTGCGACATCCGCATCGCGGCCGAGAGCGCCAAGATGGCGCTGCCCGGAGTGGACCACGGGGTCATCCCCGATTCCGCCGGGCTGGCCAAGCTGTTCGAGATCGGCGGCTCGGCCCTCGCGCTCGACCTGGCGCTCACCGGCCGCCGCATCGACGCGGCGGAGGCTCTCCGGCTGGGGATCGTGTCCCAGGTGGTCGCCGACGACGACCTCGACGAGGTGGCGCTGGACCTGGCGCACAGCATCGCCGAGCGCCCGCCGCTGGTGATCCGGTTGCTGCGGGAGAACGTGCAGGCGCTGGCGGCGGTCGGGGTGCGGGAGACGCTCGGGCGCGAGCTGGTGGGCCAGGCCATGGTGCTGGCCTCCCACGACTACCGGGAGCACCGCCTGGCCAAGGCGGAGGACCGCGAGCCCCGCTACGAAAGGCGCTGAACTCCCTTCGGCACGAAGTCGGCGAAAGTACGCTCTCGCGCATGGCGTACCAGCCGGGGCGCAGTGACGCCCCCCTCGACGACACGGGCGAGGGCCTCGACACTCGCCTGGTCATCCGCCTCGTCATCGCGGCGGCCATCGTCATCTTCACGGTCCTGTTCATCGTGCAGAACAACGACAAGGTCTCGACCAGCTTCGTGTTCTTCACCGTCGAGACGAGCCTGTGGGTCAGCCTGCTCGTGGCCGTGCTGCTCGGGGCCGTGCTGGGCCAAGTGTTCGAGGCCGTGTGGAACCGGCGCCGGGCCCGCAGGCGCGGCGGGGACTGACGTCCTAACCTGACGGTCCGTCAGATATCGGATCGTCGGGAGGGCGCTCGTGGGTCTGCTCGAAGGGAAGGTGGCGCTGGTCTCCGGCGCCGGACCGGGGCTGGGCCGCGACATAGCGCTGGCGTTCGGGCGCCAGGGCGCCACCGTGGTCGTCGGCGCGCGGGACCAGGAGCGGGTCGCGGCCCTGGCCGCCGAGGTCGAGGGCCTGGGGGCCAAGACGCTGGCGCTGCGGCTCGACATCACCGACGGGGGCTCGTGCCGCGACGCCGTGGCCCAGATCGTGGAGGCGTTCGGGCGGCTCGACGTCCTCGTGAACAACGCGTTCAACGACGGCGACCACCGCCGCTTCCTCGACGCCGACCTCGAGCGCTGGCGCGCCACCATGGACGTCAACTTCTTCGGCACGCTCCGGCTCACCCAGGCGGTGGCGCCCCAGATGGTGACCCAGGGCGACGGGCGCATCGTGATGATCAACACGATGTCGGCCGTGCGCATGCGGCCCGGGTTCGGCGCCTACACCGGGTCCAAGGCCGCGCTGGCGGCGGTGACCAAGATCCTCGCCGGTGAGCTGGGCAGCCACGGCATCCGGGTCAACGGCGTGCACCCGGGCTACATCTGGGGCGACAGCGTCGAGTCCTACTTCGCCCACCAGGCCCAGAAGCGGGGCATCACCCCCGAGGAGCGCTACCAGGAGGTGGCGGCCGACACCGCGCTCGGCTACCTGCCCACGTCGGCCGAGATCGCCGAGGCGGTCGTGTTCTTCGCCTCGGACATGTCCAAGCCCATCACCGGCCAGGCCCTGGGCGTGAACGCCGGCCAGTGGTTCCAGGGGTTCTGATGGCCGGCCCGCTGGCCGGGCGGGGCGCGATCGTCACCGGCGGCACCCGGGGGATCGGCCGGGCGGTGGCCGACCGGCTGGCCGCCGACGGCGCCCAGGTCGGGATCCTCGACCTCGACCTCGACCACGACTCGCCCCACGACGGCTGGCAGGCGGACGTGGCCGACGCCGCTGCGGTCTCGGCCGCCATCGCCGAGGCCGCCGACCGCTTCGGCGGGCTGGCCATCCTGGTGAACAACGCGGGTTTCGGGACGGCCAAGGCGCTGCACCGCTACGCCGACGACGAGTGGGCCCGACTGGTCGAGGTGAACCTGACCGGCGCGTGGTACGCCATGCGGGCCGCACTGCCCCACCTGCGGGCCTCGCGGAACGGGAGCATCGTCAGCATCGCGGGCACCACCGCGTCCCGGCCCACCCGGGGCGAAGGGCCGTACGCGGCGGCCAAGGCGGGGTTGGTGGCCCTGACCAAGACCGCGGCCGTGGAGTACGCCCCCGAGGTGCGGGTCAACGCGGTGTCGCCCGGCTACATCGCCACGCGCCTGACCCGGGCGGTCGTGGACGACGAACGGCTGCGGGCCCGGGTCGAGGGCCGCATCCCCCTGGGACGGATCGGCACGGTGGAAGACGTGGCCGGCGTCGTGTCGTTCCTGTGCGGGCCCGACGCCGCCTACCTCACCGGGCAGGACATCATCGTGGACGGCGGCAGCATCCTGCCCAGCCACCAGTCCGACGACCTCCTGAAGGCGCTGCTCCGAGAGGACCCATGACCATGCGAACCGGGATCGTGATCCGGTCCACGCCCGCCACCCGGGCCGAGTGGGACGACGAGGTGCGCCGCGTGGACGGACTTGGCCACGACGTGCTGCTCATCCCGGACCACCTCGGGTTGTGGCCGCCGCTGTCGCCACTCGTGGCTGCGGCCTACGTGTCGGACCGGCTGCGCTTCGGTGTCCAGGTGCTCAACAACGAGTTCTGGAACCCGGTGCTGCTCGCCCGCGAGGTGGAGGCCGTCGACGTCCTCACCAGCGGGCGGCTGGAGCTGGGCTTCGGGGCGGGCCACGCCGCCGAGGAGTTCGAGACGGCCGGCATCGCCTACGACCCGCCGGGTGCCCGCATCGACCGGCTGGCCGCGGCCGTCCCCCGGGTGCGGGAGCTGCTCTCGTCCCGGGAGCACATCCCGTTCATGGTGGGCGGCAACGGCGACCGGGTGCTGGCCCTGGCCGCGGCCGAGGCCGACATCGTGGGCCTGACCGGCTTCACCTCCGGCACCGGCCGGACCCACACCGACCTGAGCCACTTCACCTGGACAGGGCTGGCCGACCGCATCGACCACGTCCGCCACCACGCGGGGGATCGATTCGGCGCGCTGGAGCTGTCGGTGCTGGTCCAGCTGGTCGAGGTCACCGACGACCGCCGGGCGGGGGCCGAGGCCTTCGCCCAGGACCGGCTCGATCCCGACATGCTGCTGGACAGCCCGTTCGTGATGCTGGGGTCGCCGTCCGGGCTGGCCGATCACCTCGCCCGGTTGGAGGAGATGGGCGTCGGCTACGTCACCGCCTTCGACTCGTCCGCCGAGGCTCTGGCTGCGGGACGCCGCTGAAACCTCTCTTGGCAAAGTGAAGCCCCTGGTATCAGAGGGGTCCCCGCGGCACTCTTAGTGGCGAAGGCGGATAGCGGAAAGCATCGGAGAGAGGCCATGGACGACCTCCGGGCCGGACGCGGCGACCCGTGGGAGTTCGACCCGGGGCCGCCGCCCAACCGGAAGTGGGCGCGCCTGTTCGCGGAAGTCCCCAACTACCGCGCGCTCGGCAAGCAGATGGTGGAGGGCAAGGAGCGGTTCCGGTGGCAGTTCGGCCCGGTGTTCTACCGGGGCCGGCTGGCCGACAAGGGGGCCCGGGTGCTGGTCGTGGGCCAGGACGCGGGCTCCGACGAGGCCCTGGGCCACCGCTCGTTCGTGGGCGAGACGGGCAGCAAGACCCAGCATCTGCTGAACCACCTCGGCATCGACCGGTCGTACCTGTTCCTCAACACGTTCGTGTACTCGATCAACGGCCAGTTCGACGACGCCATCGACAACCTGGCCCAGGACGCCGACTCGCCTGTCGCCATCCACCGCAACGAGATCTTCGACTACGCGGCCGAGCGCCACGACCTGCGGCTGGTCATCGCCGTGGGCGGAGCGGCGCGGATCTCCGTGGTCAACTGGATCAAGCACCGGGGCGGGAACGTGCGCGACCCCGGCAGCCGCAAGCTGCACACGATCGACGCGAGCGCCATTGGGCCCAGGGTCCGCCTGGTGGACGTGATGCACCCCGGCGCGGTCGCCCAGGGCGGGGGCGGGGCGGTGGCGAAGTCCTTCGGGGTCGCGGCCGACCTGGTGCTCGGCTTCGCGGCCGACGATCCCGACTGGCTGCCACCGGACCCGGGGGCCTCCCGGGCGGCGGCCGGTACGTTCCGGTACGTCTCGTCGCCCGTGCCGCTGCGCGACCTCGCGTTCGGCGCCACCTGGCGGCTGGGGACCGGAGGGACCGGCACGGTCCGCAAGGACTCGGGCCGCAGCATCATCCTGGAGCCCCGCAA
>JBKPRS010000369.1:0-15299 GCA_046734695.1 Actinomycetota bacterium | reverse complement strand
GCTTCCAGGCCGACCAGCGTGCGGGTGGCGGAGCGGGCCACGGACGAGCGCACGCCGGAGGACGTCGCGCCCTTGGCCCACAGCCAGCCGACGCCGCGGGGGTCCCAGGCGATGCTGCCGGCCAGCGGGAGGTCGAGGGCGGCGGCGACCGCTTCGGGCGGGTGGGGCCGGTCGCCCACGACCACTGCGGCCACCGGGGCGCGGGACGCACGCCGCAGCGCCACCACCGTGTGCCGGGCGTGCTCGACGCTCACGGCCGTGGCCCGCACGACCAGCCCGACCACGTCGGCGCCCTCGATGCGGCGGGTCGTGGCCTGACCGATGTCCCAGCGGCCCGCGTCCACCACCACGAGCCCATCGAAGGATCGGAACGCCGCGCCCCAGCCGTCCCCGATCGACGACACGACCGCCTCGGCCTCGGCCGCCCCCGCCGGGGCCAGCAGGGCCGGCAGCGAGGGCAGGGCCTCGACCGCCTCGTCCCCGAGGGCCGTCGCCGCGCCCGACGACGCGTGGCGCAGCTCGGCCGCGGCGTGGACCAGGTTGGGCTCGGCGACGGGCAGCTCCGACAGCAGGCGCACGTCGCCACCGGACGGGTCCAGCTCCACGAGCAGTGCCCGCTGGCCTCCCACCACGGCCGCCGCCGCCATGGCCGCCGCCGCGGTCGTGACGCCGGGCGACCCCTTGAGCGAGACCAGCGTGAGGACTGCCATCAGCCCGCCACCTCCCGCGTCGCCACCGCGCTGCACTCGCCCGCCGCACCCCACACCACCAAGGCAGACGAGTCCGGCAGCGGAACCAGCGGTACCAGGGTGAGGACTGCCATCAGCCGGTCTCCTCCCGGGTGGCCACTGCGATGCGCTCGTCGGCCGCGGCCGAGGCCACGAGGCCGGCCTGGTCCTGCGGCACCACGAGCGACGCCTCGCGGGCGCCGGTGTTCTCCAGGGGCTCGCCGATGTCGCGCAGCCAGCCCGCCACCTCGGTGGGGGGCGCGGCGTCGCCCCCGGTCACCGGCGGGCGGACCACCACCAGGATCGGCGTCCCCGACGGCACCTCGCCCCGAGGCGCGGCCGACGCGCTCAACCGCACGCCGACCACTGCCTCGTTCGCCGCCACCAGGCGCTCGCCGTCCTCCAGCAGCTGGCCCGGGGCCAGCAGCGTGCCCTGCGGGAGATCGGAGGCCACCACGGACCCCACGACCGAGTCCATGTCGTCGGCCGGGATCATCTCGACGCCGGCGTCGGCCGCCACCCGGACCACCTTGAGGTCCTCCCGGGCCAGCACCGAGCCCCGGGTCACGTCGTGCGACAGCGCCAGGGTCTCCTTGCGGCCCCCGGCCGTGGCCACCAGCACCATGCACAGCCAGGCGCCGAACAGCGCCAGGACCGCGCCGAGCGCCACCCGGCCCCAGCGGCGCCGGGTCGGCAGGCCGCTGGGCGAGGCGGGCACCGGCGCCGGGCCGGGCCGCTTGGCCGTGCGCAGCGGCGGTGCGGTGGGGGTGCGGGTGGTCGAGCCGTTGGTGGTCACGGACGGTGTCCCTTCATCCCAGGTCCTCCACGACGGTCTGGACCTCGTCCACCGCCCGCGGGAGGTCGGCGGACTTGGTCACGGACGGAAGGGTCCCGCTGCCGGTAGGCGAGCTGTAGACCAGCGTCCAGGCGACGGTGACCTGACCCGGCCACAGCGCCGGCCGGCCCAGCACGCCCGTGCGGCTGCGGTACGTGTATGCGCAGGCCCCGGGGGCGGCGGCCTGCACCTCGGGTGCGGCGCCACCGGGGACGAACCTCGTCCCGGGCCCGGTGCAGACCACCGGCGAGGCGCCGGGCTCGCCCGGAGCCCACGACAGGGTCGGCTGGGCGACCACCCCGACGCAGAAGTCGGGGAAGTTCGGGTCGCACTGCCGGTCGGTCACCGTGCCCACCCAGTTCTCGACGGTGACGAAGGACGGGAAGCCGACCAGCGCGGCGATGCCGGGCGCCGGGCTGGACGTCACCTCGGGCGTGGGGAGGTTGCCCGCGATCCGGGCCTGCGCCTGCAGCGCCAGGGCCCGGGCCGACATGCGCACCGGGAGCGGCACCCCGGGAACCGCCCACCGGATCGCCCCGGTGAACACCCCGTCGCACATCTCCCACACGAGCACGGCGTCGGGCGTGGGCTGCGGGCCCGGGTCCATGGGCAGGCCGGCGCCGATGCCACCGTCGCCGGGGATGACCACGCGGGCGGTCCAGATGCACACGGGCCCGCTGTCGCCCGACCCGCCCCCACCGCCGCCACCACCACCGCCGCCACTGCCGCCGCCTCCGGGGTTGGTCCCGCCGCTGCCGGCGCCGACGCAGTAGTCGGCGGCGGGCGGGCAGTCGGAGGTCTGGGCCGCAGCCGAGCCTCCGGTCTGGACGATCGCCAGGATGACGACCATGACGCCGAGCACGTAGCGGGCTCTCATGCGGGTGGGCCCTCCCCGGGAGGGAGCCCGGGTTGACCGGCGGCGGACACGAAGCTCTGGCACGTGCCGGACCGGGCCGCGCCGGGCGTCAGCGGAACGGTGCGGGACATGTCGTTGGACAGGCCGTAGAAGCGCCACACGCCGCCGACACGGTGGGCCTCGCCCCCGACGAACAGCAGGCGGGAGTCGGAGGAGATGACGGCGCCGTCGGCCCCGACCAACTGGCGGTCGATGAGCGAGCAGGTGTCGAAGCGGAGCGTGTCCTCGTCGGTGGCCGGGCTCCACTGGTAGATCTCGATCTCGCGCATGAAGCCGTTGGCGGCCGGCTGGTAGCGCTCGCCCTCCTGCACCATGGTCCGCAGCCCCGCTTCGACCGCGGGCGGCGTGGGCGAGTCGTCGGTGTACAGCTGCCGGTAACGGGCCAGATCCGGGCTGTTCGGATCCTCGATGACGCTGGGGTCGCGCCAGAAGCCATCGGCCAGCGAGGTGGCCTCGTCGACCAGGGCCATGACTTCGGCGTGCGAGGCCTCATCCGTGGCAGGCGGGGCGGTGGTGGAGGGAGACACCGCCGCCTCCGCCTGCCGTTCGGGGCGAGCCGCGTCGGGCTCGTTTCCCGGACCGGAACATGCTGTGACCAGGGGCGCGGCCGTGGCGAGCGCGAGCAGTCCCAAGATGTGCTTGGCTCTCCCCGGCCGGGGGGGTCCTTCCCCGTGACCGTGTAGCGCATTCGGATGCGTCACCGGTCGACTCCCCATTGTAGTGGTGCGGTCACTACTAGCGTTTATTTACGAGAGTAGTACTCCGACCACTATGAGGCGGCGCAAAATGGGGTGCCCAAGGAACTGAAACGTGAAGTTCACAATCGCGCAACGTCGCGTTTGACCGGCGCGCGGCCGGCGGCGACCGCCTGGAGCACCTCGATCGCCAGCGCCAATTCCGCGGGCGTCGACCCCGCCGCACCCCGTCCCACCAGGTCAAGTGCCCACCACACCTGGCCGGGCACCCCCGCATCGGGCGCCGGGGCCGGCGCGGGCGGCTGGTCCTTCAGGAGCTTTTCGTAACAGGCCAGCACTGCTCCGCACACCGCCGCGAGTTCCGCCAGATCAACCGCGTCGTCCATGCCTGAGGAGCATTCCGGAGCGCGGCGGCGTGCCCGGTCGCGTCGTCGATGTCGCGTTCGGAGGTGGTGGCGACCCACTTGTCCGGTGAGAGCCGGACGAAGGGGGTGCACCGTGGCGACAGCCGACGTGACGACCGTTCTCGACCCGCCGGGCGATGCCGACATCACGCTCGGGGCGCTGCGGGCCGCACCGGGGCTGGCCGGGCTGCCGGCCCTGCCGCGCGAGCTGCGTGAGCTGCGGTTCGACCGCGGGCGCAGCGCGCGGGTGCACAACGCCGTGATGGAGGAGCACTTCACCGCCATCCGGGCCTGCACCGGGGCGGCCGCGGCGCTGGCGGACGGGCGGATCCCGGCGGCCGGTGGGATCGCGGTGTTCCGCTGCTCGGTCGCCCACAGCGCGGCGGCGCCGATCGCCAACCCGTCCCAGCCCAGCCACAGCGTGAACTTCTACGAGCTCCTGCCGACGCTGGCCGGCGCGCCGTTCGAGCCCGGCACGCCGCTGCCGCCCGGCATCTGGCGGATCGACTGGACCTGCCCGCTCTACCCCGAGGCCCACGGCGGGCCCGCCGAGGGTGCGTTCCACATCGCGGTGGGCACCGACGTGCCCGCCGATCTGTTGCCCGAAGCCTGGGCCCGCAATCGGGTGGGTGGGATCCCGGGAGCTCCCGGGAACCTGGTGGTCGCCACCCTGGCGCAGAACCGTCTGGTCGCCGCGCTGCGCAGCCTGTCGGGCTACCGCGACCGGGCCGAGCAGAGCGCCTGCGCGGCCATGAAGGGGTTCGTGGCCACCAAGGCGGTCCGGGTGCGCAACACGCAGCCGACGGTGTTCGACCACGACGACGCCCTGCAGGAGGGACTGGCCCGGCTCATCGTGGTCATGCGCCGCTTCGCCGCCCGCAACCGGCCCCGCGCGTGCTGGACCGTCGCCGCCGGCCTGGTCCTCGAACGCGACCTGCCGCGGGCGGCGGACAAGGTGAGCCACCTGTCCTCGAACGTGGCCCACTGCGCCCACTGGCTGGCCCGCACCGACCGGGTCGACCTCCACGATCCCCGGCTCACCCCCGAGCAGGCCGCAGCCGCTTATGCCCGCGACCAGCGGCACCGCCGCCGCCAGGCGCCCGGGACCCGCAAGTGGCTGGCCGGCGACACCACCGACGCCCACTCCCCCGCGGTCTGGCGCCTCGCGCTGGACGAGGCCCGGCGCGGCCGTCCCGTCAGCCTCGACCGCCTGGCGGAGGGCCACGACACCGAGACCGGCACGCGACCCGGGTCGGACGGGCTGGTCCCCGTCGTGGACCGCGACATCGAGCTGGTCGGCGCCCGGCGCCTGGCCGACCTCGTCGCCGATCTGCTGGCGGGGACCGGTCTGAGCTACGACGACGTGCGCGGCTACCTCTACCCGAAGCTGGCCCGGCGCGGCTATGCGGACGAGACGCTGCGCACCGACGGCGGCAGCGACACGATCAGCCGTCGCCAGCGGGAGGACGCCGAGCACAAGCTGCTCGCCCTGGTGGCCCGGCCCGGCGAGTCCCTGACCCGCCACCGGGCGGTCCTGCGGGAGCGGGTGCGGGAGACGCTGTTCGACGAGACCGGCCGCTTCCGACCCACCGAGGAGCGCCGGCGGCGCTGGGAGGAGCACCGGCGAGCCAACATGGCGGGGTGATCACCAGCACCGCCAACCCCCGGGTCAAGGCCGCGCTGGCCCTGCGCAAGCGGCGGGAACGGGACCGGACCGGCCGGTTCCTCATCGAGGGCCGCCGCGAGCTGGGCCGGGCCCTGGCCGCGGGCGTGGGGGTGGACGAGGTGCTGGTGTGCCCTTCCCTGATCGGGGACGACACGCTCCCCGAAGGGACGGTCGTCACCGAGGTGGCCGAGAGCGTGTTCGGACGGTTGTCGGCGCGGGACAACCCCGACGGGGTGCTGGGGCTGGCGAGAGCGTTCGAGACCGGGCTCGACGGGTTGGACCTGGCTGCCGGGGAGGCCGAGCCGCTGGTGCTGGTGGTGGCCGAGATGGAGAAGCCCGGCAACCTCGGCACCATGCTGCGCTCGGCGTCGGCGGCGGGGGCCAGCGCGGTGGTGGTGGCAGATCCGATCACCGACGTGTTCAACCCCCACGTCGTGCGCGCGTCGCAAGGCGCGCTGTTCGGCGTGCCCGTCGCAGTGGGCGACACCGCCGCGGTCCTGGCCTGGCTGCGAGCCCACGGCCTGCGGATCTACGCCGCGGGGCCCGGTGGCACGCAGCCCTACTGGCGAGCCCCGCTGGCCGGTCCCACGGCGCTGGTGGTGGGCTCCGAGCACCGGGGGCTGCCGGCGGAATGGTTCGACGCGGCCGACGAGCGGGTGGTCATCCCCATGCCCGGCTCCGGCGGGGTCGACTCGCTCAACGCCGCCGCGGCGGCCGCCGTGCTGCTGTTCGACGCCGTGCGTCAGCGGGCCGACGGTTGACCGAGGCCGGGCGGGGACTCCCATGAGTCGACCGTCGACGGGTCGACGGGGGTGAACCCACCGGCGCCGTCCGGGGCCAGGAAGACGAACGACGCCTCCCACGGGTCGAACGGCGGGCCGCCGTCGGCGGGCGTGGCCGACCACACCACCAGGGCCAGGGCCAGGGGCGGCTGGTCGGGGTAGCTGGCGGCGTTGGCGGCGAGGATCTGCACGTCGCGGCAGCAGGCCCGGGCCGGGGCGGCGTACGGTCCGCCCTCGCGGGGAGCGCCCGCCAGGTCGGCGGCCACGTAGCGGGACGCGACATCACCCGCGGCGGCCTGCTGCGCCGCATCGAGGTCCGAGCCCACGCCGCCCGAGATCAGGCGGCTCACGTCCGAGAACGGCAGGGTCGAGAGCTGCAGGTACCAGACCATCGCCGGGTCGAGGTCGTCAGACGCGGTGCTGTGCTCGGTGTCGTTGAGCACGTCGTCGGGGACCGTCCCGGCGCTCGACGCCTCCTCGGTCCCGGCCCGCCCGGACGGCGCCGAGTCGGGCTGACCATGGTCGCCGGAGGGCCGGATCACGATCGCCCACACCCCCACACCCGCGGCCACGACGGCAGCGGCCACGGCCGCGGCGGCGACGCGCCGCCTCATCGTCCCGAGGTCGACCAGTGCCATGCTTCGCTCGGCAGGTTGTAGAGGCCGTAGGTGGCCGCGTGCGCCCGCAGCCAGACGACGCAGCGGTTGGAGAACGCGCGCTGGCCGATGGACTCACCGTTGCAGTGGAAGTCGATGGCCAGGCCCCGCTCGTGCTGGGAGGTGCCGGGGATGGCGGTGGGCGGCGAGCACTGCGAGGACGGCATCTGGTAGATGGCGTAGTCGCTGGTGCCGCAGTGGGCCCGCCGCAGGGCGATCTGGCCCTCCGGCGAGCGCCAGCCGCCCGATCCCGAGGCCAGGTCCAGGCCGTCGGCCCGGGCGGCGTCGACCATGGCCCGCACCCGCTCAGCGATCGCCGCGTTCACCTGGATGCCGTACACGTCCACGATCGTGACCGGCCCGTCGGGCAGGGCGATGGACCGGCCGGGAGGCGCGTCCGGGTCGCCGAGGCCCATGGCCGCCAGCCCGGCCCGGTACTCGGCCGCCTTGGACAGCACGCCGTCGGCGTACCAGCCGGCCCCGTTGTAGGCGAGCGCGGCCCGGCGCTGGGCAGCCTCGGAGCCGAGGCCCTGGCCGTCCCGGCACGTCTTCACCGCGGTGGCGAGCGCGCCGTCGTAGTAGTTGAACGGGTCGCCCACGCCGTCGTCGTTCCCGTCGGCCACGGCCCGGACCCCCTCCCAGGTCGAGGGCAGGAACTGGGTCGGGCCCACCGCCCGCAGGTACGGCTCGGTCTGGCGGTAGAAGGCGCGCTCGGTCGGGGGCAGCGTGTTCGGGTAGGCCGTCGTGTTCCCCCCGGCGCCGCTGCCGTCGAGCAGCGTCCCGAGGATCGCGGGTGTGGACTCGCCGGTGAGCGGGTCCCAGGACACCGAGCCCTTGCGGCCGGGCCCGTCGGACGCGCCCGTAACCAGGTCGACGGCCACCGTGCCGTGGCCCGACTCCATATAGCCGAAGCCCGCCAGGTAGGCGACGTCGATGGCGCAGCCGGACTCGATCGTGCCCACCCGGGCGACGGCCTGGACGTACGCCCGGGCCGCGTACTCGGGGATGCCCAGCGCAGCCAGCGCCTCCCACCCGGTCACATCCACCGGCACCGAGGTGGCGTAGCCGGCGTACACCTTGGCCTTGGCGATGACCCGGTCAGCGAACTCCCGGGGGTTGACCGGGGTCGCCCCGGCCGTGACCGGCGGCCGGTCGATGTGGGGCGCGACCAGGCGCGGGTTGTGCAGCCGGGGGACGAGGCCGGTCTGGCCCGCCACCGGGAAGGCCCCCCGGGCTCCCACCCAGCGGGCGTAGGCGGCGGCGCCGGCCAGGCTGGGATCGACCGGGGCGTCCTCGGGCTGGCGAGCCGCCAGCCGGTCGGCCAGCCACTCGAACCCTGCAGCCCGGTCGGGGCCCGGGTCGCAGGGGGCGCCGGACCGGAACAGCGGGTCGACCGAGGTGGCCGTGAACGCGGCGTCCCAGCGGGCGGGGTCGAAGTCCACGGCCTGGGGATCGAACCGGGCCAGCGGGGCGAAGTCCCCCCAGGCCGGTGCGGCCGCCGCTTCGGCGTCGAGCGTCGTGTCCAGCGCCAGCTCACACGTCGCCCCCGGCGTGAAGCCGGCGGCGGGCGGGCCCTCGGCCACGAAATGGTTGACCGATGGATCGCCCAGCGCGGGCGCCATGGTGGCCCAGCCCGCCGCGGCCCGCTCCCACTCGGTGGCGCCGGGGCGCTGGTCCAGCGGGCGACTCTCCTGGTCGAGGACCAGGCGGGCGGCGGTGCGCACGTTCTGGACCGGGTCGCAGCGGGTGGCCAGCGCGAGCGCCGGCAGCGGGAACACCCCGGCGTAGGGGGCCGCTTCGTCACACGGGGCGGCACCCCGGTCGGACCAGGTGGCCGCGACCGCGTGGGCCTCGCCCAGCAGCATGTCCTGGGCCTCGGCGCCCTGGATCACCCCGCCGGGCGTCCACAGCATCGGTGGGGTGCGCAGCATCTCGCAGCGCCACACGACCTCGATGATCTGGGGCACGGGCATGCTGGGATCGGGCTGCAGGCAGGCCGAGTCGCCCGCCACCACGGGCGCGGCGGCCACCACCTCGTGCCAGAACTCCTCGGATTCGGGCAGGAACTCCTCGGCGAAGCGGGAGGCCCGGGCGTCGTCGGCGCCCCGGGTGCGGGTCCGGTCGGCGATGCGGGCCATCTCGGTGGCCAGCAGGTCCACCGACCGGTCGACGCCCTGCGCCGCCTGGACCGACAGGCCGGTGAACACCGTGGGGTTGAGCAGCAGGGGCCCGAGCCCGCCGTCGCCCACCGGCGGGTCCACCGCCAGGACCTGGGGCGCGGCCAGCTGGCGGACCAGCCAGTCGGCCATCACCTTGTAGCCCTCGGGCGTGTAGTGGACGCCGTCACCGGCCCGGTAGGCGTCGGAGTTCGGGAGGGATCCCAGGTAGCCCTCCCAGTCGGCCACCACCAGTCGGGGATGGTCGCGCTGCGCCGCGGCCAGGGCCGAGGCCAGCACGTCGTTGCCCGACGCCAGGCCCCGGGTCGCGCTGGTCTCCCAGACGACGGCCCGGTCGCCGGCCGCGGCCAGCAGGGCGTCGATCCGCTCGTCGAGCTGGGCCCGGGTCGCCCCGGTGGCGAGGTCGTTGGTGCCGAGCACGACCACGAGCGCCGTCTCGTCGCCGAGCGGCTCGGCGGTCAGCCGGCCGGTCCCCTCGGCGATCATGCGGCCCTCGCGGGCGTCGACGCCGGTGACCGCGCAGGCCGTGGCCAGCCCCGTGCCCAGGTCAGCGGCCATGCCCACCAGCAGGGAGTCGCCCACCAGGCGCACCCGACAGGCGCCGGCCGCGGCGACGTCGGGCACGGCTCCGGGGGCGATCGGCGGGTCCACGACCGGGTAGCGCTGCTCCTCGCTGCGGTAGAGCGTGTCGTAGGGGCTGCGCGCACCGTTCTCGGTCAGGACGAAGCCCATGGCGGCGAGGATCGGCCACGGCACGCGGTGCTCCTCGTCCGCCTGGCGGTAGGCGTCCATGTAGCCACGGGGTACCTCGCGCTCGGCCGCCTCGGCAGGCTCAACGGGAGGGAAATCCGGGGATCCCATCCCGGACGTCGGCACGATGCCGACCACGACCAGCATCACGACCGCCAGCAGGATGACGGGGATCCCGGCCACCGCCCGGCGGGTGGCTCTGCCCTTGACGTCGGCCGACCCGAGGAGGCGCCCGGTCACGTCACTTCCCAGGATCCCCCGGACTCGACGGCGGTCACCGTCACCTCGTGCTGGCCGTCGAGGGTGGACACGCTCAGCTCGACCCGCCCGGCCTCGGCCGACACCAGCTGGTGGCGCACCTCGTCCGGGGGGACCCCGAGCGCGGCAGCGCCCTCCAGCCGCGCCGCGGCGACCGCGGCCCGGGGCACCTGCTGGAACACGCCCGACCGGTCGGCCAGCGCCACGGTCTCGTCCGCGGAGACCGTGGTCGTGGGCGCCTCGGGCGAGGCCGTGGCCGCGTCCGCCGGGGCCGTGGCCACCGGTACGTCGGCGGTAGCGAGCCGGGCGGACTCAGGTGACGCACCGCCGTCGACCCCGAAGACCAGGCTGACCACCACCACGGCCACGACCAGGGCACCGAACAGGGCTATGCCCGCCGGCGCCCACCACGGAGGCTCGTCGTGCAGGCCCGCGCGCACGCCTCCGACCACGTCGAAGTACTCGCGCACGGCTCCCACGACCGGGAGCATTCCGGGCTTGCCCCCCGGAACGGGTGATGCGGCGGGCGAGGGACCGGCAGCAGGATGGCGCGATGGTCCTGGTGGCGCTCCTCCTGGTCGCATCGCTCGCCAACCTGAACCTGTCGGTGGCGAACGTGGCCCTGCCGGACATCGGACGGGAGCTCGACGCCTCCCAGACCCAGCTCAACCTGGTGGCGGTCGGGTTCAGCCTCGGGTTGGCGGCGTCGGTCCTGTACCTGGGCGCCCTGGGCGACCGCTACGGCCGCAAGATGATGCTGGTGCTCGGGGTCGTCCTGTCGATCCCCGCCAGCCTGCTCGCCGCCTGGGCTCCCAACGTCGAGGTGCTGGCCCTGGCCCGGATCTTCGGCGGCCTGGCCGCCGGCATGGCGTACCCGACCACGCTCGCCATCATCACCGCCCTCTGGACCGGCGGGAAGCGGACCAGGGCCATCGCCCTGTGGTCGGGCATCGGCGGGGCGGTGTCCGCCCTGGGGCCGCTGGCCGCGGGCGCGGCGCTCGAGCACTACTGGTGGGGGTCGGTGTTCCTGCTCACGCTGCCGATCGCGGCGGTGGCGCTGGTCATGGCCCTGATCCTGATCCCCAGCCACGTGAACGAGTCGACCGATCCCGTCGACAACCTGGGGGGTGTGCTGTCCGTGGTGCTGGTCGCCTCGGTGGTGCTGGGCATCAACTTCGCCCCGGTGCCGGGGAAGGCGACGATCGCGCTCAGTCTCGGCATCCTGGCGCTGGCCGCCACGGCCGCGTTCATCATCCGCCAGCGGCGGGCCTCGAACCCGCTCTACGACCTCAAGATCGCCGGTCGCCGCATCTTCTGGGTGGCCGCCCTGGCCGGGATCATCGTGTTCGGCGCCCTGATGGGGGCCATGTTCATCGGCCAGCAGTTCCTCCAGAACGTCCACGAGTACTCCTCGGTCGAGGCCGGGGCGGCGATCCTGCCCGCCGCGGTCTTCATGGTGCTGGTGGCGCCGACGTCGGCCCGCCTGGTCGAGCAGCGCGGGTCCCGGTTCACGCTGCTCGTCGGTTCGGCCGCGGTGCTGCTGGGGTTCGTGACCATGCTGGCCCTGTGGGACGAGAACAGCCCCTACTGGCACGTCGGCCTCGCCTACGCGCTCATCGGCATCGGCGTCGGGACCGCCGGGACCCCCGCATCGCGCTCGCTGACGGCGTCCACCCCCGTGACCAAGGCCGGCATGGCGTCGGGCACCGCCGACCTCCAGCGGGACCTGGGTGGCGCGGTGATGCAATCGATCCTGGGGGCGCTGCTCGCCGCGGGCTACACGTCCGCCATGGCGGGGCTGGTGGCGGGGGCGTCGAGCAATCCGCAGCTGACCGACGACGTGGCGTCCAGCCTGGAGAAGTCGTTCGGCAGTGCCGCCAACCTCGCCCAGCAGCAGCCCCAGTATTCGAGCCAGATCATCCAGGCCGCCCGCGAGTCGTTCCTGGACGGGTCGCACTGGGCCTACATCGCCGGGATCGTCGCCGTCCTCGGCGGCATGGTCCTCGTGTGGTTCTGCTTCCCCCACCACGACGAGGAGCACGAGCTGCTGGACGAGTACGCGTCCGAGGACGGAACGCCCGACGAGGAGGCGCTGGCGGCCTAGGGCGCTACCCGCTAGCCGCCCAGGCGGGCCAGCTCCTGCTCGATCACCTCGACGTCGATCTTGGCGAACAGCGGCGACGCCTCGCCGAGCGGCGTCCCCGGCTCGACCCGGACAGATGCCCACGGCTGCCACGCGCCCTCGGTGCGGATGACCCGGTGGCGGGCGTCGCCCTCGCCCACCTCCGACTCGGCCGGGAGCGGGACCGCGACCGGCACGCCGAGGTTGTCCCACACCCGCTGGGTGCCGTGGGGCAGGAACGGCGTGAACATGACGTTGAGGTCGCACACCGCGTCGTAGGCCACCGACAGGATGCCGAGCGCGGCCTCGGGGTCGGTCTTGACCACCTTCCACGGCTCGTGCTGGGAGACGAAGGCGTTGACCTCGGCGGCCAGCGCCATCACCTCGTGCAGCGCGGCCTTGAAGCGGTAGCGCTCGATGAGGTCGCCCACCGACGCGAAGCCGGCGGTCACCCGGTCGAGCAGCGCGGCGCCGTCAGGCGGGATGTCGGCCCGCTCGGGCACGACGCCGCCCTGGCGGCGCAGCATGGCGCACACCCGCTGGACCAGGTTGCCCCAGGTGGCGACCAGCTCGTCGTTGTTGCGGCGGACGAACTCCGACCAGGTGAAGTCGGCGTCGCCCGACTCGGGCCCGCCTGCGGTCAGCGAGAAGCGCAGCGGGTCGGGGCCGTAGCGCTCCAGCACGTCGCTCACGTAGATGACGACCCGGCGCGAGGACGAGAACTTCCGTCCCTCCATGGTGAGGAACTCGCTGGCCACGACGTCGTCGGGCCGGTGCAGCGGGATGTGCTCGCCGTCGGGGCGGTCGCACAGCGGGCCGTCGTAGCCCGCCAGCATCGCGGGCCACAGGAACGCGTGGAACACGATGTTGTCCTTGCCCATGAAGTAGGCGTGGCGGGAGTCGGGATCGTGCCACCAGCGCGACCAGGCCTCGGGGTCGCCGGACAGCTCGGCCCACTCGATCGAGGCCGACAGGTAGCCGATCACCGCGTCGAACCACACGTAGATGCGCTTGAGCGGGTCGTCCTCCCACTCCGGCAGCGGCACGGGGACGCCCCAGCCGATGTCGCGGGTGATGGCCCGGACCCGGGCGTCGTCCAGCAGCCCCAGGCTGAGGGCCTTCACGTTGGGGCGCCAGTTCTGTTGCGACTCCAGCCAGGGTCGCAGCTGGGCGGCAAAGGTCGGCAGGTCGAGGGCGTAGTGCGTCGTCACCTTGAACACGGGGGGCAGGCCGTCGACCTTGGAGCGGGGCTCGATCAGGTCCTCGGGGTCGAGCTGGTTGCCGCAGTTGTCGCACTGGTCGCCCCGGGCGTGCTCGTAGCCGCAGATGGGGCACGTGCCCTCGACGTAGCGGTCGGGGAGCGAGCGGCCGTCGGACGCGGAATAGGCGGCCTGCTGCTGGATCTCGATGATCCCCCCGCTGGCGAGGAGACCCCGGAACAGCTCCCGGGTGACCCGGTAGTGGTTGGGCGTGGTGGTGCGGGTGAACAGGTCGTAGGACAGGCCCAGCCCGACCAGGTCGTCGACGATCAGGGCGTTGTTGCGGTCGACCAGCTCGCGGGGCGTCAGGCCCTCGGCCTCGGCCTCGATCGTGATCGGCGTCCCGTGCTCGTCGGTGCCCGACACCATCAGCACGTCGTGGCCGGCCATGCGCGCCCAGCGGCACCAGATGTCCGAGGGCACGCCGAAGCCGGCGACGTGGCCGATGTGGCGGGGGCCGTTGGCGTAGGGCCACGCCACCCCGGCGAAGAAGGGTCGGGACATGTAGGGGCCTCCTGACGAGCCGGTCCACCGTACCCGTCCAGGTCGGGAAGCCCGCCACGGGTTGCGCCCTGCTGGGGGGTCGGGGTCGAGGGGAGGGGCGTTATAATAACGGGCTCCGGGCCCACCCCTGGGCTACGCCGTGTCGAGCTCGTGGCCGAGGATGCGCTCCGCGCGGGTCAGGGTGTCGCGGCCCGTGGCCAGGGCTTCGTGGTAGGCGTCCCTGAGCGCGAGCAGCAGGGCCCGCAGCCGTAGCTCGTCGGCCGGGGCGTGGTAGACGGCCGCCATGTACGGCTCCAGCGCCGCGCAGCGGGCGGCGTGCGCCAGGCGGACGTCGTCGGCGTAGGAGGCCGCGCCCCGGGGGGCGTCGAGGTTGGTCCGCCGGTCGATCTCCACGAGCAGCACCGTGCGGGCGTCGTCGAGCTGGGCCATGCGGGCCAGCAGCCAGCGGTAGGCGTCGTCGAACTCGGCCCGGGCCGGTCGGGCGTCGTCGCCCGCGGCCGCGGTGGCCCGCAGGTCCTCGCCCGCGGCCACCAGCCGCTGCGACTCACCGGCAAAGTCGGCCTCCCGCAGCGTGTCCCGGGCATCGGCCAGGGCGGCCCGCACGACGTCGCGGTAGACGGCGATCAGCTCGTCGTAGGCGGCCGCGTGCTCCTCGTGGACCTCCTCGGCGCGGCGGGCGATCGATCCGGGCTCGGTGTCGGGGTTGGGAGGGATGGCCACGTCGCACAGCACGGGATCCCACTCCCCGCCCTGGTAGCGCACCAGCCGCTCCCGGTCGCCGGCCTGGCGCACGTCGAGGCCGTGGCCCACCAGCGGGTTGCGCAGCCAGCCGTCGTCCTCCCGCAGGTAGCCCCGGTCGACCAGCTCGAGGAACAGGCGGATGGCGAAGGCGTCGTCGTGCTCCTCCGGCCGCTGGCGCTTGGTGGCGTCGTCGAGCCAGAACACGGGATGGCCGGCGAACTCCAGCGCCAGGTTGGTGGGCAACCGACCGGTCCCGTCGGGCGCCCCGACCGGCGGCCGGGGCAGCGGCGGGTAGCCGTACGGCGTCATCAGGACCTGGTCCGGCCGCAGGCCGGCCCCCGCTGCGAACTCGTAGCGGATCTCCTGGTAGTCGTACACGTTCAGCAGGTCGCCGGGCCGGATGACCGGCCGGGTGGGCTCCATCATCATGAGGTCCTCGCAGCGGCAGGATCGCGATAGCCGGACGGCGTGGCGAGCCGCTGCCCGTCACGCCGGCTCCAGCCGGGAGTGGTCAGGGGAACGGACAGGCCCGACGCGGTCACCCCCACGACCTTGCCGTCGGTCCCCACCCGGCGGCCGGTGATGGACGAGGCGGCCCGGATGTCCGGGTGGCGCGCCGAGCGGACGGGATCGGCACCGTTGCCGGCGGCCACCACGGTCTCGACGTGGCGGGCATGGCGGCCGGCCACGTGCTCGTCGCCCAGGCCCGCCAGCTCGTCGGCGGTGGGCGCCCGGCCGTGGTGGCGGGGGATGACGCGGGGCAGGAAGCGGCGCCGTCCCGATCCCTCGCGGGTGCAGGCGAACAC
>JBKPRS010000368.1:0-2043 GCA_046734695.1 Actinomycetota bacterium | reverse complement strand
GGGTGGTCCACGAGGGCGGACTCGACCTCGGTGGTGGAGATGCGGTGGCCGGACACGTTCATGACGTCGTCGACGCGGCCCAGCAGCCACAGGTAGTGGTCGTCGTCGACCTTGGCGCCGTCGCCCGCGAAGTACCGGCCCTCGTAGCGGGACCAGTAGGTGTCCTTGTAGCGCTCGGGGTCGCCGTAGATGCCGCGCAGCATCGAGGGCCACGGCCGGGTGAGCGTGAGGTAGCCGCCGCCCCGGTCGACCCGGTTGCCGGCCTCGTCCACGACCTCGGCGGCGATGCCGGGCAGCGGGAACGTGGCCGATCCGGGCTTGAGCGTGGTGGCCCCGGGCAGCGGGGCGATCATGATGGCGCCGGTCTCGGTCTGCCACCAGGTGTCCACGATCGGGCAGCGGCCGCCACCGATGTTGGCGTGGTACCACATCCACGCCTCGGGGTTGATGGGCTCGCCGACCGAGCCGAGCAGGCGGAGCTTGGACAGGTCGTGGCGCTCGGGCTCCTGCTGGCCCCACTTCATGAAGGTCCGGATGGCCGTCGGGGCCGTGTAGAGGATAGTGACGCCGTAGCGCTCGGCGATGTCCCAGAGGCGGTCCCGGGCCGGGGTGTCGGGCGTCCCCTCGTAGATGACGCTGGTCGCGCCGTTCGCCAGCGGCCCGTAGACGATGTAGCTGTGGCCGGTCACCCAGCCGATGTCGGCCGCGCACCAGTAGACGTCGCTCTCGGGCTTGAGGTCGAACACGTACTTGTGGGTGAAGCACACCTGGGTGAGGTAGCCGCCGGTGGTGTGCATGATGCCCTTGGGCTTGGCCGTGGTGCCCGAGGTGTAGAGCAGGTAGAGCAGGTCTTCGCTGTCCATGCGCTCGGGTTCGCTGGTGACGTCGGCCCCCGCCATGAGCTCGTGGTACCAGAGGTCCCGGCCGTCGGTCATGTCCACGCTGGGGCTGCCGGCGTCCGGGTGGCTGGTGACCCGGTCCACCACCACGACGTGCTCGATCGAGGGGGCGCTGGCCAGGGCGATGTCGGCGATCGGCTTGAGCAGGTGGGCCTGGCCCTTGCGGAACCCGCCGTCGGCGGTGACGAGGACCTTGCACTCGGCGTCGTTGATGCGGTCGGAGAGCGAGTCGGCCGAGAAGCCGCCGAACACGACCGAGTGCGGTGCCCCGATGCGGGCGCACGCCAGCATGGCGATGGGCAGCTCGGGGATCATCGGCATGTAGATGGCGACCCGGTCGCCCTTGCCGACGCCGAGGCCGCGCAGGACGTTGGCGAAGCGCTGCACCGCGTCCAGCAGGTCGGCGTAGGTGATGGTGCGGGTGTCGCCGGGCTCGCCCTCCCAGTGGTAGGCGACCTTGTCGCCCCGGCCGGCGTCGACGTGGCGGTCCAGGCAGTTGGCGCTGACGTTGAGCGTGCCGCCGACGAACCACTTGGCGAACGGGAGGTCCCAGTCGAGGATCGTGTGCCACTCGTCGTACCAGGTCACGAGGTCGGCGGCCTGCCGGGCCCAGAAGCCCTGCCAGTCGGCTTCGGCCTCGTCGTACAGCTCGGCGCCCGTCACCAGGGCGTCGGCTTTGAACCCGTCGGGCGGCGGGAAGGTGCGATCCTCGACGAAATAGTCCTCGATCGCCGGCTCGTCGGGCATTGGCTTGTCCCCCTCTTGGCAGTTCCCCGGACCGAAGCGAGCCTACCGGCCTGCTCTGATCGGCACGTCCTGCCAGGCGGCGCAGTGGCGGCGTCCGCACGCGACGTGTCATCGTTCACACCATGCCCGGTCGTCGCAGTCCGCTGTCGCGGGAGCTGGTGCTGCGGGCAGCGCTGGACCTGGTCGACGAGGAGGGCGTGGAGGCGCTCACCATGCGGCGCCTGGGGCGGGCCCTCGGCATCGAGGCCATGTCGCTGTACGGCTATGTGCGCAGCAAGCAGGACCTGATCGAGGGCGTGGTCGAGCAGGTCTTCCGCCAGATGCCCCTGATAGTGCCCGGCCCCGGACTCTGGCAGGACCGCATCCGCCGCCACGCGGCCGCTTACCGCCAGGTCCT
>JBKPRS010000367.1:0-10353 GCA_046734695.1 Actinomycetota bacterium | reverse complement strand
CGGTCCGGCGCGCACGGCCGCCAGCGCCAGGCCGCCGGCCCCGAGCAGCAGGAGCGGCATCGCCAGGAGGACGAACCCGACGTGGGCCTGGGCCAGGAAGCTGGCCACCACCACGCCCGCGGGCAGCGCCCACGTCTCCCGACACAGCATCGCCCAGGTGAGGAAGATCATCAGGCCGAAGGGCAGGACCGTGACGTACTCGTTCCAGGGGTCCCGCACCGTCTCGGCGCCCAGCGTGCGCATGAGCAGGGCGCACGCCACCAGCGTCGCCAGCATCGGTCCCCGGCCCCCGAGGCGGCGGGCGATGAACGCCATGGTGGCGACGGCGACGCCGTTGATGATCAGCGCGACGAAGTTGACGGCCACCGGGGTGCTGCCGAGCAGCCGGTACACCGGGGCGGCCAGGTAGGCGAACATCGGACCGGGGTGGCTCCAGTCCGCCCGGGAGTACAGCCCGTTCAGCACCTCGTGGTGGCCGACGTCCCGCACCTGCAGCTCGATCAGCGCATGGTCCGCCGTCGGCAGGTACCCAGGCCGCACGGACACGAAGAGCACCACCGCCGACACGGCCAGCGGCAGCAGCGTCAGGGCCAGGACGAGCCGGAACAGGCGTCGCTCGTCCGGACCGTCACCCGCAGCCGGCTCAGTGTCCGCGGTGGGGGCGTCGTCGTTCTCCGGCGCGGTGGTCGGATCGCCCGATCCGCCCTCGTCGATCTGTACGTCGGCCACCAGCTTCCCCCCGAATACCCGGGATTCATCCTGGCGGAGATGACCGAGCGGTAGCAAGCGGTCCCGGGCCCGCCTAGGGCTCAGGCACGGAGAGGTCGGGCTCGAGCACCTCGAAGATGGCGACGGCGTAGTACGTGGCCCGGTCGTTGTCGTACAGGTGACCGCCGGGGGACTCGTTGAAGTAGGTCTCGCTGTCGATCAGGCCGGCGTCCAGCTCGGCGTCGAGCTCTTCGGCATTCCGGGCCGCCTTCTCGAGCTCGGCCTGGGTCACGGAGGACCACTGGGCCACGAGGCGCATGTTCGGGTCGTCCATCAGGTGCGGGATGTAGCCGTCGCGGGTCACGACGTAGACGCCCGCGAGGGGGCCGCCGCGGTACACGCGGTGGGGCGAGTACGGCTCGATCTCGACCGGCGGCACCTCGACGTCCATGCCCCGCCGCTCCAGCTCGAGGACGATGCCGCGGGAGTACCACGAGCCCGTGCCGAAGGCGTCGGCGATGACCACGGTGCCGTGCCGGCCGGCGAGGTCGTCGAGCAGCGGCGGCAGCAGCCTGGTCACCACATCCCCGTCGGCCTCGGCCGTGGTCTGGGTCGTGACGGCCGTCACGGCGTTCACCGTTGCCAGCGCGACCAGGGCGACGACCGCGGCTGCCGTCATCCGGCGGGCGCCGCGCTCGGGCCAGCGCCGATCGACGAGGATCCACGCCGCCCAGCCCACGACGACGAACGCGACCGCGGGCGGGATCCACACCCAGCGCAGCCGGTAGTAGAACGCGGGACCGATCGTGCGGGCCACCGCCAGGATGCCGAGGCTCAGAGCGACGACCAGCGTCACCACCAGCCGGCGCCCGGCGGGGGCGGCCCGCCACAGCACCACGGCGGCCAGCACCAGCACCGCCAGCAGCAGCGGCAGCGGGTGCGTGTACATGTGCTTGTCCTCGCCGGTGAAGGCCTGGCCCAAGCTGTTGGTGGCCCACTCCGGCGGGAGCGCGAACTGGCCCGCGACGACGCCCCAGCCGTCGGCCAGCGAGTGCACGCCGGCCTTGGCCTCCCGGAAGTAGCGCAGGAGGTTGCCGAGGTTGTCCTCCCGCCAGTTGACCCGGGCGTCGTACACCACCGGCGCCCACAGCAGGGCCAGCAACCCCACGGCCAGCAGCCCGGGCCGGAGCAGCCTGGGCCGGTCGGGCCCGGGACCGGCCCGGATGGCCGACACGACCAGCCCGATGGTCCCGACCAGCAGCAGCGGCGTGGCCAGCAGCACGAAGCCGACGTGGGTCTGCGCCAGGTAGGTGGTCACCACCACGCCCGCGGGCAGTGCCCACGTCTCCCGGCACAACATGGCCCAGGTCAGGAAGATCATCAGGCCGAAGGGCAGGACGGTGACGTAGACGTTCCACGGGTCCCGGACGAACTCGGCGCCCAGCGTGCGCATGAGCAGGGCGGACGCCACCAGCGTCGCCAGCATCGGCCCCCGCCCCCCGAGCCGGCGGGCGACGAACGCCATCCCGGCCACGGCGACGCCGTTCACGATGAGCGCCACCAGGTTGATGGCAACGGGGGTGCTACCGAACAGCCGGTACACCGGCGCCGCCAGGTAGAAGAACATCGGACCGGGGTGGCTCCAGTCCTCCCGGGAGTACAGCCCGTTCAGCACCTCGTGGTGGCCGACGTCCCGCACCTGCAGCTCGATCAGCGCATGGTCCGCCGTCGGCAGGTACCCAGGCCGCACGGACACGAAGAGCACCACCGCGGCCACCGCCAGCGGCAACAACGTGAGCGCCAGCACCGCCCGGAACAACCGACGCTCCCCGGCCTCGTCACCACCTTCACCTTCGGTGTCGGCTTCGCCTTCAGTGTCGTCACCTTCGGTGTCAGCGGCAGTCGCTTCGTGGCCGGGCTCCGCGGCCGGCGGCGTGGCGGCCGGCTCCGGCTCCGCGGCTTCGCCTTCGGGCTCGGCGACCTTGGTTTCGGTGTCGGCCGCGTGGTCGTCGTGGGCGCCGAGGTCCGGGTCGGCGAGCGTTTCGTCCGGCACGATGGCCGGAGGCCTCGCGGCCGGGGCGGCCGGCGCCGCGGGTTCGGCGGCAGCCCTACTGACCTGGGGCGCGACGACGTGGTCGGGCCGCCTTTCCTCGTCCTCGTCCAGGTCGGTCACGGGTCTCCCCAGTCGTCGAACCCCGGCCCGGGCCAGCTTTCACCATCCCACCACCTGAGTGGTGGCACGTATCAATTCGTCCCGCCGTGCCTCAATCATGGCGTGGTAGGACGGGCTGTCGCGACAACGGTGGACGAGCTGCGGGACCTGGCGCTGGCGGCCGGGGATGCCGCCGGGTTCTTCCCGGCGATGTACGTGCGCGTCACCGAGGACATCGCGGCCCGCATCGACGCCGGTCAGTTTGCCGACTGCGACCGGATGGCCCGCCTGATCGACGTGTTCGCCGGGCACTACATCGGGGCCCGGACCGGGCGGACCGCCGTGCCCCGCTGCTGGCAGGCCACCTGGGACGTGGCCGGCGACGACCACCTGCTCATCGCCCAGCACCTGCTCCTGGGGGCCAACGCCCACATCAACCACGACCTGGCGCTGGCCGTCGTGGAGGTCGCCGACGACTTCGGCGGCCTGGAGTCCCTGCGGGGCGACTTCCATGCGATCAACGACGTGCTGGCGGCGTCTTTCACCGGGGTGATCCGAGACCTCGACCACGTGTCCCGCTGGGCCAGCGAGGTGGCGGCGCTCGGTGGCGGCCGGCTGTTCAGGTTCTCGCTGCGGATGGCCCGGGCCGAGGCCTGGGGTGCGGCCCTGCGCCTCGCCGCCCTCGACGAGGCCGGCCGGAGGGACTACACGGACGAGCTCGACCGGCTGGTGTCGGTGCTCGCCTACCTCATCACCGAGCCGGTCTTCCCCCTGGGCGTCGGGTTCTGGCTGGCCCGCCGGTTCGAGCTCCACGACCCGCCCGCGGTGACCCGGGCCCTGCTCGGCCCCGACCACCGTGGAGCGTCTGGAAACATCTACAGCCGGGCGCTCAGGCCGGCCGAGATGACCCAGGGCATCGCCGGCGCTAGCCCGCCGGCCTGATCCAGCGCCAGAACGCCGTCCCGAGGACGGCGTTCTGGCGCTAAGGGCCGGCGCCGCGTCCGCGTTCTCGGGGCTGGCGCCGGCGCCGGTCCCGGTACGAGTCCACTGCCAGTCGCACGGCGACCACCAGCGCGCCGCAGCTCGACATCAGCGGCACGAGCAGCTCCTCCAGCGGGGCGCCCGCGATGTGGGCGATCATGCCGCCCACCCGAAGGGAAGGGTGCCGGCCGGGAGGCGGGCGGGCAGACCGCACACGGTCACCGCCTTGGGGTCGACGAAGCCCATGACCGCCGTGATGCGGTCGTCCTCCAGGGTGAGCACGTCGAGGGCGGTGGCGAGGTAGGCGTGCTCGCGCTGGTGCCAGGCGTAGCAGCCGAGCGCCGGCTGGCCGTTGGCCTGGGCCGGGAGGTGGCGCCAGCGGTGGCGGAGCGGGTAGTCGACCAGGAAGCCGCGGATCGCCTCCTTGCCCCGGTACCAGGCGGGCATGGGCGGCATCGCCCAGGTGGCGTCCTCGTCCAGGAGGGCGAGCAGGCCGTCGACGTCGGCGGTCTCCAGCGCCCGGGCATAGCGGGTGACGAGGTCCCGCACCCGCTCGTCCCCCAGGTCCCGGACCGTCGCCTGCTGGCTGCGGGCCGGCACCTGGCTGCGGAGCGTGCTGCGGGCCCGTTGCAGGGTGCTGTTGGCGGCGGCCACGGAGATGCCGAGCATGTCGGCGGTCTCCTGGGCCGGATAGTCGAGCACGCTGCGCAGGATCAGCACCGCCCGCGCCCGGGCCGGGAGGCGCTGCAGCGCGGCCACGAACGCCAGCTCGACGCTCTCGGCCCGCAGCGCGGCAGCCTCGGGGCCGGCCTCCTCGTCGGCCAGGAACCGGTCCGGGTACGGCCCCAGCCACAGCGACTCGTCGAGCAGCTCGCCCGGCCCTTCGCCGGGGCCGGCGGCGGGGCCGAAGTCGAACGGGACCGTCCGGGCCGGCCGGCGCTCGAGTCGGTTGAGGCAGGCGTTGGTGGCGATGCGGTACAGCCACGTCCGCAGCGAGCTGCGCCCCTCGAACCGCGGCAGGCCGCGCCAGGCCCGGACCAGGATCTCCTGCAGGGCGTCGTCCGCGTCCTCCACCGAGCCGAGCATCCGGTAGCACAGCGCCCGCAGCTCCCGGCGGTGGGGCTCGACCAGCGCGGCGAACGCGTCCTCGTCGCCCTGCCGCGCCGCCTCCATCACATCTCCCATGCCCGGATAGACCCCGGCGGCGGCCGGAACTCATCGCGGGGCGTGAGCTCCGGCCGCCGGCCGGTCGGGCTACGGGTCAGGCGACGGCCTTGGCGTACAGGTCGAGGCAGTAGCTCCAGCCCTGCGGGTTGTCGACGCCGCCGTGCACGGCCGGCCCGTCCTCGCCGTGGCGTTCGAAGTGGCGGTGCTCGATCTCGACCCGGGTGCTGGCCGGTCCCTCGGCGATGAAGCGGATCTCGACCTCGCTGGCGTGGTCCGGATCGGGGTCGAACTGCCAGGACCCGTTGAGGTGCCAGGCGAGGGTGACCCGCTCGGGCGGCTCGAAGGCGGTCACCCGACCGGTGTCGCATTCGCTGCCGTCGACGCCGACCTCGTACCAGCGGCCGCCCACCCGGGGCTCGAGCACGAAGTCGGCCATGTCGGCCTCGCCGATGCTGTACTCCCGGGGCCACCAGCTTCCGAACTGTTCGGTGAACACGGCGAAGGCCCGCTGCTGGGACGCGGCCACAGTGACGCCGCGGATCACGGGGGCGTAGGTCTGCTGGCTCATCAGTTCTCCTCGCTCTGCTGTTGTTCGACCGCCGCCGCGAAGGCGGCCAGCGCGTCGCTCCACATCCGGTCCAGGTAGGCGCGCAATTCGGCCACCCCCTCCGGTCTGATCCGGTACAGGCGTCTGGTGCCTGCCGCGTGGTCGATCACCAGGCCCGCCTCCTTGAGCACCTTGAGGTGCTGGGAGACGGCGGGCCGGCTGATCGGGAAGCGCTGCGCCAGCTCGCCGACCGCGCACGGTCCGTGGCGCAGCGCCTCGAAGATCGCTCGGCGGGACGGGTCCGCCAGAGCGGTGAGCCCGTCGCCTTGGTAAGTTTCCACGAACGGTAAGTTAGTACTTACGGTTGTGCCTGTCCAGTGGTACGGACCAGACGTCAGCTTTCATGCGTCCACAGTGCGCGGGCGGCGCGGTTACGGGCAGTAGGTTTCGCCTGTGGTGTCGAGGGCGCCTTGGCGGGGACGGTGGGCATCTCTCGCCGCGCTCGTGCTCGCCCTCATGGGCGCCGCCTGCATCGGCACCACCGATCGGAGCGACTTCACCGCGGAGATCCAGCAGCGGGGCGGCGGGCTCACGTCGGACTTGCCGATGGACGCGGTCGACGCCGTGGCCTCCAGGCTGGGCGTCGACGACTTCGACCTGCGAACGATGACCGTCACGCCCCAGGACGGCACGGTCTTGCTCGACGTGCGCGACCCGGCGACGCTCGAGCACCTCGACCGCTACGTGGTGCGCCGGGGCGCCGTCGAGCAGGTGCAGCCCGTCCGCCTGACCGCGACCGACATCCTCGACACCCAAACGTTCCCCGTGTCCGGTCTCGCGCTCGACCGGGTCGAGGACATGGTCGACACCGCCCTCGCCCACTTCCCTTCGGACGGCTACGTGACCTCGATGTCGATCGACCGCACCGGCGACGGGGTGGAGATCGAGCTGGCGCTGGAGTCGCCCCGGACCGCGGCGACGGCCCGGTTCACCGGCGACGGCGAGCTGATCGACGTGGTCCCGAATTGAAGCGGCGCACGATCATCGTCCTGGTGCTGGTCGGGATCGTGGCGTTCTTCTCGGTCATGACGACGATCGTCGTCGCCGGGGCCATCTGGCCGGGCGAGGCCAAGCTGACCGCTCCGCTGTTCTGCCCATCCGACGAGCCCGACTCGTTCGTGGTCGTGGACCGCTACCACCCCGATCCGGGCGAGACCTCGTACGACTTCTCGCTCTACTGCATGGGGGCGCGTGGCCAGACGGAGGAGATCGGCTGGTTCCGCCCCAGCGCGGTCCTCACGCTGGCCCACGCGCTGCTGCTGGTGGCCGGGGTGGGCGGGCTGGTCCTGCTTGTCCGCCGGCGGTCCCGGGGCCAGCCTCGCCCTGTGCCTGCCACCGCGCCCACCCCGGCCGTCGTTCAGGACTCGGACGCTCCGTTCCCGGGCGGGTCGTCCGACGGCACGTAGAACTCGGTCGTCGCCGCCGTGGCGCGCGCCACGGTCTCGTCGTCGGCGCCCGCCTCGCCGTACGCCCGGCCCCACTCCTCACTGCTGGCCGTCATGACCGCTCGCATCTCCGGGTTGGTCTCCAGCTCCTCGGGGTTGAGGTCCCGGCCCTCGAGGTGCGACGCGAGCGAGAGGACGCCCAGGTCCCAGCCGACGCCGACGGCTCCGGGCCCGAACGTGTCCCACATCTCGGGCGGCACGACAGCGGTGTGGGTGAGCGTGAGGCGGGTGCCGCCGAGATCCGGATCCGGCTCCAGGACGACGTCGACGATCGAGGCGTCGTCGGGCCCCTCCGGGTTGCCCATGTTCCAGGTCAGCTGCAGCCGCCGGGGCGGCTCGCACGCCCGGATCCGGCCCCCGGCGTTGCCCTCCAGCTGGTAGCTGCCGCCTAGCCGCAGATCGCCGCTCACGGGCAGGAACCACCGCGCCACCCGCTCGGGCGTGGTGATGGCATCCCACACGTCCACGGCGTCGGTGGGGTAGCTGCGCGTCAAGGTCACCACCTTCGCCGCCCCCGCCGGCAGGCTTCCGTCCCCGACCGCCCGGCCGGTGGCCTGCAACTCGTCGATCAGATCCTTCACCACGTCCTCCTGGTCTTCGTCGATCCTTCGCCCGCGCTGAGCCGCCGCTGCCTCACGCCCCGCGCCAGCTCGGTCCCCAGCGCGTCGAGCCGCTGCTCCCACGCCCGCCGCAAACCCGCGATCCACTGCTCCGCGTCGTCGAACGACGCCGGGTTCACCGAGTACAGCCGCCGGTTCCCGTCCGCCCGCACGGTGGCGAACCCGCTCTCCCGCAGCACCCGCAGGTGCTGCGACACGGCAGGCTGCGAGATCCCGAACTCCCGCCCGACGACCTCGACGACGCCACCCGCGGCGAGCTCCCCGTGGGCCAGCAGCTCCAGGATCCGCCGCCGCACCGGATCCCCGAGCACGTCGAACGCCTCCACGGCTCCGACTGTTTCATAGCTGACTTATATAAGTCAAGGGCGATATACGCCTGCTTCGGCTCACGTGGTCACGGAGAAGAGCTGCCAGGCGGTGGGGATGCCCTTGAGGTCGTGGTCGCCGCGGTCGTCGAAGGCGAGACCGGAACCGGCGACGAGGTCGACGACGGTGCGGGTGACGAGGACCTCGCCCGGCGCGGCCGCCGTAGACACCCGGTGCGCCAGGTGGATGGCGATGCCGGCGAGCTCGCTGCCCCGTACCTCGACCTCGCCGGTGTGGATGCCGACGCGGACCTCGAGGTCGATCTGGCGGGCGGCCTCCCGGATGGCGACACCGCAGCGGATCGCCCTAGCCGGACCGTCGAACGTTGCCAGCGTGCCGTCGCCCATGACCTTCTGTGCCTCGCCCGAGAAGCGCTTCAACTGGTGCCGGACCGAGGCATCGAAGTGGTCGAGCGTCCTGCGCCACGCGAGGTCGCCCAACGCTGCGACCCGCTCGGTCGAGCGCACGGCATCCACGAAGAGCAGTGTGGTCAACATCCGATCGTGATGCGCCGTTGCCTGGGTTCCGGTCAGGAACTCCTCGATCTCGTCGCTGACGGCCTGTTGGGAACCGGCCGTGATCACGGTCCCCGCGCCGGGAAGCTCCACGAGCTGCGCACCGCGAATGTGCTGGGCCAGATAGCGGCCGTGCTCGATGGGGACGAAGCGGTTCTCGACATTGTGCAGCACGAGCGTCTGGGCGCTGATCGCCGGGAGCACCGCGCGCACATCTGTCGCGTGCTGCTGCCGGAAGATGGCACCGACCACCGCCGGCGTCATCGACATCCGCTCTTGGCGAGCAAGACGTCGCCGTTCGACGTCGTCGACTTCCTCGGACGCCCACGTGCTGGCCAGAAACGCTCCGGTCCCCCAGACCCGCTCGATACGTACGACGAAGCGTTCGAAGTCGTCGGCCCGTACGCCCGCCTGATAGTCATCGCTCCAGGCGAGCGTTGCGAACGTGTTGAGCAACACCAAGGCCCGCGTCCGCTCAGGGCGAGACGCGGCATACAACAACGCCACCGGACCGCCCAGCCCCTCCGTCACCAGCACGACGTCCCCGAAGCCGGCGGCTTCGACGACCGCGTGGAGATCGCCGGCCGCGTGCTCCAACGTCGGCAGATCGCCGAGCGTGACCGGATCCGACAGACCCGTCCCCCGCTGGTCGTAGGAGACGACCGTCGCGATCGCCGTGAGCCGCTCCAGGAACCGCGCGAACTCGAACGAGTGCTCGACGTCCTGGTTGGAGATCCAACCGGGTACCAACACGATCTCGTGCGGTCCGTCGCCACGCACCGTGAAGGCGATGCGGGCGTCGCCGCTCGTCGCGTACCGGACGTCCGCCGTATCCATCGTCACATCCTGGCACCGCTCGCTAGTGTCGTGGCCTGGGACGGGACAACAGGGGGCGGAGCGGATGAAGCGGACAAGGCACGGGCACGCGGTCGCGCTCGTCGCGGTTGCCACGCTTGCGGTCACCGGCTGTGGTGGCGACGATGACGGCGCCGACTCGTCATCCGCCGGCTCGACGACGACCGCCGGAGAGGCTTCTTCGTCGTCCCCCGCCGAGTATTCGAGCACGGCGTTCGCCGTCCCTCTGACGGTCACGGTGGACCCGGCCCTCGCGTCACCGCCGGCGGACTCGCCGAACCTGCTCTCCTGGGACGCGGCCGCCGCCGATGCGGACGGCCAGGCAGTCCGCTTCCTGGTCCCGGTCGAGCTGTACCCGCCGGGAAGCCTCGCGCCCGAGGCCCCGCCGGAGGACTTCGTCGCCTACCTCCAAGGCCCGGTAGGCGAGCGCGCGCAGATCTCCGACGTCACCGAGACCACCATCGACGACCGCCCCGCGACCCTCATGACCCTGACCAACGACGACCGTCCGGAGAGCGATCTCCACGGCGCCCTGGGCTGCCCCGAGCCCGGCGCCGACCAGGGCGAGGGCTGCTTCGGCGTCCAACCGGATCTGATCCTCCGTGTCGCTGTGGTCGACGTAGACGGCACGACCCTCCTGGCCGCCCTCTGATCCCCATCCGCCGACAGCCGCGGATCGCCTCGGGTCACCTTGGCCAGGAGGACCGAGGGGGCCGGGCGACGCTCTCACTTCTGCCAGACGCGCACCCAGTCGACCTGCGTCTCGATGAACGCGGGCGGCTCGGGCATGCCGGGCGGTGGGGAGGTCAGGGAGGCGGCGGGCGCCGCGCTGATCTCGAGGTACATCGGCTGCGCGGTCGTGTCATAGGGCGCCTGAGTCTTGAGCAGCTGCCCGTCGAGGTATGTCGTGAGCTCTGTGGAGGTCCACTTGCCGCTC
>JBKPRS010000366.1:0-2716 GCA_046734695.1 Actinomycetota bacterium | reverse complement strand
GCCGGGGCGTGGCGGCCCCGGCGCCCGGTGGCCAGCCGCTCGTCCAGCTCGATCGCCCGGGCCTCCTCGAACAGGTCGGTGACCGCGTGCGAGTCGCTGCCGACCCGCAGCGGGCAGCCGGCGGCCGCGAGGGCGGCGGTGGGCCCGATGCCGTCGGCCAGGTCCCGCTCGGTGGTGGGGCACAGGCAGGCGGCGGTGCCCGAGCCGCCGAGCATGGCGATGTCGCCCGGGGTCACGTGGGTGCAGTGCACCGCGGTCGTGCCCGGCCCGAGGACCCCGTGGTCGCGGCACAGCTCGGCCGGCGTGCGCCCGGTGGCGGCCACGCACGCCGCGTTCTCGGCCGGCTGCTCGGACAGGTGGAGGTGCAGCGGCACGCCGCGGTCCCGGGCCCAGCCCGCGACGGCGCCCAGGTCCGGTGGGCCCACGGCCCGGACGCTGTGGATCGCCGCCCCCACCGTCACCTCGGGGTGCCCGGCGGCCACCTTCTCGGCCCGGGCCGCCCACCGGTCGACGTCGCCGTCGCTGAACCGCCGCTGCACCGGGTCGAGAGCCTCGCCGGCGAACCCGGCCCGCAGGTAGCAGGTGTCGAGCAGCACCAGCCGGATGCCCGCCCGCCGGGCCGCCTCGCACACGGCGTCGTCCATCCCGTCGGGCCGGTGGAGGTAGTGGAACTCGTGCACGGTCGTGACCCCGGCCAGGACCAGCTCGCCGAAGGCGGCCGCGGCCAGGGCCGCCAGCCGGTCGGGGTCGAGCCGGTCGACCAGGGCGTACATCCCCGACCGCCAGGCCCAGAAGTCGCCGCCGGCGGCCCGGCCCCGCAGGGCCCGGTGGAAGGTGTGGGAGTGGGCGTCGACCAGGCCGGGCATCACCAGCCCGCCCAGCACCTCGACCCCCGGCGGCGGCTCCCCGACCCCGGGCCGGACCGACGCCAGCCGCCCGTCGTCGCCGGCCTCCAGCACGACGCCCGCCGCCACCCCGTCGGGCAGCAGGGCGCGGGACGCCCACCAGGCGGTCACGGCGGCATGGGCAGCCGGAGCCCGGTCGCCCGGGCCACCCGCAGCGCCTCGGGGTAGCCGGCGTCGGCGTGCCGGGCCACGCCGCTGCCCGGGTCGTTGGTCAGCACCCGCTCGAGCTTGGCGGCGGCCAGGTCGCTGCCGTCGGCCACGACCACCATCCCCGCGTGGATCGACCGGCCGATGCCGACCCCGCCGCCGTGGTGCAGCGACACCCAGCTGGCCCCGCTGGCGGTGCTGAGCAGGGCGTTGAGCAGCGGCCAGTCGGCGATGGCGTCGGAGCCGTCCCGCATCGCCTCGGTCTCCCGGTAGGGCGACGCCACCGACCCCGAGTCGAGGTGGTCGCGCCCGATGACGATCGGCGCCTTGACCCTCCCGGACGCCACCAGCTCGTTGAACCGCAGGCCCATCCGGTCCCGCTCGCCGTAGCCGAGCCAGCAGATGCGGGCGGGCAGGCCCTGGAACGCCACCCGGTCCGAGGCCAGGCGGATCCAGCGGGCCAGCGGCTCGTTGTCGGGGAACTCCTCCAGCACGGCCCGGTCGGTGGCGCCGATGTCGGCCGGATCGCCCGACAGCGCCGCCCACCGGAACGGGCCCTTGCCCTCGCAGAACAGCGGCCGGATGTAGGCGGGCAGGAAGCCGGGGTAGGCGAAGGCCCGTTCGAACCCGCCGAGCTCGGCCTCCCGCCGCAGGCTGTTCCCGTAGTCGAACACCTCGGCGCCCTTGTCGGCGTAGGCGACCATCGCCGCGCAGTGGCGGGCCATCGACTCCCGGGCCCGGTCGGTGTAGCCCGCCGGGTCGCGCTCGCGCAGGTCGGCGGCCTCGGCCAGGGTCATGCCGGCGGGGATGTAGCTGAGGGGGTCATGGGCGGGCGTCTGGTCGGTCACGATGTCGACCGGCACGTCCCGGGCCGCCAGCTCGGGCAGCACCTCGGCGGCGTTGCCCACCAGGCCGATCGACAGCGGGTGGCGGTCGGCCCGCGCCGCCTCGGCGCGGGCCAGGGCGTCGTCGAGGTCGTCGGCGGCCACGTCGAGGTAGCGGGTCTCCAGCCGGCGCCGCAGGCGGTCGGGGTCGACCTCGATGACGACGGCCACGCCGCCGTTCATCGTCACCGCCAGCGGCTGGGCCCCGCCCATGCCCCCGAGCCCGGCCGTGAGCGTGATGGTGCCGGCCAGGCTGCCCCCGAACCGGCGCTCGGCGATGGCGGAGAAGCACTCGTAGGTGCCCTGGAGGATGCCCTGGGTGCCGATGTAGATCCACGACCCGGCGGTCATCTGGCCGTACATGGTCAGGCCCAGCGCCTCCAGCCGGCGGAACTCGTCCCAGGTGGCCCAGTCGGGCACCAGGTTGGCGTTGGCGATCAGCACCCGGGGCGCCCACTCGTGGGTGCGGAACACCGCCACCGGCTTGCCCGACTGCACCAGTAGGGTCTCGTCGTCCTCCAGCCCCCGCAGGCTGGCCACGATGGCGTCGAACGCCTCCCAGCTGCGGGCCGCCCGGCCGGTGCCGCCGTAGACGACCAGGTCCTGGGGACGCTCGGCCACGTCGGGGTCGAGGTTGTTCATCAGCATCCGCAGGGCGGCCTCCTGGGCCCAGCCCTTGCAGCTGCGCTCGGGGCCCCGGGGCGCCCGGACGGTGCGGGGGGTCGCGCCGCGGTCAGGCAAGGGGCCCGACCTCCCGCTCGGCGGCCAGCACGACCGTCC
>JBKPRS010000365.1:0-16357 GCA_046734695.1 Actinomycetota bacterium | reverse complement strand
AGCGCGGACTCGTGGGACCCGGGGAACTCCGGCGGCTCCAGCGGTGCCGGTGGCTTCAACGCATGGGCCTATTGGGCCGCAGCGAGCGGCGGTCACGGCCAGTCGACCGCCGTCGCATGTGAGATGCCCCGCGATTACTGGCCCGATCCGAACGATCCGGCGACGAGCCCCTCGGCCCACCTCCAGTACGTCGGCTACGAGCTACCCCCCGGTTCCGGCCACTTCTCGGTGTGGGAGGACTGCGTGGTCGACGGGTTCAGCGTCAACCCCGACCTGCCCCAGGACCGGACGTGGATCCCGACCAACAACTGGGAGGTCGACGCGGCCGATCCGGAGACGCTGCTGCGCGAGGCGCTGACCCACCTCAACCCCACGCCACCGGCGATCGGGACCAGCCCGGACGGTCCCACCGCCGCGCTGGCCGGCCTCTCGACCTGGTTCTGGCTGGATGGAGAGCTCGGGGCGGACGAGGCGACTATCACTGACGGCCCGCTCGCGGTGACGATCACAGCTACGCCTACGGGGGTGACGTGGAATCCCGGAGATGACGGCACTGTCGTGTGCCGGGACGTCAACGGCGTCGGGGCGGCGAACACAGACACGTGCTCGTACACCTACCAGCGATCGTCCTTGAACGCCGGGGCGACCGACCAACAAGGACGGGATGCCTACACCGTGTCGGCGGAGATCACGTACGAGGGGAGCTACACCGTCACCCTCTTCGGTGAGCCGACGGGGGGGCCGGTGGCGATCGGCGGCATCGGACGGACCAGCGAAGTCAACCTCGCCGTGAACGAGGCGCAGGCCGTCAATCGGTAGAGTCGCGGCGGCGCGCGGCGCGCAGCGGGCCGGTACTGGTTGCGCCGACGTGGAGTCGCGCCGATAGGCTGTCCCGTCCCCAGATCGTGCGCTCCGGCGCGACGTCAGAAGTAGGAGATCCCGATGGCTGACGACATCACCCTGGTGGCCGAGGTCGGCCGCCCCACCGGCACGTCCGCATCCCGCCGCCTGCGGGCCACCGGCAAGGTCCCCGCCGTGCTGTACGGCCGCGGCGCCGAGCCCCGGGCCATCACGGTCGACTGGCGTGACCTGCGGCTGGCCCTCACCACCGAGAAGGGCCTCAACGCGCTCATCACCCTGAGCGTGGACGGCACATCGACTCCCGCCATCGTCAAGGAGATGCAGCGGCACCCGGTGCGGCGCGACGTCCTCCACATCGACTTCCTGGCCGTGGACGTGGACAAGCCCATCGCCACCGACGTGCCCATCGTGATGGAGGGTGAGGCCCTCCTCGTCTACCGCGAGCAGGGCGTGGTCGACCAGATCATGAACGCCATCGTGGTGCACGCCAAGCCCGACCGGATCCCCGGCCACCTGTCGGTCGACATCTCCGAGCTGGAGATCGGCCACACCATCACCGTCGCCGACCTGGTCCTCCCCGAGGGCGTCACCATCGACGCCGACCCCGAGGAGCCCGTCGTGATCGCCCAGCTCACCAGCCTGGCGCTGGCCGAGGAGGAGGAAGAGGCGGCCGAGGGCGAAGAGGGCGAAGGCGAAGAGGGCGAGGGCGAAGGCGCCGAGGGCGAGGGCGGCGAGGCCGCGGCCTCGGGCGAGAGCGAGTAAGGCGCCACGCGCCTGCCCGGCATGGCGTTGTTCGGACGGCGTGGTGCCGCGGCCGAGCGCCGCGGCACGCCCGCCGACCTACTGGTCGTGGGGCTGGGCAACCCCGGCAGCGACTACCAGGCGTCGCGCCACAACGTCGGCGCCGAGGTGGTCGAGCTGCTGGCCCAGCGCCACGGCGGCACGCTCAAGCGCACGCGCGAGCGGGCGCTGGTGGCCGAGGTGCGCATCGAGGACGACCGGGTGGCGCTGGCCTTCCCCCAGACGTACATGAACCTGTCGGGCGAAGCGGTGGCGCTGCTGGTCAAGCGGCACGGGATCACCGACCCCGAGCGCATCGTCATCGTCCACGACGAGCTCGACCTGCCCCTGGGCCGCATCCAGGTCAAGCGGGGCGGGGGACTGGCCGGGCACAACGGGCTGCGGTCCATCAAGGCCCACCTGCACACCGACGAGTTCGTGCGGGTGCGCATCGGCGTGGGCAAGCCCGAGACCAAGGAGCAGGGCGCCGACCACGTGCTGCGGCGGCCCGGCAAGCGGGACCGGCTGGAGCTCGACGTGTCGGTGAACGAAGCGGCCGACGCCGTCGAGCTGATCCGCTCCGAGGGCGTCGACGCGGCGATGAACCGCGTCAATACGCGGCGATAGCACGCTCCTCGCGGGCCGCGGCCCGCTGCTCGGCCAGCCACCACTGGCGGACCACGATGGCCGCCACCGTCACGGTGAACAGCTCGCCGGTACCCCAGAACAGGCCGGCCGCGGTGCGCTGGTCCGACAGCAGGGGATAGGCGTCGGGCGCCACGGGCCGGCTGGCCGACAGCAGCGCCAGGCCGACGACCGCGTGGAACGGCACGGCCACCAGCAGGGCCAGGAGCCGGGCCGCGTACGGCGGGCGCCCGGGCAAAGGGTCGACGCCGATCAGGACCGCCAGGAACAGCGTCCCGGCCAGCACGACATGGGTGTGCACGGCCAGGTGCACGAAGTCGTTCCGCTGCGACAGCGCCAGCAACGGCGTCAGGTAGATGGCGATCAGGCCGCCACCGAACAGGCACCACGCCACCACGGGGTGGGTGACGATGTGCGCCGGCCGGCTGCGCAACGCCCGCCGCAACCCCCGCCGGGTCGCCGGCCCGCCGGTCTGGAGCACCAGCGTGAGCGGCGCCGCCAGCACGACCAGCAGCGGCACCACCAGCCCGAGCAGCGTGTGCTGCACCATGTGCACCCACAGCCGGTCGTCCTCGAACCGCGCCACACCCGACTGCGTCGCCACCACGGCCACGGCCAGCGCCCCCGCCATCGCCGCGCTCCGCCCCGGCGACCAGCGCCGCCCCCGGCGCCCCAGGTCCCGGACCCCCCGCCAGTACAACCCCCCGACCACCACCACCGGCACCAGCGCGACAGCGTCGAGCTGCCACCGGAGCACCAGGTCACCGACGTCGGGCGCAACCACCACCCCCGACGGTACCCGTGGAGCCCACGTCCGGCTCGGGGGCCTGGGAGAGGTCAGTCCCGCACGGCGGGTCGCTGCTCTGCTACAACGACATCCGTGTCGGTGACCGCCCAGCCGGCTCCTTCCCCCGCACCGGCGCCCGGCTCACCGTCCGATCAGGCGCCTGCGGGTCCGTCTGTCCTCGGTGTCGGGGTCGTGGTGTGGCTGGCGTCGGAGCTGATGTTCTTCGCCGGGCTGTTCGCGGCGTACTTCACGCTGCGGGCGGTCAACGACGTGTGGCCGCCCGAGGGCGTGGAGCTGGAGACGGCCCGCACGGCCGCCGCCACCGTCGTGCTGGTGGCGTCCAGCGGGGCGGTCCACTTTGCGGTGGTCGCGGCCCGCAAGGGGGATCGGCGCCGGGCCGCCAAGTGGCTGGGGATCACCGCGCTGATGGGGGCGATCTTCCTGTCCAACCAGGCCGTCGAGTACATCCAGGCCGACTTCCGCATCGACGACCACGCCTACGGCTCGATGTTCTATCTGATGACCGGCTTCCACGGCCTGCACGTGCTCGCCGGCCTGATCTTCATGGGGGCGGTGGTGGCGGCCATCGTGGGCGCCTCCCGGGCACCGACGTACGAGACGGTCGAGGTGTGTGCCTACTACTGGCACTTCGTCGACGTCGTCTGGGTGGTCATGTTCTCGACGATCTACCTGCTGCGATGATCGGACGGCTCCACCGGTGGCTGGTGGCCGCGCCCGTGCTGGTGACCGCGCTGGCCACGCCGCTCGCGGTCGCCGCGGCGCCCCGGCAGGAGGGCGGCGACGGCCAGATCGCCGAGGGCCGGGAGCTGTACCTCACCGGCTGCTCCAGCTGCCACGGACAGGACGGCAGGGGCATCGACGCGCCCAGCGGTGAGCGTGGCCCGTCGATCGTCGATGCCGGCGAGGCCGGGGCCTACTACTACCTGTCGACCGGCCGCATGCCCCTGGCCAGCAGCGAGGAGCAGCCCACCCGCAAGGAGCCGGCCTACACGCCGGACGAGATCGACGCCCTGGTCGCCTACGTCGCCTCGCTCGGTGACGGCCCCGCCCTGCCCGATGTCGACGTCCGCCAGGGCGACCTGGCCGCCGGGGGCGAGATCTTCCGCGCCAACTGCCAGGCGTGCCACAGCGCCTCGGGCAGCGGTGGCGCCCTCAGCTACGGGCGGGCCGCGCCGCGCCTGTCGGACGCGACGCCCAAGCAGGTGGGCGCGGCTGTGCGCAGCGGTCCGGGCCAGATGCCGGTGTTCGGTCCCGAGGTCATCAGCGACGAGCAGCTCGACGGCCTCGCCCGCTACGTCGAGTACCTCCAGAACCCGGAGGATCCCGGCGGCATCCCCATCGGCCGCACCGGTCCGATCCCCGAGGGCTTCGTGGCCTGGCTGATAGCCCTCCCTGCGCTGCTGGCCCTGGTGGCGTGGATCGGCACGCGCAGCCCCATCCGCCAGGCCCGGGCGGCCGCGGCGGAGGCGGCGGCCGAGGCCGCCGAGACGGAGCCCGCCGCGGCCGGAGGCGAAGATGACTGACCTCGTCGAGCCCGGCGTGACGGGGCCGGACGGCGCGGCTCCCGGGCGCCAGGAGCGCGGGCGCCGCGTCGAGCTCGCGTCCGCCGGGTGCTTCGTGGTGGCCACACTGGCGGCGCTCGCGCTGGCGGTCGTGTACTGGCAGGGCGGCCAGCCCCAGGCCGAGGGCGTGCTGCTGGCGCTGACGCTCGGCGGCATCGGGACGGGGATCGTGCTGTGGGCCAAGCACTTCATGCCCACCGACGAGGTGGCCGAGGATCGCCACCCGCTGGAGTCCAGCGAGGAGGAGATCGCCGAGTTCACCGAGGACTTCGAGGCCGGCCAGTCGACCCTCGCCAGTCGCCGGATCCTGCTCGCTACGGCCGGCGGGGCCTGCGCGGCGCTGGGCGTGGCCCTGGTGTTCCCGGTCCGCTCGCTGGGCCCCCGCCCGGGGCGGGGCCTGAAGGAGACGCCGTACAAGAACGCGCCGATCCGGGTCGTGGTCGAGTCCGGGGACCCGGTGCGTCCCGCGGACCTGGAGATCGACGGCTTCATCACCGTGTGGCCCGAGGGGTATACGGATGCGGCCGACGCCTCCACCCTGCTGATCCACTTCCGGCGCGACCAGGACTTCCAGCCCCGGCCCGGCCGCGAGGACTGGATCGTCGACGACATCGTCGCCTACTCCAAGCTGTGCACCCACGTGGGCTGCCCTGTCGGCCTCTACCAGGCCCAGCTGGGCCTGCTGCTGTGCCCGTGCCACCAGTCCACCTTCGACGTGATGCAGGGCGCCCGGCCGGTGTTCGGGCCCGCCGCCCGGGCGCTGCCCCAGCTACCGCTCGCCCAGGACGACGACGGCTTCATCATCGCCACCGGCGACTTCTCCGCCCCGGTCGGGCCCGGCTTCTGGGACCGCGGCCGATGAGCGAGCTTGTCGAGCGAATCAGAAGCACAGTGCGTTACTCGGCCCCGGGGGCCGAGCGCTCATTGCGCGCAGCCCGAAGGGTGCGCCAATGAGCGACCTGCCCACCCCGGGGCCACCGAAGCGGCGGCGTGGCCCCGAGCACCTGCTCACCCATCGCCTGGCCCGCTGGGTCGACAGCCGTCTGGGCACGGCCAAGCTGGCCCGCACCGCGCTCAACAAGGTGTTCCCCGACCACTGGTCGTTCATGCTGGGCGAGCTGGGCCTGTATTGCTTCATCGTGCTGGTGCTGACCGGCGTCTACCTCACGTTCTTCTTCAGCCCGAGCCTCAACACGGTCATCTACCAGGGCAGCTACGGCCCGCTGCGCGGCGTCGAGATGTCCGAGGCGTACCGCTCGGCGCTGGAGCTCAGCTTCGACGTGCGGGCCGGACTGGTGATGCGCCAGATCCACCACTGGGCCGCCCTGCTGTTCCTGGCCTCGCTGGGCGTGCACCTGGCCCGTGTGTTCTTCACCGGAGCGTTCCGCCGGCCGCGGGAGCTCAACTGGATCATCGGCTGCACGCTGCTGATCCTCGCGATGCTCAACGGGCTGTTCGGCTACTCGCTGCTCGACGACCAGCTGTCGGGGACCGGCCTGCGGATCGTCTACTCGATCACCCTGTCGGTCCCGCTGGTGGGCACGTGGCTGGCGTCGCTGCTGTTCGGCGGGGAGTTCCCGGGGCCCGACATCATCTCCCGGCTCTACGTCATCCACATCCTGCTGGTGCCCGCGGTCATCACGATCCTGCTCACCGCCCACCTGGCCATCCTCGTGCGGCAGAAGCACACCCACTTCCCCGGTCCCGGCCGGCGCGACGACAACGTGGTCGGCGAGCGCATGTGGCCCACCTACGCGGCCAAGGCGCTGGGCTTGTTCTTCCTCACCTCCGCCGTGCTGGCCTTCCTGGGCGGCGTGTTCCAGATCAACCCCATCTGGATCTACGGCCCGTTCGATCCGGCCGAGGTGTCCGCGGCCAGCCAGCCCGACTGGTACATGGGATGGCTCGACGGCGCGCTGCGGATCATGCCCGGGTGGGAGATCCGCGCCTTCGGGTTCGAGATCCCGAACCCGTTCTTCCCCGGCGTGCTGCTGGCCGGCCTGACCTTCACGCTCCTCTACGCCTGGCCGTTCCTCGAGGCCCGGGTGACCCGGGACCACGCCGAGCGCCACCTGCTCGACCGGCCCCGGCAGCGCCCGGTGCGCACCGCGCTCGGGATGGCCACGATCGCCTTCTACACGGTGCTGTTCCTGGGCGGCGCGGCCGACGTGCTCGGCGCCACCTTCGGGCTCTCGGTCAACGCGATCCTGTGGACGTTCCGCTTCCTGTGCCTGCTGGCGCCGCCGGTCGTGGGGGTCGTGACCTACCTGCTGTGCAAGGAGATGTCGGCCCGCGACGGCGTCCCCATCGCCTCCAGTGTCACGGTCCGTGAGATCCCCCGGCGCCTGCGCCACGGGGAGGAGCGTGAAGAGGCCGAGCGGGAGTCCCCGGCCCTGCGGTCCTGACAGCAAGCTCTCAGCAACTTCTCAACACTTGTCGCGACAACCAGTCGCTATTCGTGCGGAAGTGGGGGAGAATCGTGCTCATGAGGACTTCGCCGCTCCTCGCCGTGGTCGTGCTCGCGTCCATTTGGGCCATGAGCGGCTGCGCCTCGGGCTACCAGTACATCAAGAACGACGACGTCGGGGTCTACGCCAAAGTCCCTGCCGGTTGGACGGTGTACGGCGACGCCGAGCTCCATCCCGGAGCCAACGAGCGGGACCTCGAGCGCATGGCGCAGGTGCGGTGGATCCGCAGCTTCTACGGGGGCGACGACGGGCAGAGTGTCGAGGCCTCGCTGACGCCGAACAGCCCGGTGCCCACGGGCCAGGTGGTGATCCAGGCGATCCCGCCGCAGATCCGCGAGGTCCTCGACCTGAGGACCATGCGGGGCGGCGGCAACCCCAACGCCGACCCGGTCACCCTGGAGCAGCAGGGTGGGTCGCCCACGGGGGAGGCCTACCACGTGCTGGCGGACGACTCGGTCTCCATGGCCGACGGCTACAGCGGCCTCCACACCGTGTACGCGGTCGCCGGCCAGAACGGGATCTACGTCGTGGACCAGACCGTGCTGAGGAGTCCCGACTCCACCCGCATGGTGCTGTTCACCGTGGGCTGCGCCGAGGAGTGCTACTCCGACACCTACAAGGACGAGATCAAGACCCTCGTCGACTCGTGGACGATCCAGGAGGTGCAGTCGTGACCACCCCGACGCCGGAGCAGCCGGGCGAGGCCGCGGACACCCCGCAGGGCGAGCCCGTGATGACCGAGCCGGGCGACGCGCCGGTCCCCACCAGGATGGTGCACGAGGCGAGGTCCCGGGATGCCCGGGTCACCCGCAAGCCCGTGGGCCTGTGGGACCGGGTCAAGTTCCTCCTGCTGATCACCCTGCTGTTCTGGTTCTTCGTGTGGTCCGCTTACTCGGACGCCAACCCGTTCAACACCGTCGGCGACGCCCTACGCGACACCGCGCGGTCCAAGTGGCCGCTGTTCGTGCTGTTCGGTATCGAGGCGGTCCGCCAGGTCCACTACCTGATCGCGGAGCACTCGGCGGGCTACAACCACTTCTGGACCAAGTCGGTGTTCGGCCGCTTCGAGAAGCGCATGGGCCGGATGAACGACTGGAACCGCTTCCGCCTGGCGCGTGCCTTCAAGGTCATCATCGCCATCGCCATCCTGAGCGTCGTCCTCGGCACGATCTACGACGTGTCGCCGGCCACGGCGCTGGTCGAGCTGCCGGCGCGGGTCTGGAAGCTGCTGCCGTTCGCGTTCCAGCTCGTGTTCGGCCTGTTCATCATCGTCGGGCAGTTCGCGTTCCTGTTCTGGTTCCTGTCGCGGGGCGGGGTCGACACGTACATGCCCGAGGAGGTCGAGCAGCGCTTCAGCGACGTGTGGGGCCAGGACGCCGTGCTCGACCGGGTGAAGGAGAGCATGATCCTGCTCGACAAGCCGGACCTGATCGAGGAGAAGGGCGGCGAGGTGCCCTCCGGCATCCTGCTGTGGGGCCCGCCCGGCACCGGCAAGTCGCTGATGGCCTCGGCGGTCGCCGGCGAGACGGGCAAGCCGTTCGTGTCGGTCGATCCCGGCGCCTTCATCAACATGTTCATGGGCGTCGGGATCATCAAGGTGATGTCCCTGTTCCGCAAGCTGCGCCGGCTCGCCCTGCGCTACGGCGGCGTGATCGTCTTCTTCGACGAGGCCGACTCGCTCGGCAACCGGGGCGGGATGATGCCCGGCCCGCTGGGCGGCCAGATCGCCTCGCCGTGGGACGATGCCCACGACCACCTGCGCTGGCTCTCGCCCGAGTCGCAGTACGCGGTGCTGGCGGCGTCGACGGCCGCGGCGACACCCGACGACTCGCCCCCGCGCCGCGCCGACCGCGTGATCATGGGCGGCATGGGCGGCGGCGGCATGGGCACGCTCCAGGCGCTCCTGTCCCAGATCTCCGGGCTCAAGAAGCCGCGGGGCCTGCTCAACCGCTACGGCCGGCGGATGCTCGGCATGAAGCCCAAGCCCCCGCCCAAGTACCGCATCCTGATCATGATGGCCACCAACATGCCGGAGGCCCTCGACCCCGCGCTGCTGCGGCCGGGGCGCATGGACCGGATGTACAAGGTGGGCTATCCCTCCAAGGAGGGCCGCAAGAAGACGTTCGAGGGCTACCTGGACAAGGTGTCGCACGAGCTCAACGAGGAGGAGGTGGACCGGCTCGCCACCATCACGCCCTACGCCACCGGCGCCAGCATCAAGGACATGGTGAACGAGGCGCTGATCAACGCCATCCGCGAGGGGCGCGAGGTCGTCACCTGGGGCGACATGATGGCGGCCAAGCACCTCAAGGAGCTGGGCCCGCCCGAGGACGTCGAGTACATCGAGCGGGAGCGCCACGCCATCGCCGTGCACGAGGCGTGCCACGCGGTGTCCGCCTTCCGCACCCGCAAGCACCTCTCGATCGACCTCGCCACGATCGAGAAGGGCGGCACCTACCTCGGCATGGTCCGCAGCGTGAAGCCGGAGGACCAGTTCACCCGCTGGCGCAGCGAGTACGAGGCGGACATCGTCGTCTCGCTGGCCTCGCTCGCGGGCGAGCGGCTGTTCTTCGGCGGCGACAACTCGTCCGGCGTGTCCGGTGACCTCGAGTCGGCCACCACGGTGGCCATGATGATGGAGGGCTACTGGGGCATGGGCCAGACCGTGACGTCGCACGGCGTGACCCACAAGGTCGGCATCGGGGGCGGCGGGCGCCCGGGCGGCAGCGACGAGGACCAGCGCGACCTGCTCAAGGGGGACCTGGGCGGGCGGATCGAGGACAACCTCGCCGGCCTGCTGGAGCGGGCCGAGGCCCTGCTCACCGAGCACCGGGCCGAGGTCATGCGCCTGGCTCACGCGCTGGAGACGTACAAGACCATCGCCGGCGAGGACGTGGTCGCCGTCATCGAGGGCACCGAGGGCCCGCTCATCGACGGCCGGGCCTACGTCAACCAGCGGTTCGTCGACGCCATGGAGGCGTTCCACGCCTCGGTGATGTTCGCCCACACCTCGCACGAGCCCGTGGCCGTCCCGCTGCCGATGGTGTTCACCGAGCCGCCGGAGGACGAGGTCGTCGCGGCGTCGGCGCCCACCGGGGGCAACGGCTACCTGGGCTCGGGGCTCGCGCCGGGCGCGTCCGCACCGAAGCCCAGCCCGTCGCCCGGAGGCAACGGGTCGGATTGAGCCGCGAGCGCGGCGCGCCTCACACCTTCACCGTGCGATGCGTCGCGGGGTCGGCGCTGCTGCCGACGTGGAGCTGCACGACGCCGGCGGTGCGGGCCGAGGCGCGGCCGAGCATGCCCGGAGACAGCTCGAACTCGACATTGGCGACCATTCCCGGTGCCACCGTGACCCGGCGGAACGCCTTGAGCGTGCGCAGCGGGCGCGGGTCCGTTCCCCGGGCCTCGTCCAGGTAGACCTGCACGACCTCGTCGCCGGGGCGGGTCCCGGTGTTGACCACCGGCACCGTCAGCTGGACGCGGCCGTCGGCCGTCTCCCGGGTCGTGATGCGGCCGTGCTCGAAGGTGGTGTAGGTGAGCCCGAAGCCGAACGGGTAGGCGGGGGAGCGGCCGGTCGCCTCCATCATCCGGTAGCCGTCCAGGGAGACGAACCGGGCGGTCCGGCCACCGCCCAGCGGTGGGAGCTGCTCGGCCGCCCGGGGCCAGGTGCAGGGCAGGCGGCCGCCCGGGTTCACCTCGCCGAAGAGGGCCCGCGCCACCGCGTGCCCGCCCTCGGCACCCGGGTACCAGGCCATGAGGATGGCCCCGGCCTGCTCCCGCCAGGACTCGGCCACGATCGGCGCCCCGCCCACCAGGATCACGACGGTGCGAGGGTTGGCCGCCGCCACCGTGCGGATCAGCGCCTCGTCGCCGGGCGCGAGGGTCAGTGTGACGCGGTCGCGGCCCCGGCGGAGGGGCCACTCGCCCGCGTCGAGCAGCTCCGGGCCGGCCACCACGACGGCCACGTCGGCCGCGGCCGCGGCGAGCCGGGCGCCCTCCAGATCGCTCCCGGACTGGACGTCGAGGTTGATGACCATGCGATCGGACATGGTCCGCAGCCCGTCGAGGATGCTCGCGCTCGGCGCCCGCTCCGCCCGCCCGGCCGCCAGCGGGGCGCCCGCTCGGGCCCCCAGCACGGCCACGGACGCCACCTCGGCCCCGTCGAGCGGCAGCACCGGATGGCCCGTCGCCGGCCCGATGCGGACCGTCTCGTTGCGCAGCAGCACCAGCGAGCGCTCCGCCACCTCGCGGGCCAGCGTCCGGTGGGCGGCTCCGCCCAGCGCTGCGGGCACGTAGCGGTCCGGCTCGCCCCCGCCCGCCTGGCCGGTCCGGTCGGCGAACCACACCTGGCGCCGCACGACCCGCAGCGCCGCGTCGTCGACGCGCCCGGCCGCCACGCGGCGGAACCGCACGAGCCGGGCCAGGTTGCGGAAGCGCCAGGCGAACGGCAGCTCCACGTCCAGGCCCGCGGCCATGGCCTGGGCCGAGCGCACGCCGAGCACGAACCCGCTGACCGTGAACCCGTCGAAGTCCCACTCGTCCTTGAGCACCTCGGTGAGCAGCCGGCGGTCCTGGCTGCAGCGCTCGCCGTCGAGGCGGTGGTAGGCGGTCATGACGGCGGCGACGCCCGCCTCCACGCAGCGGTGGAACGGCGGCAGGTAGTGGTCGCGCAGGTCGTCCTCGTCGACGTGGACGTCGAGCCGGTACCGCCCGTCCTCCACGGAGGCGGCCACGAGGTGCTTGGCGCACGCCATCACGTGGCGCTGGGCTCCCCGGATCAGGGCGGCGCCCATCTCGCCCACCAGGTGCGGATCCTCGCCGAACGTCTCGTGGGCCCGCCCGCCGCCGGGGTGGCGCAGGAGGTCGACGCACACGCCGCCGTAGAGGTTGGCCCCCACGGCCCGGCACTCGACGCCGACGGCGTCGCCCACGCGGGCTTCCAGCCCGGGGTCGAACGTGGCCGCCCGCCCGATCGGCACGGGGAACGCCGTGGCGCCGGGCGCATCGACTCCGCCGGCCCCGTCGACGTAGCGCAGCCCGGGCACTCCCAGCCGCGCCACCTCGCCCGCCACCCAGACGTGCTGGTCGCCCCGCAGCATGGCCCGCAGGCCATGCCGCAGCGACAGCGTCCCGGTGAGCAGCTGCACCTTCTCGTGCTCGGTCATCTGCTCCAGCAGCGCCCGGGCCCGGGTGTCCACGTCGCCTCCGGCCGCGGCCGCCTCCGGGTCGTCCAGCCGCCCCCACACCTCCGGCGGCTGTGGTGGTGGCGCCGCGGCGGTCGCCTCGGCCCGCACCGCGACGAGCACGGGGTCGGCCACGAGGGCATCGATGTCCTCGGGCGCGTCAGAAATGGGCGGATCCCCAGTGGCCACGACACGAGGGTAGGCCCGCGGCGCCGCTCGTACACTCCCGCGATGGCCGATGTCGCGGGTGCATCCGCTCCGGTGGCTCCCACCAACGTTGTGGTGGTGCTGCTCGACAGCCTGAATCGTCACATGCTGGGCAGCTACGGGGGCAGCGAGTTCGCCACGCCTCACCTCGACGCGTTCGCGGCCCGGGCCACCCGCTTCACCCGCCACGTGACCGGGTCGCTGCCGTGCATGCCCGCCCGCCACGACATCCTGTGCGGGGCGCTCGACTTCCTGTGGAAGCCCTGGGGCTCGATCGAGCTGTGGGAGCGCCCCATCACCGCCGACCTGCGCGCCGCCGGCGTCACCACCATGCTGGTCAGCGACCATCCCCACCTGTTCGAGACCGGCGGCGAGAACTACCACACCGACTTCGCCGGCTGGGACTACGTGCGGGGCCACGAGGGCGACCCGTGGCGCACCTACGTCGACACTTCCTGGGTGGGCACGCCCGCGCCGCCGGCCCGCGACGGCGGCTGGTTCCTCCGCAAGACCTGGGGCGACGGGTTCCGGATCGAGCGGGCCTACGACCGCTCCCGCACGTTCTTCCGGGCCGAGGACGACTACCCGGGCCCCCGCACCATGGCCACCGCCGCCGACTGGCTGCGCCGGGCCGCGCCGCGGCACGACCGCTGGCTGCTGTTCGTGGACGAGTTCGACCCCCACGAGCCCTTCGACACCCCGGCACCCTGGCTGGGCCGCTACGAGGACGAGCCCTGGGAGGGCGAGCTGGTGATCTGGCCGCCCTACACCGTGGGCGGGGTCACCAAGGGCCTGATCAGCGAGGCCGAGGCCCGCCACATCCGGGCCAACTACGGGGCCAAGCTGTCGATGATCGACCACTGGTTCGGCGAGGTGGTCGCGGCGCTGGACGACGGCGGCCTCTGGGACACCACGGCAGTCGTCGTCTGTACCGACCACGGCCACTACCTGGGCGAGACCCGCGGCGGCGCGGACATCTGGGGCAAGCCGGGCGTCCCGCAGTTCGAGCCACTGGGCCACATGCCGCTGCTGGTCCACTGGCCCGGCGTGCCGGGCGGGTCCACCTGCGACGCCCTGACCACCAGCGTCGACCTGCACGCCACGCTGGCGGACCTCTTCGGCGTCGACCCCGGCCATCGCACGCACGGGACCTCACTGCGGCCGCTGGTGGAGGGCACGGCCACCCACGTGCGGGACTGGGCCGTGGGCGGCGTGTGGGGCAACTGGGTCCAGGTCACCGACGGCCACCGCAAGTACGCCCGCGCCCCGGTGGAAGGCAACCGCCCGCTGTCGATGTGGTCGAACCGCTGGTCGACGATGCCGCTGCACGTGGCCGGGGTGGAGGACCTGCACCCGCCGGACGCGCGCGCCGAGCTGGCGTTCATGCCCGGCTCCAGCGTGCCGGTGATCCGCCAGCCGTTCGGGCCGGGGGACCGGCTGCCGTTCTGGGCCGCCGGCCGGTCCCAGTCCCACCACCTCTACGACGTCGACATCGACCCCGACGAGGCGGAGAACCGGGCCGGCGAGGCCAAGGTCGAGCGCGACATGCTCGACCTGCTGCGCACTGCGCTGGACGAGGTCGAGGCCCCGGCCGACCAGTACGCCCGGCTCGGGCTCGGCTAGCTAGCTGAGGGGCTGCGGGCCCCGCAGGAGGCGGCCGGGACGCTCGCCGGTCGACTCGTCGTCCTGGCGGACCACCACGCCCCGCTTGACCGTGGCGGCGTAGCCCCGGGACCGCTGGATCACCCGGCGGCCGCCCGCGGGCAGGTCGTAGACGATCTCGGGCGCCTCGATGGCCAGGGCGTCGAAGTCGATGACGTTCACGTCGGCCAGGTAGCCGGGGGCCAGCAGGCCGCGGTCGTCGAACCCGTACAGCGCAGCGGTGCGCCGGGTCTGCAGATGGACCGCCTGCTCCAGGCCGAGGCGCTCGCCCCGGGACCGGTCCCGCACCCAGTGGCTCAGCATGTACGACGGCAGCGAGGCGTCGCACAGGATGCCGCAGTGGGCGCCGCCGTCCCCCAGGCCGAGCACGGTCGAGGGGTGGACCAGCATCTCGTGCAGGGCCCCGAAGTCGCCGTGCGCGTAGCCCAGCAGCGGCAGGTAGAGCAGGCCCTGGCCGTCCTGGCTCAGCATGTGGTCATAGGCGAGCGCCTGGGGCGTGGTGCCCTCGCGGGCGGCCACCGCCTGGAGGCTCTCGCTCGGCGCCGGCTCGTACTCGGGCGGGTCCCCCAGCGGGAACAGCTTGTGGTACGAGGACGTGAGGAAGGCGGCGATGCCCTCCAGCTGGGGGTTCTCGGCCAGCATCGCCTCGCGCACCTCGGGGGTGCGGAGCCGCGCCCGGCGCTCCTCGCGGGGCAGCCCGGCGATCTCCTGCCAGGCCTTGTGGAAGACGAACGGGTTCGCGGTCGTGTCCCAGCCGAGCAGGATGCAGGCCGGCCGGCCCGCCACCTGGGGGACGATGCGGGCGCCCTCGGCCGCGGCGGCGTCGGCCAGCTCGATGAGCCGGCGCCAGTGCTCGGGCCGGATGTCGTCCTGGAGGCAGTTGAACGTGACCGGGCGGCCGGACTCGCGGGCCACCGTGGTCATCCACGCGAACTCGGCGTCGGCGTCGAACATGTCGCTCGCCATCTCGAACACGCCGGCGCCGGCCCGGCCCATGCCCCGGCCGATGGCGATCAGCTCGTCGGCGCTGGCCAGGGTGCCCTCGGCCAACTCGCCGTCCTTGGCCCGGTGGAGGATCGTGCGGGTGGTCGAGAACCCGGCGGCCCCGGCCTCGACCGCCTCCTGGACCAGCTTGGCCATGAGCTCGATCTCGTCGGTCGTGGCCTCGGCGTTGGCGCCGCCCCGCTCGCCCATCACGTAGGCCCGCACCGCGCCGTGGGGGACCAGCGCGCTGACGTCGAGCACGCGGGCCATGCGCTCGATCTCGTCGAGGTACTCCGGGAACGTCTCCCAGTTCCAGGTCATGCCCTCGTCGAGGGCGGTGCCGGGGATGTCCTCGACGCCCTCCATGAGCTGGATGAGCCAGTCGCGCTTGGCCGGCTGGGCGGGGGCGAAGCCGACCCCACAGTTGCCCATGACGATGGTGGTGACGCCGTGCCAGCTCGACGGGGTGACCTCGGGATCCCAGGTGACCTGGCCGTCGTAGTGGGTGTGGATGTCGACGAAGCCGGGCGTGACCAGCCGGCCCGCGGCGTCGATCTCGCGACGGCCCTTCTCCTCGACCCGGCCCACGGCCGTGACGCGCTCGCCGTCGATGGCGACGTCGGCGGTACGGGCCGGAGCCCCGGACCCGTCGACGACGGACCCGTTGCGGATGACCAGGTCGTGCATAGCCGCTCCCCCTTCGCGAACGCCTGACACAAGTGTCATCGACCAGCCAACACCACCTTGACCGGCCGGTCAAGGTGAAGTGGTCCCCGAAATTGTCACACCCCGTTCGTAACGTCCGGGCCATGGATCTCTGGTCCCCGCCTCGCAACGTGCCCCACCTCTACGAGTGGTGGCGTCCTCTCGTCCAGGCCGATGCCCGGGCCCGCTCCGAGCACCTGCCCTGGTCCGTCCACCTCGACGAGTTCCGGCTGGTCGGCCGGGTCAGCCGCGAGGTAGGGCTCGACGTGTGGATCTACGAGCACGTCGCCTCGGGCGGCTCCCTGTGCATCGACGCGGGGGGCGAGGCCTACCGCTTCGTGGCCACCCCGGGCGCCGACGCGCTGGGGCGGTTCGAGTCCTGCAAGCTGGCTACGGCCCTGCGGCGCGCCGGCGTCCCCCGGGCCGCCTCGACCTCCCGCTACGTCGAGCCGCCGGCGCGGGCGGCCGCGGCTGCTGCGGCCGGGGCGGGCG
>JBKPRS010000364.1:0-9069 GCA_046734695.1 Actinomycetota bacterium | reverse complement strand
CTCCGGGGCCTCGGTCGCCGCCTGCTCCTCGGCCGCGGCCGGGGCAGGTTCGCCGCCGCCCGCATCCGGCGCGGCCTCCGGCTCGGTCGGGGCGGATTCGGCCTGGTCGCCCGCGGGGGCGTCGCCCGCGGGGGCGTCGCCCACCCGGGCCAGCACCACGCCCACGTCGACCGTGTCGCCCTCCTGCACCAGGATCTCCGACAGCACGCCACTGACCGGCGAGGGCACCTCGGAGTCGACCTTGTCCGTCGACACCTCGAAGAGCGGCTCGTCCTCGGTCACCTGGTCGCCGACGTTCTTGAACCACTTCGTGATCGTGCCCTCGGTGACGGTCTCACCGAGCTGGGGCATCTGGATGTCGGCCATCAGTGGAGCCTCCGTCCCGTCAGGTCCTGCACCGTGTCGCCGAACAGCTCGGACAGCGTCGGGTGCGGCTGGATGAAGGCGGCGACCTCGTCGACGGTCGCCTCCCAGTTGACCGCCAGGTAGCCCTGGCCGAGCTGCTCGGTGACCCAAGGGCCCACCATGTGCACGCCGAGGATCGTCCCCGCCTTGCCTTCAGGCGTCTTCTCCGCGATCACCTTCACCAAGCCCTCGGTGTCGCCGATGATCTTGGCCCGGCTGTTGGCGGTGTAGCGGTGCTTGGAGGTGACCACGTCGTAGCCCGCCTCCTTGGCCGACTCCTCCGAGTGGCCCGCGTAGGCCACCTCGGGACGGCAGTAGATGCCCCACGGGACCTTGCCGTAGTCGATGGGCACGGGCTCCTCGCCCAGGATGTCGCGGATGGCGACCATGCCCTCGGCGAAGCCGACGTGGGCCAGCTGCGGGGTGGCGACGCAGTCGCCGACGGCCCACACGCCGTCCTCGCCGGTGCGACAGCGCTCGTCGACCACCACGAAGCCGCGCTCGTCGAGCTGCACGCCGGTGCCGTCGAGACCCAGGTCGGCGGTGGCGGGCTTGCGCCCCACCGACACCACCACGACGTCGCACTTGATGGGATCGGCGCCCTCGACGGCCACGACCGTGCCGCCGTCGCCCGGCTCGTGGCCGCTGACCTTCACGCCGGTGCGCACCTCGATGTTGCGCTTCTTGAAGGAGCGCTCGACCATCTGGGTCACGTCCTTGTCGCAGCCCGGCAGGATCTTGGGCAGCACTTCCAGGACGGTGACCTGCGTGCCCAGGTCCGCCATCATCGAGGCGAACTCGCAGCCGATGGCGCCGCCGCCGATGACCACCGCGGTGCCGGGGACGTCGGGCATGGACAGGACCTCGTCGGAGGTCATCACGATCGTGCCGTCGACGTCGAAGCCGGGGATGGTGCGGGTCTCGGAGCCGGCGGCGATGATCACCGCGTCGCCCGTGATCTCGACCGCCTCGGACCCGTCGGTGGGATCGATGCTCACGCGGTGGCCCGCGTGCAGCCGCGCGTAGCCGTCGTAGACGGTGACCTTGCGCCCCTTGAGCAGGGTCGACACGCCTCCCACCAGCTCGTCGACCACCGCCTGCTTGCGCTGCTGGGTGACCGCCCAGTCGATCTGGGGCTCGCCGGCGTTGATGCCGAACGAGGCCGCCTCGCTGATCGTGCGGTACACGTGCGCGGTCTCGAGCAGCTCCTTGGCCGGGATGCAACCGACGTTGAGGCACGTGCCGCCGATCCAGCGCTTCTCGACCAGAGCGATGTTGAGCCCGGCGCTGGCGCCGTAGAGCGCCGCGGCGTAGCCGCCGGGGCCGCCGCCGATGACGACGACGTCGTAGTTCTCGGCCGTGGGGACCACCTCCCGGGGGTGTGACGTGGGCCGGAGTGCCTTTGCGACTCTACCGGCCCACACCTACCCGCTGGTCGGGTGGCTCAGCGCATCTGCACGATCTGGATCGAGAACGCCACCAGGATGGCGAGGCCGCACAACAGGGCCGCGAAGATGAGTCGCCGGGTGCTCATGGCAGCCGCCCACCCTACCCGTGCCCCGCTCACACCCCGCAGCCGGCCGCCATCACCGACTCCCAGGATTTCTCGGGAACCGCCGGCGCCCCCGCGCCGTCCAACGGCCATGAGGGCAAGCACGCGGATGGGTTTGGGACGCGCGGCTCTGGCCGCGGGGGTGCTGGCGGCTCTGGCCGCCGGGTGCGGCGGCGACGGGTCGTCGAGCGACTCGGCGCACCTGGCCGCGCCGACCACCGCCGCGGAGGCGGACACCGCCACCGCGGACGATGCGGGGGCGGCCGGCAACGCCGGCGGCGGGGACGCCGCGGCCGACACCGCGCTGGGCCTCGACACGCAGGCGATCGCGGCCGAGCGCGACATCGTGCGCACGGGGTCGATGCAGCTCACCGTGGACGACGCCGAGGACAGCGCGGCCGGCGTTGCCCGCATCGCCAGCGACGCGGGCGGGTTCGTCTCCAACGAGCAGGCCCGGGCGAAGGACGACCAGGTCGACATCACGGTGCGCGTGCCCGCCGACAAGTTCGAGGACGTGCGCTCGGAGATCGGCGATCTCGGCGACGTCGTCGAGCAGACGGTGGACGCGCAGGACGTGACCGCCCAGGTGGTGGACATCGACAGCCGGGTCGCCTCGCTCCAGCGCAGCGTCGAGCGGCTGCAGGGGCTGCTGTCGCAGGCCGGGGACGTGGGCCAGCTGGCGACGGTCGAGGGCGAGCTGGCCCGGCGCGAGACCGAGCTGGAGGCGCTCCAGGGCCAGCAGCGGGTCCTGGCCGACCAGGTCGCCCTGGGCACCCTGGAGGTCCACCTGTCCGAGGACGAGCAGCCGGTGCCGTCGGAGGACACGCCCGGGTTCGGCGACGGCCTGCGCCTCGGTTGGGTGGCGCTGGTGGACGGCGGGCGCATCGCCCTGGCGGGTCTGGGCTTCGCGCTTCCGTTCCTGGTCCCGGCCGCCCTCGCCTTCGCCGTGTACCGCCTCGTGCGGCGCCGGATGCGTCCCGCCACACCTGCGGAGCAATCGACGCAGGTGTGAACTCACGGTAACTCCCACGCGGCTACCGTGCGCGGCACGATGCCGGCGCTCTCCTCCTACCGGACCCGCCTGGCCGGGCTGCTGGCCGAGCTGGCCGGCGAGCACCGGGTCCCCGGGGCAGCCTGCGGGGTGCTCCTGGGCGACGAGGCGGAGGTGGCCACCCACGGGGTCGCCAACGTGGCCACCGGGGTCCCGGTCACGCCCGCCACGCTGTTCCAGATCGGGTCGGTCACCAAGGTGTACACGTCCACGCTGGTGCAGCAGGCGCAGGCGGCCGGGGTGGTGTCACTGGACGAGCCCGTGCGGGCCCAGCTCCAGGAGTTCATGGTCGCCGACCCCGGCGCCACCATCGAGATCACGCCCCGCCACCTGCTCACCCACACCAGCGGGATCGAAGGCGACCACCTCATCGACACCGGCTGGAACCCCGACGCCCTGCAGCGCTACGTGGCCACGCTGGCCGGGCTGGGCCAGATCCATCCCACCGACGAGACCTTCAGCTTCTGCAACACGGGCTACGCCGTGGCCGGCCGCGTGCTGGAGGTCGCCACCGGCGAGCACTTCGACCGGGTCCTGCGACGCCGGCTCACCTGGCCGCTCGGATGCCGGGCCACGTTGACGCTGCCGCAGCACGCGCTGCTCCACAGCGTCGCGGTCGGCCACGTCCAGGCCCCCGGCACCGAGCCGGTCCGCCAGGGGCGCTGGACGCTCACCCGGTCCAACGGCCCGATGGGCGGGATCATGGCCCCCGCGGGCGAGCTGCTGGCCTTCGCCCGCATGCACCTCGAGGGAGGCTGCGCCGCGGACGGGACCGACCTGCTGCCCCCGGTCGACGTCGAGGCCATGCAGCGGCCCCACGTCGAGAGCCACGTCCCCGGCGAGGAGCAGGCCCTGGGCTGGACCGTGCGCCGCTGGGGCGACGAGGTGTGCCTGGCCCAGGATGCCGACACGTTCGGCCAGCGAGCCTTCCTGCGGGTCGTGCCCGCCCGGCGCCTGGCCGTCTGCGTCCTGACCAACAGCCCCACCGGCGGCGCCCTCGGCCAGCGGCTGATCGAGCGGGTGGCGACCGACCTGCTCGACGTCGACCCCGGCGAGTCGGGCGGCTCGGCGGCGACGACGGCCGCGAGCGACGGTGCCGTCGACGGCGGCCACGAGGGCGTCTACGACCGCCTCCACCAGCGGCTCACGGTCACGGTCCCCGGCGGCAGCGCCCCGGTGCTGGCCACCGAGCCGTCCGGCGTGCTCCAGGCCCTCGGCGTCCGTGACCAGGAGCTGACCCTGCTGGCGCTCGACCCGGAGGGCCGCGTGTTCGTGACCACCGATCCCCGCAGCGGCATGCGCGAGCTGGTGGTGTTCACCGGCGCGCCGGGCGGTCCCCGCACCGGCGTCTACCTCGGCGGCCGCCTCCACCGCAGGGTGGGGTAGACCGACCGAGCAGGTGGAGCGCTCGTCGCGGCCTACGCGCGGCTAGGCGCCGGTCAGGATCTCCCTGACCTCGTCGATGCTGTCGGCGGTCACGAGGACGAGGACTTCGTCGCCCGCCTGCAGGCGGGTGTCGCCGCGGGGGACGATGACCCGGTCGTTGCGCAGCACCGCCACTGCCGTCGAGTCGCGGGGGAAGCCGAGGTCGGCGATGTCGCGGTCGGTGGCCGGGCTCTCGCCCGCCAGCGTGACCTCGATCAGGCTGGCCCGCCCCGACTCGAAGTTGAGCAGCCGCACCAGCGAGCCGACGCTGACGGCCTCCTCGACCAGGGCGGTGAGCAGGTGCGGGGTCGACACGGCCACGTCGACGCCCCAGTTCTCGTTGAACATCCACTCGTTCTTCGGGTTGTTGACCCGGGCCACGACGCGGGGGACCGCGAACTCCTGCTTGGCCAGCAGGCTGATGACCAGGTTGTCCTCGTCGTCGCCGGTCACGGCCGCGACCACGTCGGCGTCGGCCATGCCGATGACCCGCAGGCTGTTGACCTCGCAGGCGTCGGCGAGGTGCCACTCGACGCCCTTGGGCTCGCCGGTCTTGGACACGCGGCTGACGCGGTCCTCGTCCTGCTCGATGATGTGGACATCGTGGCCGGCCTGCTGCAGCTCACCGGCGATGAACGTGCCGACGGCCCCGCCGCCGGCGATCACAACCTTCATGCCACCACCTTCACCCCGCCGCCCCGGCGAGGTGCTTGTCGACTTCTTCCAGGTGACCGACCGCCACGGCCAGGTACACGACGTCGCCGTCCTGGGTGACCAGGTCGGGCGTGGCGACCTGGGCGGTGCCCATGCGGCTGACAGCCACCGCCCGGGACACGCCGGGGATGTCGATGGCGGTCAGGGGCTGGCCGGCCCAGCTGGGCGCCACCGCACGCTCGACCACCACGACGTGGGCGCTGGGGTCGACCCAGTCGTTCTCCGAGGCGTCGGGTAGGAGCTTGCGGATCGTGCGGTCGATCGTCCACTGCACCGTGGCGATGGTCGGGATGCCGAGGCGCTCGTAGATGACCGCCCGGCGGGGGTCGTAGATGCGGGCCACGACCCGGTCGATGCCGAAGGTCTCCCGCGCCACGCGGGCGGTCAGGATGTTCGAGTTGTCGCCGCTGGTGACCGCAGCAATGGCCTCGGCGTGGCGGATGCCGGCCTCTTCCAGCGTGTCTCGGTCGAAGCCGACCCCGACGACCTGCTGGCCCGCGAAGTCCTCGTCCAGGCGCCGGAACGCCTTGGGGTCCTTGTCGACCACAGCCACGGAATGACCCTGGTCCTCGATGATCTTGGCGAGCCCCGAGCCGACCCGGCCGCAGCCCACGATGACCACATGCATGAGGGGCGACGCTACTGCACACCCGGCTCCGTCCAGAACTCGGCCCCACCTGGCATGACTCTGACACGGCCTTGACAGGACCCCTGTGGAGTAAGGCATGCTTACCAGTCGATGAGCGGGGACGTTCTCACGTGATCATGTGCCACTGCCAGGTCGTCAGCGACCGGCGCATCCGCGCCGAGATCGACGCCGGGGCGGACACGGTCGACGAGATCTCCGAACGGTGCGGAGCAGGCGCGCGCTGTGGGTCGTGCCGTCCTACTATCAGCGTGCTCCTGGCCACCTTGGTCGCCGCCGACCAGGTCGAGCCGGCCGCCTGACCGCCCTCCCCGGAGGTTCCCGCCCATGCAAGGGCAACCCGAGATCATCGAGTTCCTCAACGAGGCACTCACCGCGGAGCTCACTGCCGTGAACCAGTACTTCGGCCACAGCCGGATGCTGTCGAACTGGGGCTACAAGACGCTCGCCGATCACGCCCGGGACGAGTCCATCGACGAGATGAAGCACGCGGACTCGCTGATCGAGCGCATCCTCTACCTCGAGGGGATGCCCAACCTCCAGCGCCTGGGTGCGGTGCGCCTGGGCGAGGACCCCGTCGAGCAGCTCCGGCTCGACCTCGAGGTCGAGGTCGAAGCGGTCGAGCGCTTCAACCGGGGCATCGCCCTGGCCGTGGACAAGGGCGACAACGGCACCCGCGAGCTGCTGGCGGGCATGCTCGTGTCCGAAGAGGAGCACGTGGACTGGCTCGAGACCCAGCTCTACCTGGTCGATAACCTGGGCGCCCAGCTCTACCTGAGCGAGCAGCTGAGCAGCTAGAAGCCCGGTCCCGGTCCCGGCCCGGGCCCAGGGGGCGGCTGGTCGTAGGGCGACAGCTGGCCCTGCGCCGCCGGGCGGCCACCCTGGCGGGCCAGCAGGTCGCGGATCTCCGTCAGCAGCATCGCCTCGTCCGAGAGCGATTCGGGCTCGACCGGTTCCTCGCCCCGCTTGCGCCGCGCCTCCAGGATGTTCAGAGGCTTGATCACGAAGAAGAACACCACCGCGGCCACCACGAGGAAGTAGATGAGCGCGTTGATGACCGTGCCCACCTCGAAGGTGCTCTTGTTGATGGTGAAGTCGATGCTCTTGAACTCGGTGCCGCCGATCATGCCGATGAGCGGCGTGATGAGGCCGGCCACGATCGCGGCGATCACCGCGCTGAAAGCGGTGCCGATGACCACCGCCACGGCCAGGTCCACGACGTTGCCGCGGGCAATGAAGTCCTTGAACTCCTTGAAGACACCAGGCACGCGCGTACCGTACCCAAGCCTCGGCTCGGTTAGGAGGGGGACATGCAGGTTGCGATCACCGGCGCCAGCGGGCTGATCGGCCGCGCCCTGGCAGAGTCGCTGCGCCGCGACGGGCACACGGTGCGGCCGCTGGTCCGCCGCCCGTCGGACGATCCGGGCGCCGTGCACTGGGATCCCGCCGGCGGGACGATCGACGCCGCGGCGCTCGAGGGCGTGGACGCGGTCGTGAACCTCGCCGGGGCGGGCATCGGCGACAAGCGCTGGTCCGAGGACCGCAAGCGGGAGCTCCACGACAGCCGTACCCGGAGCACCGACCTGCTGGCCCGGACGCTGGCGGGCCTCGCCCGGCGCCCGGCGGTGCTGCTGTCGGGCTCGGCGATCGGCTTCTACGGCAGCCGGGGCGACGACGTGCTCACGGAGGTGTCGGCGCCGGGCGACGACTTCCTCGCCCGGCTGGTCGCAGACTGGGAGGGCGCGGCTGCGCCCGCGGTCGACGCCGGCATCCGCACGGCGTTCCTGCGCACCGGGCTGGTGCTGGCGGGCCACGGCGGGATCCTGCCCCGCATGGCGCTGCCGTTCCGGTTCTTCGCCGGCGGGCGGCTGGGGTCGGGCAAGCAGTGGATGAGCTGGGTGACGCTGGAGGACGAGGTCGGCGCCATCCGCTTCCTCCTCGACCGGGACGACCTGTCCGGGCCGGTGAACGTGGTCGCGCCCGAGCCCGTCACCAACGCCGAGCTGGCCAAGGCGCTGGGCGCGGCGCTGCACCGCCCGGCGGCCATACCCGTCCCGGCCTTCGCGCCCCGCCTGCTGCTGGGCCGGGAGATGGCCGACGGCCTGCTGTTCGGCAGCCAGCGGGTGCGCCCCGACGTGCTCGTGCATGCGGGCTACGGCTACGCCCACACCGAGATCGGGCCCGCGCTGCAGGCCGTGCTGGGGCACTGACATGGCAGAGGGCAGTGCGGAGGGCAGTGCGGACGGGCGTCCCCGGGTGGCCGCCTTCGACTTCGACGGCACCCTGTCCGAGCGCGACACGCTGGTCCCGTTCCTGCGCCGGGTGCGGGGCACGCCCCGCGTCCTGGCCGCCGCCGGTCGGGCCGCGCCCCAGGTGCGCGACCGCGACCGGTTCAAGCTGGCGCTGATCGGGCACCTGTTCCGCGACCAGCCCGCGGACCGGCTGGCGGCGGAGGGCGAGGCGTACGTGCCCACGCTGGAGACCGTGCTGCGCCCCGAGATGGTGGACCGGCTGCGCTGGCACCAGGCCGAGGGCCACGCCACGGTCCTCGTGTCCGCCTCGCTGGGCGCCTACCTGCGGCCGCTGGCCGAGCGCCTCGGCCTCGACGCCGTCCTGGCGGTCGAGCTGGTGGCGGACGCGGGCGGCCGGCTCACCGGCGGGGTGGTCGGCGGCCTCAACACCCGCGGCCCCGAGAAGGTCGCCCGGCTGCACCGCTGGGTCGAGCAGCGCTACGGCCCCGGCGCCGAGGTCGAGCTGTGGGCCTACGGCGACTCGTCCGGCGACGAGCAGCTCCTCGCCCGCGCCGACCACCCGACCTGGGTGGGCAAGCGGGCTACGAGCCCGAGCGGATAGGGCGCTCGCCACAGCCCAAGAGTCCGCGATTTGGCGGCCGACCACCGGCTCGCCTGCGAGGGCTCCAGGAAACGACGCGACGGTTCGCCGAGATGACGTGCCGGACCGAGTTGGTTCTACGCGGGCCGCGGCGTCGCCCGACCGGGACGGCGGCTGAAGGCCAGGGCCACCGGCACGCCGAAGATGGCGGCCAGGCCGAGGCCGACCCGGGCCACCGTCGAGAGCGGGCCGACGTCGGCCGTGCTGGCGGTGGCCGCGGCGGCGGTGGCGTCGGGGTCGCCCTGGGCGGCCGACGAGCCGCTGCTGCCGCCGGCGGGCACGCCGCTGGCCTCGGCCGCGTCCTCGAACAGCGCCGGCGCGTCAACCGGGAGCGTGGGCGAGGCCAGCACGTCGGGCGACGGGACCACAGCGGCAGTTCCGGAC
>JBKPRS010000363.1:0-3397 GCA_046734695.1 Actinomycetota bacterium | reverse complement strand
TCGGCGCTCAGGTGGCGCAGCCGGGCGGCCGCGAGCTCGATCGCCAGCGGGATGCCGTCGAGATGCTGGCAGATCTGCGCCACCGCGGGTGCGTTGGCGTCGGTGATGCGGAACGACGGGCGGGCGCGACGGCCACGGTCGAGGAAGAGCGTCACCGCGTCGAACTGGGACAGCGACTCGATCGCGATGCCGCCGTGACCGTCGGGGGTCGGCAGGGACGGCACCCGCCACGTGACCTCCCCGCTCACGCCCATCGGTTCCCGGCTGGTGGCGAGCACCGTGACCGAGGGGGCGGCGGAGAGGACGGTGAAGGCGAAGGCCGCGGCATCGTCGAGGGTGTGCTCGCAGTTGTCGAGGATCAGCAGCGACGGTCCGGCGTCCTCGAGCTCGACCGCGACCTGGCGGGCGGGCTCCAGGTTGGGCGCCTCCACCACCCGCAGCGCTCGCAGCGCGGCGCGCCCGGCCGTGTCGGGGCCGCCCGTGCCGGCCAGATCGACGAACCACACGCCGCCGGGATGGTGCTCGATCAGCTCGGCACCCACCGCGAGGGCGAGCCGCGTCTTGCCGACCCCACCGGCGCCGGTCAGGGTCACCAGCCGCTCCGCGTCCAGCAACGCCGCCACGGCCGTGATGCCGCCATCGCGCCCGATCAGCGGAGTCATCTGCGCCGGCAGGTTCTGCGGGAAGGAGTCGAGGCCCCGCAGCGGCGGGAAGTCCCGCTCCAACCGTTCGTGGACGAGCTGCCACACCCGCTCGGGCCGGCCGAGGTCCTTCAGGCGGACGACCCCGAGATCGTCGAGCAGCGCGCCGGCCGGCAGCATGCCGGCGACCAGCGCAGCCGTGGCGTCGGACACCAGCACCTGGCCCCCGTGACCCAGGTCCCGGATACGGGCACAGCGGATCACGACCGGACCGAAGTAGTTGCGCTGGTCGCGCAGCTGGGCCTCACCGGTGTGCACCGCCATCCGGACCCGCAGCGTGGCCGCCGTCGGCCACTCCTCACCGGCCAGGGCTCGTTGCGCGTCGAACGCGGCGGCCACGGCGTCCGAGGCCCGGCTGAAGGCGGCCACGACGCTGTCGCCCTCGCCCTGTTCCAGCGGCCTGACACCGCGGTGGGCGCTCACGGCCAGATCGAGGATCTCGTACTGGCGGGCGACAGCCGCCGACATGTCCGCCGCCGACCGCTCCCAGGCCCGCGTCGAGCCCTCGATGTCGGTCATGACGAAGGTGACCATGCCCGTCGGCAGCGCGAAGCCGGCCGCACCTGGCGTCGCATCGTCACTCATAGGGTCACCCATGTAGAGCGGCGCACCCGCCCTGTGATCTCCAGTATCGCCCATGAGCGCCATCGTCGACCCGGCCGGCGCCGGCTACATCGGCCAGATGGCTGATGCTGCACGCGCCGGTGGCCGAGCAGGCGTCCTAGCTTCGCGGGCATGGCCGCGGGGTGCGGTCGGAGGAGGTTGGCTCGTGTCGCACGACTTGGTGCTCGCCGGTGGTCGGGTCGTCGATCCCGAGACCGGCTTCGACCGCGTGTGCGACGTCGGGATCGACGGTGGCTCGGTCACGGCGCTCGGCGAGGGTCTCGACGGCGTGACGACCGTCGACGCCGGCGGGCTCGTCGTCGCCCCTGGCTTCGTCGACCTCCACAGCCACGCCCAGACCCTTCCGGGACGGCGCCTCCAGGCCTGCGACGGAGTCACCACCGCGCTCGACCTCGAAGCCGGGCGCGCGCCGGTCGAGGCGGCGTATGCGAGGGAAGCGAAGCGGGGCTCGCCGATCAACTACGGGTTCTCGGCGTCGTGGGCGGCGGCGCGCATGCACGTCGTCGGGGACCGGCCGCTCGACGGGGGTGCTGCCTCCGTCTTCGCCGGGTTGGCCGGCAGCGACTGGCAACAGGCTGCGACCGACTTGCAGGTGGCGCGCATCCTCGACCAGATCGCGAGCGACCTCGCCGCCGGTGCCATCGGCATCGGAGTTCTGATGGGGTACACGCCCGGGGTCGATCCGGCCGAGTATCTGGACCTGGCGGAGCTGGCCGCGGCCGCCGGGGTGCCGACGTTCACGCACTCCCGTGACATCGTCGAGATGGCACCGGAGGCGTTGATCGACGGCGCCGAGGAGGTCGTCCGGGCCGCGGGCGCGACCGGTGCGCACATGCACTACTGCCACATCAACTCGACGTCGGGGCGGCACATCGATCGAGTCCTCGGGCTGGTCGGCCGCTGCCAGGCGGAAGGCTCCCGCGTCACGACCGAGGCGTACCCCTACGGGTCGGGATCGACGGCGATCGGCGCAGCGTTCCTCGCGCCGGAACGGTTGCGTGAGCGCTTCCGCAGCACGACCTCGGTCACCTATCTGCCCACGGGCGAGCGCATCGCCGACGACGCCCGGCTCCGCGAGCTGCGGGCGACCGACCCCGGCGGTCTGGTCATCGCCGAGTTCCTCGACGAGACCGAACCGGGCGACGCCGCGATCCTGCGGCGGTCCTTGGCGTTCCCCGACTCGATCGTGGCGAGCGACGGGATGCCGCCTCTGTGGACCGACACCACCGGCATGGACATCGCGGCCTGGCCCTTGCCGCCCCAGGCCGTCACCCACCCGCGCACGGCGGGCACGTTCGGGCGCGCCCTGCGTCTGTGGCGCCAGGAGGGCGCGCCGCTCCGGGAGGCTCTGCGCCGCGCGACCCTGCTCCCGGCAGAGGTGCTCCAGGACGCGGTCCCCGCCATGCGCCGCAAGGGTCGGGTCCAGGCCGGCACGGACGCCGACCTCGTCGTGTTCGACGAGGCAGGTGTGACCGACCAGGCGACATACGCCGCCTCCACCCGCCCCTCGTCCGGCATCGCCCACGTGCTCGTCGGCGGCACCTTCGTCGTGCGCGACGGCGAGCTCGTGCCGGACGCCCTACCCGGCCAGCCGGTGCGCGCCACACCACGCTGAGCAGCTTGGGAGGACGGCTCCGAGGAGGTGCGCAAAGGGTCACGTCGTCGGCAGGAGCTCGATGTAGCCGTCGGTTCCGTTCACACGGATCCGGCGGCCGTCGGGGATCAGCTCGGTGGCGTGCTCGACCCCCACGACGGCGGGTAGGCCGTACTCCCGTGCGATCACGGCGCCGTGGGTCATCAGGCCGCCTACCTCGGTCACCAGGCCCGTGATGGCGACGAACAGGGGCGACCAGCTGGGGTCGGTGTGGGTCGTGACCAGGATGTCGCCCGGTTCGACATCGGCCTCTGGCATGTCCAGGATGACCCGGGCCCGCCCTTCGACCGTGCCGGCCGAGACGGCCAGGCCCGCCAGCGCCCCGGCCGGCAGGTCGTCGCGCCGGTAGGCGCCGGCGATGGCGTCGCCCTCCGACGTGAGCACCCGGGGCGGCGTGAGCGCCTCGTATGACCTGAAC
>JBKPRS010000362.1:0-8467 GCA_046734695.1 Actinomycetota bacterium | reverse complement strand
GCGGAGGCTGCGGTCGAGGCCATGGCCGGGCTGGGGGCCGATCCCGCGGCTGTCGTCGCCGGGATCGGGCCCGCCGTCGAGGCGGCGCGCTACCAGGTGGGTGACGAGGTGGCCGAGGCGGCCCGGAGCGGGTTCGGTGCGGAGGCCGGCGACGTGCTGGCGCCCGACGGGCCGGGGCACTGGCGCTTCGACCTGTGGGCGGCCAACCGAAGGGTGCTCGTCGAGGCGGGCGTGCCTGCCGGGCAGATCGAGACCGCGGCGGTCGGGACCGGGCCGGGGACACCCTTCTTCAGCGACCGGGCCGAGCGACCCTGTGGTCGCTTCGCGGCCCTGGCTCGGCTCACATGAGCGAGCCTGTCGAGCGAATCAGAAGCAGAGTGCGTTACTCGGCCCCGTGGGCCGAGCGGTCATTGCGCGCAGCCCGAAGGGTGCGCCAATGAGCGCCTTCCGCTACGACGGCTTCGACGTCGATCCCGAGGCCGGGTCGCTGACCTGCCGGTACTCGCTGGCTGAGCGGAGCTTCGCCGAGCGCTTCGCCTTCCCGGGTGGCCAAGGTTGGGACCGGCCGGCCGCCATGGAGGCGGCCCGGTGGGTGTTCCTGCTGGCCGGCGTGTCGTACTACAAGACCGCGGCCCCGCCGGTGGTGGAGCTGCCCGGCACGCCGCTGCGGGCGGGCGAAGTCGAGTTCCTGCGCTCGTTCTACGTGGACGGGCTGGGCGAATTCGCCTACCGCAACGGGCTGGACCTGTCCGGGCTGCGCATCGAGGCGCCCGACCTCGACGAACCGCCCGCGGCACCGAGCCGGGCGGCGGACGGAGGCAAGCGGCCGCTCGTGCCGTTCGGCGGAGGGATCGACTCGATCGTGACCGTCGAGCTGGTCCGGCCCGTCGCCGAGCCCGCGCTGTTCGTCGTGGGCCGGCCGGGCGACCGGTTCGCCGCCATCGAGCGCCCGGCGGCCGTGACCGGCCTGCCCGTGGTGCGGGCCGAGCGCGAGCTCGACCCCCAGGTGCTGGCCTCCCGCGAGCTCGGGTTCCTCAACGGCCACGTGCCCGTGACCGGGATCATCTCCGCCCTGGCCGTGCTCGCCGCGGTGCTGCACGACCGGGACGCCGTGATCATGTCCAACGAGTGGTCGTCGTCGGCCGGCAACCTCGTGGTGGCCGGGCGGACCGTCAACCACCAGTGGTCCAAGAGCGAGGCGTTCGAGGCGGGCTTCCGGGCCGCCCTGGCCGGGTCGCTGGGCGGGGCGGTCGACTACTTCTCCCGGCTGCGGCCCTACACCGAGCTGCTCATCGCCGAGCGCTTCGCCGCCCTCGGCCGCTACCACCGCAGCTTCCAGAGCTGTAACCGCGGCTTCCACATCGACCCGGCCCAGCGCCTCGACCACTGGTGCGGCCGGTGCGACAAGTGCTGCTTCATCGACCTGATCCTGGCCCCGTTCCTCGACGCGGCCACGCTGCGGGACGTGTTCGGCGGGCGCGAGCCGCTCGACGACCTCGACCTGCTCGACCGCTTCGAGGACCTGGCCGGCACCTCGGGTGACGCCAAGCCGTGGGAGTGCGTCGGGGACGTGGACGAGTGCCGCGCCGCAGTGGCGCTGGCCTCCCTCCGCCCGGACCGGGCCGCCACCCCGGTGCTGCGGGCGCTGGTCGCCCGGCTCGGCTCCGACCTGCCGCCCGACGCCGCGGTGGAGCGGCTCCTGCGCCCGTTGGGCGCCCACTTCGTGCCCGATGCGTACGCGACCGACGATCTCCTGGTCTGAGCTGGCCGGCCGGGCGGTTGGCGTCTGGGGCCTCGGGGTCGAGGGCCGCGCCAACCTGGCCAAGCTGGAGTCGCTCGGCGTAGGGCCGGTGCTGGTGGACGACGCCCCGCCCGAGGGCGGCCTGGACGGCCGTCCGGTCCTGGCCACGGCGGCCGGGGGGCTGGACGCACTGACCCACTGCGAGGTGGTGGTCAAGTCGCCCGGGATCAGCCGCTACGGGGACGAGGCCGAGACGCTCACCGCGGCCGGCGTCGTCCTGACCGGCGGGCTGGGGCTGTGGCTGGCGGAGGCCGACCGCGACCGGGTCGTCTGCATCACCGGCACCAAGGGCAAGTCCACGACCACCGCGGTCGGCGGCCACCTGCTGGCGGGCCTCGGCTACCGGGTCGTGACCGGGGGCAACCTCGGCCTGCCGCCCTGGGCCCCGGAAGCGCCGGCCGAGGCGGACTTCTGGGTGGTGGAGGTGTCCAGCTACCAGGCCACCGACGTGGCCACGTCGCCCCCCGTGGTGGCGGTCACCTCGCTGCACCCCGACCACCTGCCCTGGCACCGGGGCGATCCCGAGACGTACTACGCCGACAAGCTGTCGCTGTGCACCCAGCCGGGGGCGGACCTCACCATCGCCAACGGCGACAGCGACCTCCTGCGGGATCGGCGGGCCGCGCTGGGGCCCCGCGTCGAGTGGGTGAGCGCGGCGGAGGGGGACGCGCCCGGCTGGTCCGCCCCGCTGGGCCTGCTCGGGCGGCACAACCTACGCAACGCGCGCATCGCCCGGGCGTGCCTGGTGGCGCTGGGCGTGCCCGAGGCGGCCGACGACGAGGCGCTGGCCAAGGCGGCCACGGGGTTCGAGCACCTGGAGAGCCGGCTCCGCCCGATCGGCGAGCTCGACGGCGTGCTGTTCGTCGACGACAGCCTCTCCACCAACGTGCTGCCCACCCTGGCCGCGGTGGACGCCTTCCCCGGGCGCCGGGTGGCGGTGCTGGTGGGTGGGCAGGACCGAGGGATCGACTACGCCCCGCTGGCCCAGGGCCTGGCCGCCCGCCCCGATCCCACGCTGGTGGTCGTGCTGGCGTCGGAGGCCGCGCCCCGGATGCGAGCCGCGCTCGGCCCGGCCGGGGTGGCCGAGGTGGTCGAGCGCGACGACCTCGACGCCGCCACCCATGTCGCCTACGAGTGGGCCCGGCCCGACGGCGTGGTGCTGCTGTCGCCCGCAGCACCCAGCTTCGACCGCTACCGCGACTACCGCGCGCGGTCCGCCGCCTTTAACGCCGCACTAACTCGGCTATTGCGTCGGTAATCGTCGCCCGATAGTTCTTGTAGGCACGACACGACGGAGAGCGCGGCGGGCGCTTTCCCGGTAGTCGGGAGGCGGGACAATTGGGGGATTCGGAGGGCGCGGCTTCGCCGCGCGATCGGTGGTACTGCGGGCCACCGGAGGACCGGCGGGCGTACGTCATCGACGACATCCGGGCCATGCGGGGAGGCGAGGGCCATGTGCTGCGGGCCGAGCGCCGGACCTTCCCCGGCGACCCGGTCCGCTACGCAGGGCCGGTATCGCTGAAGATCTGCACCGACGACGTGAGCACCGAGCGGGTCCAGCGCCTGCGGGAGCGCTGGCGCCGGCTCGCCGAGGTCGAGCACCCGAACCTGGCCCGGGTGCTGGAGGTGTTCCGGGGCCCGGGCCTGTTCCGCAGCGAACCGCCGTCCGGCGGCGACACGGACGTGCTGTACGCGACGGCGTCGTGGGTGGACGGATCGGGACTGCGCGGCGTGGGGCCGCTCGACCCGGAGCGCGCGTTCGCGGCAGCGGCCGGCGTGGCGGCCGGGCTCGCCACGCTGCACGCCCTCGGAGTGCTGCACCGCGATCTCCATCCCGGGAACGTGATCATCGGCGAGGACGGCCGGGCGGCGCTGATCGACTTCGGCTCGTCCCGGCCCGACGACGGGGCCGACACCCGCACGGTGGCGGGCGCCGTCGGCTTCATAGCCCCGGAGACCGTCAACGGCGTGAGCACCGCGGCGTCGGACCGGTGGGGCCTCGGCATGGTGACGATCTTCGCCCTGCTGGGCCACCCCCAGGGGACGATGGCGCCGGCGGACCTCCAGGACGAGCTGGCGGGCGCGCTGGCCGGGATCGCCGACCGCCGCAGGGCGATCCGGCTGTTGACCGCCATGATCTCCCCGCAGCCGGCCCAGCGGCCGGTGGACGCGATCGGTTGGGCCCGCGACCTCCAGGCCTGCCTGACCCGGCGGCGCCTGCCCCGCCCCCTCGTGATGGCCGCGGCCGGGGCCGCGCTGGCCCTCGTCGTGGCGGTCGCGGCGGGCTTCGCGGCCTCGAGCGCGGACCCACCCGACGACGGCCGGGACAGCGCGGCGGCCCGCACGACCATGGCCACCGGCCCCGCGCCGCAGTGCGAGCCGGTCGTGGCCGGGGCGCGGGGCACGTCGGTCGAGCTGGCAGCGGCCGTCATCCAGGAGGCGCCGAGCGCGTGCGCCGGCGGGCTGGCGGAGACCTTCGGGCAGGCGCAGGTCCAGCCGCTGAACGATGCCCGGGGCCGGCCGGACGGGGTGGTGCTCGTGAGCCCCGGCGGGCCACCCGTGTGGCTCACGCCGACCATGTGGGCGTCGTACCGGGAGATCGCGGGGCGGACGATGCCGGAGAACGCCGCCACCTTCGCGGGCTACCCGGTGTCGATCACCCGTGCGGTCGAGACGGGCGTCCCGGTGGCCGTGACCATCGCGCTCGACCAGGGCGGGGTGATCGTGGGGCGCCGCGAGGACACCCAGATGTTCTGGCTGCCCCGCCAGGTGCTCCCACTGTGGGCGGCCCACGGCGGCGCCTCGGGCGACCTCGGCATGCCCACCTCCAACCCCCACCGCGTGGACGACCGGGTGCAGCTGGATTTCGAGCACGGCTACATGACAGCCGAGGTGGGCGACATCGACGCCCTGCTCCAGGGGGCGCAGGTGGACGACGCGGTCGTGGTGCGGGACCCGGCTCGGGCGCTGCAGGGCGCGGCCGTCGCCGGTCACATCGTCCTGCAGACCACCGGGGTCGCCTGGTTCGTGGACGCCTCGGGCCGGCGCCACTGGATCGCCCCCGGCGACACGTGGAGCTGCCTCGGTGGCGACGCGGCGGTGGCGGTCGACGACCTGCCGGGATGGGCGGTGGCGACGCTGCCCCTGGCCGCTCCGGCCCGCTGCCCGTGAGCGCGGAAATGTCACCGCCTGCCAGGCCCCGGCCGGACGGCGGCGACGCCGTGTCCCTTACCTTCGGGGACGTGGGCGATGCGGCAGCCGGCACGATCTCCAGCGACCGCGAGGTGGTTGTGATCAACAACTCCCCGGGCCTCGGGGTCACGTTCGGTCGGGAGCCGCACGCCCATCTCCGCGTCGGCCACGCGCCGCTGTACGACGACGTGGTCCCCAAGCTGGCCGGGCGGGTGTTCGCCCACGACGGGCGGGTGGTCGTGGCCAACCTGCACGACAGCCTGGCGCTCGACATCCGGATCGACGGGCGCGCGCTCGTCCCGGTCCCGCCGGGCCACTGGCACGCGCCGCCCGAGCGGACCTTCGACGTGCTGGTCACCGGGACGCTCACCTACGAGCTGGCCGTGGTCGTGAACTCGGCCAACAACCCGACCCGGGTGGTGGCGGCCGACGATCCCGACAGCCCCGAGCCCCCCACCGGCGCCCGGCCGAGCCTGACCGGGCGCCAGCGCGAGGTGCTCGACGCCTACATCGCCCCGCTGGCCAAGGGCCGGCCGCCGGCATCGCACCAGCAGGTGGCCGAGACCCTCGGCATCAGCCGCTCCCTGGTGCGGCTGGAGTGCAACCGCATCTGGAGCGAGCTGCTCGTGGCCGGCGTGCCCATGCGGAGCCTGGGCGACCCCCGCGACCAGATCGCGGACGCCTGGGCCCGCCACCGATTCTGAACCGGCTCAGCCGCCTTGGCCGAGCGGGCAGGGCGCTCGCCACAGCCCAAGAGCCCGCGATTTGGCGGCCGACTACCAACTCACCAGCGAGGCCTCCTGGAGGCAACAGCCAGGGCGGCTCAGCCGCCTTGGCCGCCGCCCATCGCTTCGGCGGCGCGGCGCCCCATCTCCTCCTCGGAGACGTCCTCGACGTGGGAGGCCACGAACCAGCTGTGGCCGAACGGGTCCTCGAAGCTGCCGGAGCGGTCGCCGTAGAACTGGTTCTCCAGCGGCCGCAGCTCCTTGGCCCCGGCAGCCAGCGCCCGCCCGAACACCGAGTCCACGTCCTCGACGTAGACCATCACGGTCACGGGCGTGCCGCCGACAGCCCGCGGGCTCTGGTTGCCGGCGTCGGGCATCTCGTCGGCCAGCATGATCATCCCCCGGCCGACCGCCACCTCGGCGTGGGCGATCTTGCCGGGCGGCCCGTCCATGCGCATGTGCTCGGTGCCCCCGAACACGTCCGTGTAGAACTTGATCGCCGCGGCAGCGTCGTCGACGGTGAGATAGGGGATGACCTGGGGGTAGTCCTCCGGGATCGGGTTCACATCGGCCATGGTTCCTCCTTGAACTCGGCACCTCCCTCGTTTTGTACCCCACCGATCCCGCCTACGGTCCCGGGGATGGAGCGCACGGACCCGGATCCGGTCACAGGTGAGCTGGCGATGCTGGGGCAGTACCTCGACTACCACCGGGCCACATTGCTCGGGAAGGTCGAAGGGCTGGAGCGGGACGGGTGGCGGGCGACGGTGGGGGCGTCGGAGCTGACCCTGGCGGGGCTGGTGAAGCACGCGGCGTTGGTCGAGGACCACTGGTTCACCGGCATCCTGGCGGGCCGGGACGATCCCGAGCCGTGGGCGTCGGCGCCGTGGGACGACGACCGGGACTGGGAGTTCCACACCGCGCCCGACGACGAGCCGGACTACCTGGTCGGGCTGTACGCCGCGGCCTGCGAGCGCAGCCGGGCGGCGGTGGCGGAAGCGGGCAGCCCCGAGGCGCTGGCCGTGCGCACCCTCAGGGACGGTCAGGCCGTCAGCCTGCGCTGGATCATGCTCCACATGCTGGAGGAGACCGCCCGCCACAACGGCCACGCCGACCTGCTGCGGGAGAGCGTCGACGGGGTCACCGGCGAGTGACGCACATGCCCGGCAGCCATATCTGACACACTGTCAGATATGGGTGAGGTCGACTTCAGGGCGACGACGATCCCCGCGGTCGTCGAGCGGGCCGCCGAGCGGTTCGGGGACGCCGAAGGGCTGGTGGACGGGGACCGGCGGCTGAGCTTCGCCGAGCTGGCGGAGGCGGCCGACGCGTCGGCGCGGGCCTTCGTGGCCGCGGGCGTCGCGCCGGGCGACCGGGTCGCCGTGTGGGCGCCCAACTCCGGGGACTGGATCGTCGCGGCGCTCGGAGCCTTCCGGGCCGGAGCGGTGGTCGTGACCGTGAACACCCGGTTCAAGGGGGCGGAGGCGGCCCACGTCATCCGCACGGCCGAGGCCCGGCTGCTGGTCACCGTGACCGACTTCCTCGACACCGACTACGTCGCCCTGCTGGCCGGGGCGGGCGTGCCCGAGTGCCTCGAACGCACCGTGGTCCTGGCCGGACCGGTCCCGGCCGACGCCACCGCCTGGGACGACTTCCTCGCCGCGGGCGCCGGTGTCGATCCCGCCGAGACGGCGGCCCGGGCCGCGGCCCTCACGCCCGACGACGTGAGCACGATCATCTTCACCTCGGGCACCACCGGGGCGCCGAAGGGCGCCATGCTGCGCCATGGGGCGTCGGTGCGGGCCTTCTCGGACTGGTGCGCCGTGGTGGGCCTGCGCGAGGGCGACCGCTACCTCATCGTCAACCCGTTCTTCCACGCCTTCGGGCTCAACGCCGGGATCATCGCCTGCCTCGTCACCGGCGCGACCATCGTCCCCCACCCGGTGTTCGACGTGCCCAGCGTGATGCGCCGGGTCGACGAGGAGCGGATCAGCATGCTCCCGGGGGCGCCGGCGATCTACCAGACCATCCTCGACCACCCCGACCTCGCCGGCTACGACCTGTCGACGCTCCGGCTGGCGGTCACGGGCGCGGCGACCGTGCCGGTCGAGATGATCCGGCGCATGCGCTCGGAGCTGACCTTCCGCACGATCGTCACCGGCTACGGGCTCACCGAGTCGACCGGCATCGCCACCATGTGCCGCCACACCGACGACCCCGAGACGATCGCCCGCACCGCGGGCCGGGCCATCCCCGACGTCGAGGTGCGGGTGGTCGACGGCGACGGCAAGGAGCTCGCGGCAGGCGAGCCGGGCGAGGTGCTGGTCAGGGGCTACAACCTCATGGCCGGCTACTACGGCGACCCGGCGGCCACCGCCGAGGCCATCGACGCCGATGGCTGGCTGCACACCGGCGACGTGGGCGTGTTCGACGAGGGCGGCAACCTGACCATCACCGACCGCATCAAGGACATGTTCGTGGTGGGCGGGTTCAACGCCTACCCGGCCGAGATCGAGAACGTCATGATGACCCACCCCGCGGTCGGCCAGGTGGCCGTGATCGGGGTGCCCGACGCCCGCCTGGGCGAGGTGGGCCGGGCCTACGTCGTGCCCCGGGCCGGCGCCACGGTGGACGAGGCCGAGCTCGTCGCCTGGTGCCGCGACGCGATGGCCAACTACAAGGCGCCGCGCAGCGTGGCGGTGGTGGACGCGCTGCCGCTCAACGCCACCGGCAAGGTGCTCAAGTACGT
>JBKPRS010000361.1:0-3901 GCA_046734695.1 Actinomycetota bacterium | reverse complement strand
GAAGCCGTGACACGGTTCACGCCCGAAGGGATGGGCGGGCGGCGTGGGCACCGGTAGGGTCGCCCGTCGTGGAGGCCGCCTTCTTCGACCTCGACAAGACCGTGATCGCCAAGGCGTCGATGGTGGCGTTCAGCGGGCCCTTGCACCGGGCCGGGCTGCTGTCGCGCCGCATGCTCCTGCGGGCCGCGTGGGGCCAGCTCGTCTACGCGCAGTTCGGGGCGTCGCCCGAGAAGCTGGCCAAGCTGCGGGACTCGGTGCTGCGGCTGACGATCGGTTGGGATCAGGCCGCGATCAGCCGGATCGTGCGCGAAACGCTCGTCGACGTGGTCGAGCCGATCGTGTACGACGAAGCGCTCGAGCTCATCCGGGAGCACCAGAGCGCGGGCCGCAAGGTCTTCATCGTCTCGGCTTCACCGGAGGAGATCGTGGCGCCCCTCGGCCGCTTCCTCGGCGTCGACGAGGTGATCGCCACCCGGGCCGAGCTGGACGAGCACGGGCGCTACACGGGACGCACGGAGCTGTACTGCTACGGGCCGTCCAAGGTCGTGGCCATGCAGGCCATCGCCGAGCGCGACGGCATCGACCTCGCGCGCTCCTACGGCTACAGCGACTCGGCCACCGACCGGCCGATGCTCGAGGCGGTCGGCCACCCGGTCGTGGTCAATCCCGACCGCGAGCTGCTGCGAGCGGCCAAGGCCAACGGGTGGGAGATACGCCGGTTCACTCACAAGGTGCCGCTGCGCGAGAGAGTGCCGATGCCGGCACCACGGCATGCCGCCCTGGGGGGAGGGGCCGTCCTCGCCGCGGTCATCGCGGCGGTCGCAGCCCGCTGGTTGTGGGATCGCCGCCAGCCGCCGCCCGCACCGCCGCCCCGATGGAGCGGCCGCCGATGGGCGAGGCCGGCGACGACTGTGGTCAGGACGCCGAGCGCACCTTCTTGGTGGCGATGGTGGCCAGCGCAACGATCACGACGAGGAGCAAAAGCTTCTTCATGGCGGCGAGCGTAGCGGGCGCAGCACCGGGGTTGTTCCCGGTCCCCGCGCTGTGCAGTCGGATGCGCCACACTCCGTGAGCGTTCGGTCGCGCCCCGAGATGGCGAGGGAAGCCGCCGCCCAGCAGGGGTATGCCCGCGCTCTAGTGTCTGGGGCCGTGCGCGTGTCCTACCCGCTGCTGCCCGCTCATCGCCAGGCCGAAGCCCGCGCCATCGCACGCCGCACCAACCAGACCTTCCTGTTCGCCGCCCTGACCGGGGTGCTCGTCGGCCTCGTCGTGGTCGTGATCGACCGGATCACGCTCGACGGCCTGCTGGACACGCTGGCGGACCAGCCGCTCTGGGTCCAGGTCGTGGCACCGGCGGTCGGCCTCGCCGTCGCCGCTCTCTGCGTGCGCTGGATCAGCGGCAGCACGAAGACGATGACGACCGACGAGTACGTCCGCAGCTTCCATGACCAGGCCACCGAGCGGGTCGATCCCCGGCCCGTCGTGGGACGGGTGCTGGCCAGCATCGCCACCATCGGCTACGGCGGGGCGCTCGGTCTCGAGGGCGCGTCGATCTACGCCGGGTCGGCGATCGGCGCCTCTGTGCAGCGCCGCTTCGCCCGCTTCTTCTCCCGGGAGGACGCCAAGCTGCTGCTCGTGGCAGGGGCGGCCGCCGGTGTGTCCGCCATCTTCAAGGCGCCCGCCACCGGCGCGCTGTTCGCCATCGAGGTGCCGTACCGGGCGGACGTGGCCCGGCGCAACGTTCTGCCGGCCATGGTGGCCGCGGCGACCAGCTACATCACGTTCGCCGCGGTGGACGGGACCGATCCGCTGCTGCCCATCGCCGGTGCGCACCCCTTCGACTGGCGGGACATGGCCGCCGCCCTGGTGGTCGGCCTCGTGTGCGGCGTGGGGGCGCGCCTGTTCAGCGCCGGCCTGCGGGCCCTGCGGACCCTGCCCCGGATCCAGGAGACGCCCTGGGCCACCCGCATCGCGATCGCCGGTGTCGCCCTCGCCCTGCTGGCGCTCCTGTCGAACGCCGTGGCCGACACGCCGCTGTCCCTGGGGCCGGGCTACAACGTCATCCAGTGGGCCACCGACCCGGGGCACGGGGCGTGGCTGGTACTGCTGATCCTGCTCATCCGGGTGGCCGCGGTCATGGCGACCTACGGAGGCGGGGGCGTCGGCGGCCTGATCATCCCGCTCGTGGTGATCGGGGCGCTGACCGGCCGGGTGGCGAGCGGCGCCTTCGGCGTGTCTGACACGGACCTGCTCGTCGTGGTCGGCATGGCCGCGTTCCTGGGCGCCGGCTACCGGACCCCGCTGACCGCGCTCATGTTCGTGGCCGAGACCACCGGGCGGCCGGGCTTCGTGGTGCCCGCCATGGTGGCGACGGCGGCGTCGCAGCTGGTGGTGGGGGACTCGTCGGTGTCCGTGTACCAGCGGGCAGGGCGCCTGGGGCACCTGGAGCGGCGCTTCGAGCTCCCGATCAGCGCGGTGATGTCGACGGACGTGCGCACGGTGCCTCCCGACGCCACGATCGAGGAGTTCCTGTCCGTGCACCTCGTGGGACAACGCCGCCGGTCGGTTCCGGTGGTGGACGACGCCAATCGCTACTTGGGGCTGGCGGTGCTGGACGAAGTCGTGGCCGTGCGCCGCGAGGCGTGGGCCACCACCGACATCCGCACCATCGCGCGCACGTCCGCGCCCCGGGGCCGGACGACCTGGCTGGTCCGGGACGCGGTCGGGGCCATGGAGCGCGCCGACACGGACGTGCTCGCCATCGTGGACGGGGACGACCGGTTCGTGGGCGTGGTGACGACCGACGACGTGCTTCGCCTGGACGAGATCCTGGAGCGGACCGGCCTCAGCTGAGCCGCGCGCGTCCGGCCGGCAAGGCCGGAGAAGGAGTCAGACGGCCAGAAGGTCGCGGGCGCCGGTGTCGGACGAGGGATGCCGCAGCTTGGACATCGCCCGCGCCTCGATCTGGCGGATGCGCTCCCGGGTGAGGTTGAAGTGCTCGCCCACCTCTTCGAGCGTCCGGGGCTCGCCCCGGTCCAGCCCGAAGCGCAGCTTGAGGATCTCGCGCTCGCGCTCGTCCAGCGGGGCGAGCAGGCGGTTGATCTCCTCGGGCAGCAACGCCGTGGCCGCGACCTCGAACGGGGACTCGGCCGAGCGGTCCTCGACCACGTCGCCCAGCTCGGCGTCGCCGTCCTCCCGCAGGGGCTCGGACAGCGACAGGGGCTCGGCGGCGAAGCGCAGGGCCTCGGTCACCTTGTCCTCGGGCATCTCCACCTCGGCCGACAGCTCGGCCAGCGTGGCCGGACGCCCGAGCTTGAGCTCCAGGCGGGCCCGGGCCTTCTGCAGCCGCGCCAGGGTGTCGCCCGCGTGGACGGGCAGCCGGATCGTCCGGCCGGTGTTGGCGATGCCGCGGGTGATCGCTTGGCGGATCCACCAGGTCGCATACGTGGAGAACTTGAAGCCCTTGCGCCAGTCGAACTTCTCGACGGCGTGCATCAGGCCCAGGTTGCCCTCCTGGATGAGGTCGAGGAGGGGCAGGCCCGACGCCTGGTACTTCTTGGCGATCGACACCACGAGCCGGAGGTTCGACTGGACGAACGTGCGCTCGGCGTCCTCGCCGTCGCGGGCCGAACGCCGCAGCTCGCGCTTACGCGACGGCGGAAGCGATCTACCCTCTGCTTCGAGCTCGACGCGGGCCGCGTTCCCGGCCTCGATGGCCTGGGCCAACCGGACCTCGTCGTCCTTGGTCAGCAGCGGATACTGCCCGATGTCGGTGAGATACAGCCGGACGAGATCTTCTTCGTCGCGCTCGACGCGCTCCTTGGGCAACGTAACGTCCTTATCGCGTGTGCTCGGTCCGTGGGAAGAGCCCCGCAAGTACCCGTCGTGCGTCGAGAGGCCG
>JBKPRS010000360.1:0-4844 GCA_046734695.1 Actinomycetota bacterium | reverse complement strand
TGATCGCGGCGGGGTCGGTGCTGGCGCCCCACTCGGTGGCGACCAGTGCGCCGCCGGTGCGCGCCGACCAGTCGAGCGCGTGGCCGACGACCTGGGGCTCCGCCGCGGCGTCGACCGTGTACATGTGGAAGCTCATGCCGGAGTCGGGGTCGCCGCCGGGCAGGCCGAATTCGGTGGGCGCCTGCCCGAAGTTGAACAGCACGAACGGCTCGCCGAGCACCAGCCCGTCGGGATCGTGCGCCCGGACGGCCTGGGTGACCTGGGCGTACAGCGGGTCGAGCGACGCCCGGTCGAGCCCGGGGCAGCCGTCGGGGGGCGTGACGCAGGAGGCCCACTCGACGCCGGGCCACGGTTCGTTGAACACGTCGTAGCCCAGCACCCAGGGGTTGGCCCCGAACCGCTCGGCCAGCGCGCCGAACATGGCCGCCACCGAGGCCTGGAGCGGGACGCCGTCGGGACCGGGCGCGTCGTCCCACAGGCTCTGGAACGCGGCCTGGATGGCCGGGTTGGTCACGTAGTACAGCGGGAAGCCTGTGTGGGTGTTGGTGGCCCCGCCGGTGAGGGTCATCCAGTCGGGAAAGCCGTCGCTCCCCAGCGGCTGGCCGTCCGCCTGCGGGCCCCACCCGTCCTGATGCAGGTCGAGCAGCACGTAGATCTGGTGCGCCGCCAGCACGTCGACCGTCTCGGCCAGGTGATCGAGGAACTGCTCGTCGATCCGGCCCGGGGTGGGCGTGATCCCGGTGCCGGTCAGCCCGAGGCGGACGGCGTCGAACCCGTGGTCCTTGAGCCACACGGCGTCCTCGTCGCCGAACCCGGCGGCGGAGGGGTAGTACGGCGACTCCTTGGGCACGAAGTTGATGCCCCGCAGCATCAGCACCCGACCCGTGGCGTCGGTCAGCCAGCGGCCCTGGTGGGCGATCGGCGCGACGGGCGTCGGATCGGTGACCCCCGGGCTGCGGCTGTGCCCGGGCCGGCCACCCCCGGGAACGACGGTCACGCACGCCATCGCCGCCGCGTAGATCGCCGCCAGCCACACGAGTCTCACGAGCCGCCGCGTGGGTCCCCTCCCGATGCGCATCCCCGCATCATGCTCCGAACCCGGGGACCGGCGCCGGGGCCGTAAGATCGCGGGTGCAGGCGGATGGCTGGACCGGAGTGCTGGGTGGTGACGGACGCGGACGACGGTGCGTGGTGGTTGGCGGGAGACGGGCATTGGCGCGAGGGGACGCCCCCGTCCGGGTGGGTCCAGGCCGGCGACCGGCGGTGGTACCCGTACGACCCGCCGGAGACCGCCGAGGGCTACGCCAGAAAGTTCGAGGTGGCCCATGGGCGGACCGCGACCGTCCTCGCCCTCGGCCGCTCTCCCGACGATGACGACACCGGCGAGCAGGACGCTCTGGCGTGGTCCTATGACGAGCCCGCCTACGGTCCGGACGACGACGACATCGAGGAGGAGCGGCGTCGGCCCGCCTGGGTGCTGGTAGGCGTGCTCGTTGCGCTGCTGGTGGCGGTCGTGGTCGGCGTGATGGCCCAGACACACGCCGGCAGCGACGGGGAGTCCGGTCCCACGGTCGGCCCCGCGCCGCCCAGCAGTGCCCGGCCCAACTCGACCACGACCACCGCGGTCGAGAGCGGGCCGCTCGTCCCCGCCGTCACCGCCGCGCCGCCGGTGACCACGCTCCCGCAGGGGCCGTCGACCACGGTGCCCCCGACGCCGTCCACCACGGTCCCGCCGCCCGTGACGACCGCGCCCCCGTCCACCGCGCCGAACCCCGGCGGCCCCCCGATCCGAGAGGGCTTCCGTTGCTCCGACGTGGGCGCCACCGCCGTCACCAGCGACGGGACGCCCGTCACCTGCAGCACCACGACCTGCGACGGCGACAACAACCCCGAACCCCGCTGGCGCCGGACGAACTGCTGATCCTCGGGGGTGCTCAACGGGAGTGGACGACCGCGGTCTGTACCGCTCCCAACGTCTGCGCCAGGCATCGTCGATGGCTGAGGTGGAGTTCGCGCAGGACCTGGTGCGCGGGCTGTTGCGGGATCAGCACCCGGATCTCGCGGACCTGGAGCTGCGTGACGTCAGCGGCGGCTGGGACAACCAGCAGTGGCGCCTCGGGGACGAGCTGGCCGTGCGGTTGCCGCGCACCGAGCGAGCGCCCGAGCTGCTGCGCCGAGAGCAGACGTGGCTGCCGGTGCTGGCCGAGCGCCTTCCGCTGCCCACGCCCACCCCGGTACGCATCGGCGAGCCATCCGAGCGGTTCGAGCACACCTGGACGGTCGTGCGCTGGGTCGAGGGCGAACCGGCCGACCACGAACCGGTCACCCGCCGCGACGCGGCGGAGATCCTCGCCGGGTTCCTGAGGGCGCTGCATCACCAGGCGCCGGCTGACGCCCCGGCCAACCCTTCGCGCGGCATCCCGCTGGCCGGACTGGAGCATGTCGACGACTGGTTCGGGGTCATCGCCGACCACCCGGCCGCCGGCGCGGCGCGGGACGTGTGGGACGCGGCGCTGGCCGCGCCCGCGTGGCAGGGCGCGCCGGTCTGGCTGCATGGTGACCTGCACCCGGCCAACGTGATCGTCCGGGACGGGATGCTCGCGGGGGTGATCGACTTCGGGGAGCTGTGCGCAGGCGATCCCGCCACCGATCTCTCTGCCGCCTGGATCCTGTTGCCGGCCGGCGCCGCGGGTCGGTTCTTCGACGCCTACGAGCAGGCCGACGAGGCCACCGTCACCCGGGCCCGCGGGTGGGCTGTGCTGCGCGCCCTGCACCTGATCGCCATCGGACGCAACGGCAGGTTCGGTCTGCCCGGCGGCAAGCCCACCTGGGAGCCAGCCGGCTATGCGACGCTCGAACGGGTGGTCGCCCCGAGCTGACTACTGTCCTTCCGTTCGACGTCGAACGGGAAGGCGGGCCGATGAGCAAGCAGGAGACCAAGGTCATGGAGGGCGTGCGCCCTCATCTTGCGGCGGGTGAAGAGCCGCTGGTGGCGATCATCGCCCAGGCCAAGGGCACGACGAAGGCGGCCGCCGGCGCCGGGGCGCTCGGCGGGGCCGGAGCGGCCATGGGTGGCGGCGAGCGGCGAGCCGCGAACGAGTCGGCCGCGGGAGCAGGCCTGGTGCTGGCGAGCCCGTGTGCCGTGGTCCTGACTCCGCAGCGGCTGCTCACGGTGAAGATCGGGGCGCCGATCGGTCTCGGGCTCGGCGGCAAGGTCAAGGAGGTGCTGAGCTCCGTGCCGATCGCGGACGTGGCGGGCATCGACGTCAAGAAGATCGCGATGCGCCAGAACATCACGATCCACGTCCGAGGCGAGTCGGTCGCCCTGGAGGCCAACGCGGCCGCCAGCGCCAACGAGTTGGCCGCGACGCTCGCCTCGCTCAAGGGATGATCGGGCCCGCCTCGACCACCTAGAGCGCGGCGAGGGCGGCGACGCTGCGAGCCAACCGCCAGCCCGAGCCTGCAAACACCGAGAACCCCCAATGTGCCGGCCATCGATTGCGTGTGCGAAGGCCGGTCGGCCCGCAGCCGCTGTGACCGGGGCGGTGGAGCGCTCGTATGCCCAACAGTGCCAACTACGAGGTCAGCCTGACGTTGGCGGGTGACGCTGCAATGGTGCACGTGTCCGGAGAGATCGACCTCGCCGCGAAGGCCGATCTACTTGGGGCGCTCACCCAGGCGTCGGGCGGGGGTCGGAACGTGATCGTCGATCTGTCCCGCACGACGTTCATGGACTCGACGGCGCTGAAGGCCCTCGTGGATGCGTGGCGGTCCCAGACCCGGGCAGGGCTGGGCTTCGCGCTTCGCAACCCGTCGGGCGAGGCCCGCCGCACGCTTCTGATCGCCGGGTTGGAGGACGTCTTTCCGACGACCACGACGGACGACTAGAGCGGGCCGGACGTGGGGAGCCACGCCCGACCCGCTCCAGCGTGCGGGTGGTCCGGGATCAGGTCACCGGATCACGGTGATGTCGCCCGGGAGCCGGTGTCTTGGGTCACCGGCTAGGCATCGGCGACACCGGAGGCTCCGATGACTCCGGTAGCGGCGATGGCGGCGGCGGCGACGAACTTGGGGAACCTGGGCATGTCTCTTTGCAGTGGCATTCGCCCAGACCTTCCACGGTCTTGTGTACCGAAACGGGCACGCTCCGAGTGGCGGACCGAACACACTCAGCGGGAGACGGGGCGCGGCCGGGTTTTGGGCGATCGGGGGTACCCCGGCGGGGCCTCGTGGCGATGGCGATGGCGAAATCAAGGCACTCCCTGACACCCACGAGGAGCTGATCGAGGCGATCCGGTGGGCGATCAGGTCCCGGAGGCGTACGGAGCCGTTGGGGCGTTGTTGGAGAAGGTGCGCTGCTGGGAAGCGCACCTTCTCCGCCGCGCTCGGCCGGTACGCGCCCATGAAATCGAAAGGAAGCACATGCCAGGTATCGATCGGCTCGCCGGGCTGAGCGGCAAGGTCGCCAGTCTGGGGCTGGTGGCCAAGCTCGGTCTCGGGGCCTCGCTCGTCGCTGCTGCCGCCACAGCGGCCGGCGCGGCGGGCGTGCTGCCCGCGGCCGCGAACGACACCGTGCGCGGTGCCATCGAGGGCGTCACTCCCATCGCATTCGACAGCAACGGGAACGACGACACGAACTTCGGTGACCGCGTGTCCGCCGACGCCACCGGCGAGAGCGACGGCGAGAACGGCGTGGACGGCCAGCAGATCTCCGACGAGGCCCCGGGTGCCGCCAACCGCCCGGACTCGGGGCCCGCGGACGAGCCCCCGGGTCAGTCCGGTGAGACCGGACTGACCCGGGCGAACCAGACGCCGGCCGCCGAGCACGCGCCGGACACACCGGG
>JBKPRS010000359.1:0-1778 GCA_046734695.1 Actinomycetota bacterium | reverse complement strand
CATGTTGGCGGCGATCGGCTCGACGATCACGCACGCGGTGCGCTCGTCGAGGGTGGGCACCTGGTTGTAGGGGACGATGACGGTCTCGGCCACCGCGTTGGCGGTGACGCCCGCCGAGCCCGGCAGGCCGAGCATGGCCACACCGCTGCCCGACTCGGCCAGCAGCAGGTCGCCGTGGCCGTGGTAGTTGCCGGCGAACTTGACCACCAGGGGCCGGTCCGTGAAGCCGCGCGCGACCCGGATGGCCGACATCGTGGCCTCGGTGCCGCTCGACACCAGCCGCACCATCTGGCACGACGGGACCCGGGCGCAGATCTCCTCGGCCAGCGCGACCTCGCGGGCGGTCGGGGCGCCGTAGCTGGTGCCGTCGGCCGCCGCCCGCTGCACCGCCTCGACGATGGCGGGATGGGCGTGCCCGGCGATGATCGCCCCGTAGGACTGGACCATGTCGACGTAGCGCCGGCCCTCGACGTCCCACACGTACGGGCCCTCGGCCCGCTCGACGAAGTACGGGGTGCCGCCCACGGCCCGGAACGCCCGCACCGGGCTGTTGACACCGCCGGGGATGACCCGTTCGGCGCGGGCGAACAGATCCTTGTTGCTCGGCACCGGGGCGCCGGGCGGAGGGTTGCTGGCCACCGGTCGAGCCTACGGGGTGTAGTGCGGCAGATGCGGAGCCCAGCGGTTCGCGAAAGTTCTAGTGTTGCGGCCCGTGGGGGTGCTCGGGGGTCGCCTCGCCAGGCGCGTCGCGTCCGCGTCGGACGCCAGGCGCGTCGCGTCCGCGTCGGACGCCAGGCGCGTCGCGTCCGCCTCGGACGCCAGGCGCGTCGCGTCCGCGCTGGTCGTGTGGAGCCTGGTGGCCGTGATGGTCGCATGCTCCGGCTCCGGCGCGGACGAGCCCGCGGCCAAGGGCACGATCAGCGTGCTCAGCTACAACGTGGCCGGCCTGCCCCAGCAGGTCTCCCAGACCAACCCGCAGGCCCACATCCCGCTCATGAGCCCGCTGCTCAACGCCTACGACGTGGTGCTCACGCAGGAGGACTACGACTGGTGGCGGGACCTGGCCAACCTCACCGACTTCGTCCACTACCACGAGCGGCTGCGGGCCCAGGCGACGCACCCCTACCGATCCCCCGCCCATCCCGGGCTCGAAGGCGTCGGCCTCGACCTCACCCAGCGCCCGGGCGTGCAGGTGGGCGACGGGCTGGGCGTGCTGTCGCGCTTCCCCCTCCACGGCAACGACCGCATCCCGTGGGACGGCTGCTTCGGCGGCTGGAACGCCCTCGATCGCGGCGGCGGCGACTGCCTGGCGGTCAAGGGCTTCCTCCACAGCACGCTGATCCTGGCCGACGGCGTCGAGGTCGATCTCTACGACATCCACGCCGAGTCGGGCGGCAGCGCCACCGACCAGCTGCTCCAGACGGAGGACTTCGTCGAGCTGGCCGCCTACATCGAGGAGCACAGCGAGGGTCGGGCCGTGCTGGTGGCCGGTGGCACCAACCTCCACACCGATCCCGCCCACCCCGACAACGCGGGCCTGGGCGACACGACGATCTGGACAGACTTCCTCAACCGGCTGGGCCTGTCCGACGCCTGCACGGTCACGACCTGCGGGCAGGAGGACGAGGTGGACAAGGTCGCCTTCCGCAGCGGCGACGGCGTCGACCTGTCGGCCACGACCTACGAGGTGCCCAGCTCCCGCTTCAGCGACGCGCAGGGCAACAGCCTGAGCGACCACGACCCGATCGTCGTCCGGCTCCACTGGGAAGCGACGGACT
>JBKPRS010000358.1:0-3537 GCA_046734695.1 Actinomycetota bacterium | reverse complement strand
GTGCCCGCACCCACCGCCGTGCGCCCGGCGGCCCGGATCCGCAGGCGCGCGCCGTCCACGGCCGGGCGGGCCCGTTCGGCCGCCATCACCACCTCGATCACCGGTCGGGCCGCGCACACGATGGCCAGCGCGGCCAGGACCGACACCTTCGTGGCGAACTCACTGGTCCGGGGGGCGATCAGCAGCACGGACAGGAGGCCGATGGAGGCGCCGAACGCCCGCCGGGCCGGCTGTGACCCGGGCGTCGTCTTCGGGTCCGTGATCATGAAGAACAGGAACACGAGGATCTCGGGGGACAGCACGAGGACGCGCCACAGCTCCATCCCCGTGATCGGTCCGAGGTGCCAGCGCGCCGTCATCGCGTGGTCGGTGGTGGCCAGCACCGCGATGCCGGCCGCGAAGACGAGCCAGAAGCTGACCGCGACCCCCAGCAGCCGGAGCCGGCGCAGGATCGCGAAGCCCCCCGCCACGATGAGGGTCAGGGCCAGCGCCAGCCACCCCGACATCGGCCCCCACCAGAAGTCCAGAGGCTCGGCGCGTGCGGGGCCGAGCAGCAGGAAGCAGGCGACGAGCCCGAAGTTGGACGGGTTGAACACGTGCCGGCCCCGGAAGCGGATCACGTACTTCGAGAGCAGCGAGATGGCCGCCGTCCCCGCGAAGATCCACCACCCGTGCAGGCTCCACCAGTCACCGTGCTCGGTGCCCGGGACCCGGAGGATGAACGCGACGCCGTTGCCGGTGAGCATCGCGCTCGCGGGCCACATGATCACCCGCTGGCGCCGGAAGGTGATCACGAGCTCCAGCACCGCACAGGTGAGGAGCGAGACCAGGATCTGCGCGATCGAGAGCCGGAAGTCGAAGGCGACCTGGCCCAGGATCTGCAGCGAGATGATCACGCCCGCGAGATGCAGGCGTGGGTCACGCAGGCTCGGCAGCAGCACCGGGTACTCCGTCCCGCCGAGCCGCAGGGCTCGTGGCGCCGTCACCGGCTCAGTATGGCCGGTCGCCCGAACGCGGACCGTGTCGGTGTCAGAGGCCAAGCTGGTCGGAGGCGAGCCGGGTGCCCTCGACGCGCGCCGCGACCTTGGCGAAGGCCACGTCCCGTGAGGTCGAGGTGTCGTCGGCGAACGGCGAGAACCCGCAGTCGTCGGTCGTGCCCAGCCGGTCGACGGGTAGGACCTCGGCCGCTTCCAGGACGCGGTCGCGGACCTCGTCGGCCGACTCGACGCGCGGGTCGATCGGATCGGTCACCCCGACGAAGACCCACTGCTCGGGGCGCAGGTGCTCGGCGATGAGCCGGAGCGTCCCGGCCCGGTCCGCCTCGCCCGCGAGCATGACGTAGACGTTGCCGGCCTTCATCCCGAACAGGTCGGGGAGCAGTCCGGCGTAGTCGACGTCGGCGCTGTGGGTGGAGTCCTGGTCGCCGCCGGGACAGGTGTGCACGCCGATGCGGGCGCGCTCGCCGGCCGAGAAGCGGTCGAGCACCCGGTTGTTGAGCGCCACGAAGTCGCGCAGCAGGCCGCCCGAAGGGTCGAGCTTGAGCGACAGGCGGCCCTCGGTGAAGTCGATCTGCACGACGTGGGCGCCCCCGTCCAGCGATCGCCGGATGTCCTGCTCACAGGCGTCCACGAGGTCGTCCAGGAACTGGTCGCGCCCGTAGCCGTCCAGCCCGTCCTGCGGGTAGATCAGGCTCAGCGCAGAGGCGGCGATCACGGCCTGCTTGACCGGCACGTGCGCGTAGCGCCCGGCCGCCTCCAGGTAGCCGTCCGCGTGCCGGCCGAACCGGAACGGGCCCGACGTGAGCCGGGGCAGCTGCCGGGTGTGACCGTCCGCGAACGGGATGACGGCCCCGTCCGGCGCCAGGTTGGCCAGCCCTTCCAGCGGATAGGTCGCGAAGCTCGACTTCGTCTGCTCGCCGTCCGAGATCACGGGCGAGCCCGTGGCCTCGAACCGCTCGATCGTGTCGCGGACCGCCCGGTCCTGTAGCTGTTCGAGCTCACCGGCCGAGATCTCGCCTCGACCGAACGCGGCCATCCCGTCGACCAGCTCCTGGGGCCGCGGGATGCTCCCGATGGGCTCAGTGGGGATCACAGCGCTCCCTCCCGTCCGCTCTGGGCCGCTGAGGCGCCGGATGATAGCGGCGGCGCGGCGGGTCAGCGCAGGATGCGATCGGCTGCTTCGGTGAGGACCGTCCGCAGCGTCGAGCAGATCTCGTCGAACTGCTCGGGCCCGCAGATGAGCGGCGGGGCGAGCTGGACGACGGGATCGCCGCGATCGTCGGTCCGGCAGATCAGCCCGGCCTCGAACAGCCGACCCGACAGGAACCCGCGGAGGAGCGACTCGCTCTCCTCGTCGGTGAACGACTCGCGGGTGTCGCGGTCCTTGACCAGCTCGATGGCCTGGAAGAAGCCCGCACCCCGCACGTCGCCGACGATCGGGATGTCCGCCAGCGACTCCAGGCCGGCTCGCAGCTCGCCCTCGTGCTCGCGCACGTGGGCGAGCAGGTCCTCCTTGTCGAAGATGTCGAGGTTGGCCATGGCCACCGCGCAGCTCACGGGATGACCGGCGAACGTGAACCCGTGGGCGAAGCTCGCGGTCCCGGACAGGAAGGGCTCCGCCAGGCGGTCGCTGCAGAGCATCGCCCCCAGCGGCGAGTAGCCCGACGTCAGGCCCTTGGCACAGGTGATGATGTCGGGCTGGTACCCGTAGCGCTGGCAGCCGAAGTCGTAGCCCAGCCGGCCGAACGCGCAGATCACCTCGTCCGACACGAGCAGCACGCCGTGGCGGTCACAGATCTCGCCCAGGCGCTGGAAGTAGCCGTCGCCGGGGACGAAGCACCCGCCCGCGTTCTGCACGGGCTCCACGAAGACGGCGGCGACCGTGTCCGCTCCCTCGCGCTCGATCACGTCCTCGATGTCGTCGGCGCAGGCCAGGGTGCACGCCGGTGCCGCCTCGCAGAACCGGCAGCGGTAGCGGTCGGTGTTGGCCGCCTTGATCGCGCCGGGCACGAGCGGCTCGAACGGGGTGCGCAGCTCGGGGACACCGGTGATCGACAGCGCCCCCATGGTGGTCCCGTGGTAGGCGATGTTGCGGCTGACCACCTTGGTCCGCTGCGGCTGGCCGATCGCCCGGAAGTACTGGCGTGCGAGCTTCCAGGCCGACTCGACCGCCTCGCTGCCGCCGGTGGTGAAGAACACGCGGTTGATGTCGCCGGGGGCGCGGTCGGCGAGGCGGGTCGCCAGGTCGACGGCGGTCGGGTGGGCGTAGCTCCACAGGGGGAAGTAGGCGAGCTGCTCGGCCTGCCGGGCCCCGGCCTCGGCGAGCTCGGTGCGGCCGTGGCCCACCTGCACCACGAACAGGCCCGACAGGGCGTCGAGATAGCGCTTGCCGTGCTGGTCCCAGAGGTAGGGGCCCTCGCCGCGGACGATCACCGGGATCTCGTGGTCGGCATAGGTCGACAGCCGGGTGAAGTGCATCCACAGGTGGCGCCGGGCGGCGTCCTGCAGGGCGGCGACGTCGGGCACGAGGTCGCCGGGC
>JBKPRS010000357.1:0-6126 GCA_046734695.1 Actinomycetota bacterium | reverse complement strand
AGACCCACCCGCTGGTGTGGCAGCACCGCTCGGGACGCCGCTCGCTCGTGCTCGGCGCCACGACCGACCACGTGGTCGGCATGGAGCGGGACGAGGGCCGGGCCCTGCTGGACGACCTGCTGGCCCGAGCGACGGAGCCGGGCCGGGTCTACCGCCACGAGTGGAACGTGGGCGACGTCGTGATGTGGGACAACCGCGGCGTGCTCGACCGGGCCTGCCCCTACGACCCGACGTCCCCCCGGGACATGCACCGCACGACCTTCGCCGGCGACGAGGCGATCCAGTGAGCGAGCCTGTCGAGCGCACGGCCATCGTGACCGGAGGTGGGTCAGGCATCGGGCTGGCCATCGCCGAGCGGCTGGCGGCCGACGGCATGGCGGTCGCCATCTTCGACCGCGACGGCGAGGCGGCAGACGCGGCGGCGGCCAAGATCATCGCCGCGGGCGGCACGGCTGCCGGGTACACGGTGGACGTGACCGACCGGCCCCGGATCGACGCGGCGGTGGCCGAGGTGGCCGCGGCCCTCGGCGTGGCGACGGTCCTGGTCAACAACGCCGGCCTCGACGGCTTCGACCCGTTCCTGACCATCAAGCCGGAGAAGTGGGCCCGCCTGCTGGAGGTCAACCTGACCGGCACGTTCCACTGCTGCCAGGCCGTCGTCCCCGGGATGATCGAGGCGGGCTGGGGGCGGATCGTGAACATCTCCTCGTCCAGCGCCCAGGGCGGCCAGCCGCTGATGACCCACTACGTGGCGTCCAAGGCGGGCGTGATCGGGTTCACCAAGGCCCTGGCCCTGGAGCTCGCGCCCCAGGGGATCACGGTCAACACGATCCCGCCCGGGTTCATCGACACGCCCATGCTGCGCCGCACCGAGAGCAAGGGCCTGCTCGGCAAAGGCGTCGACTACCACGCGTCGCAGACCCCGGTGCGGCGCGCCGGCCGGCCCGAGGACATCGCGGCAGCCACCTCGTTCCTCGTGCGGGACGAAGCGAGCTACATCACGGGCCAGGTCATCGGCGTGAACGGCGGTCGCAACACATGAGACTTGCGTTCTCGGTTCCGCTGGAATCGCTTCTACTGGGAGTAACCTGCCGGTCATGGCACGACACGAACCCGCGGCCGACGCCGACGTGACCGAGCGCCCCTCCACCTGGCGTGAGCTCGCCGTCGCCCGGTCGCTCGATCCGGCACGGGCCCGGGCCGAGCAGCGGGTGCAGCGCTTCCTCGACGCCGCGCTGGAGCTGATGCACAACGACTCGGAGAAGGAGTTCACCGTCCAGGACGTCGTCGAGAAGTCCGGGCAGTCGCTGCGCAGCTTCTACCAGTACTTCGCGGGCAAGCACGAGCTGCTGCTGGCCCTCTTCGAGGAGTCGGTCCGGTCCACGGCCGAGCACCTCCAGGAGATCGTCGACGAGATCGACGACCCCTTCGAGCGCCTCCACCGCTTCGTGGTCGAGCACTACGTCATCTGCCGGCCGGCCCCCAAGGGCAAGATCGGCAAGAAGCCCGGGCCTACGCCCGTGGCCATGGCCGAGTTCGCCCAGCAGCTGCTGACCGAGCACCCCAAGGAGGCGTCCCAGGCCTTCGTCCCGGTGATCACCCTGCTGGAGCAGCTCCTCGAGGACGCGGAGACCGCGGGCGCCATCCAGCCCGGCCTCCCCCGCCGCCGCGTGGCCGGAGTCGTCCTCCAGGGGATCATGTTCAACGTCTTCGCCGCCACGATCAGCGGCTCTTCGATCCGCCCCGACCCCCACGAGGCGGCCGAGGAGCTCTGGGACCTCATCATCCACGGCATCGGCGCCGGCAACCACGCCTGACCCGGTCCTGACCCGGGCGGGTCAGAGGACAAGGGAGTCGTGGCCCTCCCAGTAGCGCTCGCGGAGCAGGCGCTTGTAGAGCTTGCCGTTGGGGTCGCGGGGTAGCTCGTCGACGAAGTCGACCTGGCGGGGGCACTTGTAGGTGGCCAGCTCGGCGCGGCAGTGGGCCAGGAGCTCGGTGGCGAGGTCGGGGCCGGCGGCCGTGGGGTCGGTCGCCTGCACCACGGCGCGGACCGCTTCGCCCATCTCCGGGTCGGGGACGCCGATGACCGCGACGTCGGCCACGGCGGGGTGGCCGGCCAGGACGTTCTCGGCTTCCTGCGGGTAGATGTTGACGCCGCCCGAGATGATCATGTGAGCCTGGCGGTCGGTCAGGTACAGGTAGCCGTCCTCGTCCAGGTAGCCGATGTCACCGAGCGTGCGCCAGCCCAGGTCGTTGGTCACCGACGCCGTCTTGTCCGGGTCGTTGTGGTACTCGAACGGGCGGCCGCCCGCGAACCAGACGACGCCGGACTCCCGCGGCGGCAGCTCCTTGCCGTCCCCATCCAGGATGTGGCACTCGCCCAGCGGGCGGCCCACCGAGCCGGGATGGGCCAGCCACTCCTCGGGCGTGATGTAGGTGCTGCCGATGTCCTCGGTGCCCGCGTAGTACTCGTGGATGATCGGGCCCCACCACTCCAGCATCTGGCGCTTGACGGCCACCGGGCAGGGCGCGGCGGCGTGGATCGCGAAGCGCAGGCTGGAGGTGTCGTAGCCGGCCCGCTCGGCCTCGGGCAGGCGCAGCATGCGGATGAACATGGTGGGGACGAACTGGGCGTGGGTCACCCCGTGGCGCTCGATCACCTCGAGGCACTGGCGGGGATCGAACCGCTCCATCACCACCACGGTGGCCCCGAGGCGCTGCATCGACATCGAGTAGACCAGCGGGGCCGAGTGGTACAGCGGGGCCGGGCACAGGTACACCGAGCCGGGGCCGACCCCGCCCTGGGCGGCCAGCGCCTGGGCCAGCAGGACGGGCGTGGCCGAGGGATCGCCCAGCGGCGTGCCCGGCAGCACCTTGCGCACACCCTTGGGCCGCCCGGTGGTGCCCGAGGAGTACAGCATCTCCCGGCCCTCGCGCTCGTCGTCGGCCGCCAGCCGGGGCGCACCCGCCACCACGTCGTCGTAGCGCTCGAAGCCGGGCACGTCCCCCACCGCGATGCGGACCGGGATGCGGGCCAGGTCGAGGTCGGCCACCACCTCGGCCATGGCCTCGGAGGCGACCAGCGCCACCGCGCCGCAGTCGTCCAGCACGTACTGGACCTCGCCCGGGCGCAGGTGGCTGTTGATGGCCGTGTAGTAGAGCCCTGACCGCTGGGCCGCCCACGCCACCGGCAGGTACTGCCGGTTGTTCTCCATCAGGACCGCGATGTGGTCGCCGGCGGCGACGCCCCGCGTCCGCAGCGCCTGGGCCAGGCGGCGGGACCGGTCCTCCAACGCCGCGTAGGTCACCGTCTCCCCGGACGTGGCCATGACGAGGGCGGGCGCGTCCGGGGTGCGCTCGGCGTGCCAGGTGGGGGTCAGGTCCATGTGACGGCCTCCATGACCTCGCCGAAGCGGGCCAGAGTCTCGGGCGGGGCGAAGTCCGCGAACCAGACGTAGAAGCGCTCGACGCCCCGGTCCCGCAGCTTCGCGAAGTGCTCGACCAGCTCGCCGGCGGTGCCGACGGCGGCGGCGTCGCCGAGCGTCCAGCCGCCGAAGCGGCGGGCGAACAGGGCGCTGACCGCCTCGCGCTCGGCCTCGCTGGGGACCAGGGCCACCATCGTCTGGACCGAGACCCGGGCGCCGCCCGCCTCGGACCGTCCCGCGTCCAGCCGGTCGAAGGCGTGGACCGGCACGTTCCACCAGGCGGCGTGCTCCCGGACCAGGGCCAGGGTCTTCGGCCCGGCGCCGCCGATCACGATGGGGATCGGGGCGGTGGGGACGGGCCGCTGGCGGGCGTCCTTGAGCTGGAAGAAGCGGCCCTCGTAGCTGACCGGCTCGCCGGTCCACAGCGCCCGCATCACCTCCAGCGACTCGCCCAGCCGGGCCACCCGCTCGCGGGGCGGGGCCAGGCCGACGCCGAAGGTGTCGAGCTCCTCGGGCACCGAGCCCCAGCCGATGCCCAGGTCGAAGCGGCCGCCCGAGGCGTGGTCGAGGGTGACGGCCTGCCGGGCCAGCACGGCCGGGTGCCGCAGCGGGTCGCACAGGACCAGGTGGCCCACCCGCAGCGTGCGGGTGGCGGCCAGCAGCCAGCCGGCCAGCGCCATGGCCTCCCACATGTCGTGCTCGTCGGCCAGGGGAGGCGCCAGGTGGTCCATGAGGGCCAGGCCCTCGAAGCCCGCGGCCTCGGCCGCCTGGGCCCGCTCGACGATGGCCTCGACGGGCATGCGCATCTGCGGCAGGAACAGATGGAAGCTCACGCCCGGCCCGCCCGGGCGACGGCGAGGCAACGCTCGACCATGTGGGCGATGTCGGCCCGGGACGGCCGCGCCCGCTCCCACAGCAGGCCCGACATCATGCCGACCACGGCGTGCGCCACGAAGTCGGCGTCGAGGTCGGGGTCCTGGCTGCCCAGCTCGGCGAAGGGCTCACGCAGGAGGGAGCCGAGCGGCCGGCTGGCCGACGGCAGGCCTTCGCCCACGCTGCTCCCGTTCCACAGCACGGCGAGCGTGGCGGCGGCGATCTCCTCGTCGGCCGCCTGGGCCAGCACCCCTTCCACCCAGCGACGGACCTTCCCCTCCGGCGTGCGCTCCTTGGCCATCTGGTGGGCGAGGTAGCTGAGGAGCCGGTCGGTGCCGTCCTCCAGGATGGCGGCAACCAGCGCGTCCTTGGACGGGAAGTGCCGGTAGAACGCGTCGTTGGACAGACCGGCCTCGGCCACGATGTCGGCCACCCGGGGCCGGGAGTCCGTGCCGCAGCGCCGCATGACGACCATGGCGGCGTCGAGCAGGCGACGGACCTCCCCCGCGTAGTCCGGCCCGCGCCGGGTGAGCGTCTGCTGCGCGATGCGCGCCGCGACGTCGTCTGGAATTGTATTCGGCATTGCCAGAATCATATTCTGGCGGGAGAGGGAGGCGCCATGTGGGATTTCGAGACCGAACCAGAGTTCCAGGAGAAGCTGGACTGGGCTGACCGGTTCGTGCGCGAGGAGGTCGAGCCGCTCGACCTGGTCTGGCCGGGCCTGCAGTTCACCCCGCTCGACGAGACCCGGCGCAAGGTGGTCGAGCCGCTCAAGGACGAGGTGCGCCGCCAGAAGCTGTGGGCCACCCACCTCGGCCCCGACCTCGGGGGTGAGGGCTACGGGCAGCTCAAGCTGTCGCTGCTGAACCAGATCCTGGGCCGCTCGCAGTGGGCGCCCATCGTCTTCGGCTGCCAGGCGCCCGACACCGGCAACGCCGAGATCATCGCCCACTACGGCACGCCCGAGCAGAAGGAGCGCTACCTGCGCCCGCTGCTGGAGGGCGAGCTGTTCTCCTGCTACTCGATGACCGAGCCCCACGCCGGGGCCGATCCCACCATGTTCAAGACCCGGGCCACCCGGGACGGCGACGAGTGGGTCATCAACGGCTGGAAGTTCTTCTCCTCCAACGCCCGCACCGCCAGCTTCCTGATCGTCATGGCGGTGACCAACCCCGACGTGAGCCCGTACAAGGGCATGTCCATGTTCCTGGTCCCGACCGACACGCCGGGCGTCGACATCGTGCGCAACATCGGCCTGGGCGGTGAGTCGGAGGGCCATGGCTCGCACGCGCTGATCCACTACGACGACGTGCGGGTGCCGGTCGACGCCCTGCTGGGCGGCGAGGGCCAGGCCTTCGTCATCGCCCAGACCCGCCTCGGCGGCGGGCGCATACATCACGCCATGCGCACCATCGGCCTGGCCCAGAGCGCGCTCGACATGATGTGCGAGCGGGCGCTGAGCCGGGAGACCCAGGGCAGCCTGCTGGCCGACAAGCAGTTCGTGCAGGGCTACATCGCCGACTCCTATGCCCAGCTCATGCAGTTCCGCCTGTTCGTGCTCTACACGGCGTGGTCGATCGACAAGCACAACGACTACCGCAAGGTGCGCAAGGACATCGCCGCCATCAAGGTGCTCATGCCCGACGTGCTCCACGACATCGCCTGGCGGGCGATGCAGGTCCACGGCGCGCTGGGAGTCTCCAACGAGATGCCCTTCTCCGGCATGATGCTGGGGGCCAGCGTGATGGGCCTGGCCGACGGGCCCACCGAGGTGCACAAGGTGACCGTGGCCCGCCAGGTGCTGCGCGACTACGCCCCCAGCGACGAC
>JBKPRS010000356.1:0-3491 GCA_046734695.1 Actinomycetota bacterium | reverse complement strand
TCGAACGACGTGCGCTCCTCCGTCCACAGCTTGCGGCACACGGTCAGCGCCTCGCCGAGCCGGCGGACGCGCTCGGCGGGCGGGCCGAACGGGATGCCGAGCATCGCATGCTCGACCTCGGCCCCGCTGGCCCCGATGCCGAACTCGAGCCGCCCGCCCGACAGGTGGTCGATCGTCGTCGCCATCTTGGCCAGCACGCCCGGGTGCCGGTAGGTGGCGCCGGTGACCATCAACCCGATCCGCACCCGGTAGGTCGCCTCGGCCATGGCCGCCAGCAGCGTCATCCCCTCGAACACGTCGCCTGCCACGTCGGAGAAGATCGGGGCGAAGTGGTCGAAGGCCCAAAGGTGGTCGAAGCCGGCCTCGTCGGCGATGCGCCACACGGCGCGCAGGTCCGCGATCGTGCAGTTCTGGGGCGACAGCTTGATGCCGAGGGTGGGCATGAGCCGAAGCTAACGCCCACCGCTCGGCATCCGGATCGGTCTGCCCGGCGGCGTCAGGAGACCATCCGGTCGCGGCCCTCCCAGTAGGGCGCCCGCAACTTGAACTTCTGGACCTTGCCGGTGGCGGTGCGGGCCAGGCTGTCCACGAGCTCCACGCTGGTCGGGCACTTGTAGTGGGCCAGGTGGTCCCGGCAGTGCCGGATCAGATCGGCGGCCGCGGCGGCGGCTCCCGGCCGCAGCACGACCACCGCCTTGACCGTCTCACCCCAGCGGTCGTCGGGCACCCCGATCACCGCCGCCTCGGCCACGGCCGGGTGCAGGCACAGGGCGTCCTCGACCTCGATCGACGAGACGTTCTCGCCGCCGGTGATGATGACGTCCTTGCGCCGATCGGCGATGGTCAGGTAGCCGAGCTCGTCGATCCGGCCGCCGTCGCCGGTGTGGAACCAGCCGCCCGCCAGCGCCTCGGCCGTGGCCGCCGGCTGTTGCCAGTAGCCGTTGAACACCACGTTGGCCCGGGCCTCGACCTCGCCGTCCGGGCCGGTGCGCAGGCGGACCCCGATCGCCGGCGGGCCGGCCGCCGCCAGGCGCCGGGCCCGCTCGCCGCTGCCCAGCGTGGCCCATTCGCTCCGCCGCCGGTTGAGCGTGAGCAGCGGCGAGGTCTCGGTCAGGCCGTAGACGTGGATGAACTCCCACCCGAGCAGGGTCTCGACCTGTTGGATCGTGGCTGTGGGCGGGGGAGCGCCGCCCGACACGATGCGCATGCGCCCGTGGCCGGGGACCCCGCGCAGGCGGCTGTCGAACGCGGGCGCAGCGGCCAGGATCGTGTTGACGACCGCCGGGGCGCCGCCCATGAACGTGACACCGTGGCGGTCGATGCGGCGCAGGATCTCGGGCCCGTCGACCTTGCGGAGGATCACGTGGCGGCCGCCCATCCCGGTGATGGCGTACACCAGGCCCCACCCGTTGCAGTGGAACATGGGCACGGTCCACAGGTAGACGTCGCTCTCGTCCACGCCGGTGTGCCAGCCCAAGGTCAGGGCGTTGACGTAGAGGTTGCGGTGGGTCAGCTCGACGCCCTTGGGTCGCGCCGTGGTCCCGCTCGTGTAGTTGATGGAGGCGACGGCGTTCTCGTCGGGGTCGCGCCAGGGCACGGGCTCGCGACCGTCCGGGAACAGCACGGGGTCCGACTCGGCGCCGAGCACGAAGCGGTGAGGGGCGGTGACGCCGGCGAGCGCCTCGTCCAGCTCGGGATCGACCAGCAGGACCGAGGCGCCCGAGTGGCGCACGATGTATTCGACCTCCTCGGCGTTGAGCCGGAAGTTGATCGGCACGACCACGCGCCCCCAGCCCGACACGCCGAACAGCGTGACCAGAAGGCGCGCGCTGTTGGGGGACACGATGGCGACCCGCTCGCCCCGGCCCACGCCGAGGGCGTCGAGGCCGGCCGCCAGCGCCCGGGCCCGGGCCGCTACTTCTCGCCAGGTGAGGGAGCCCCAGCTCCCGGCCGGTTGGTCGGGCTCGTCGACCACGCCGATGCGGTCGCCGTACACGAGCTCGGCGCGGTCCAGGAAGTCGAGGACGTTGAAGGGGATCTGCATGATGGCTCCAGGGGTCCGGGCGCCGGTCCTGTGCCGGCGACCTCGCCACCAAACCGCACCGGAGCTGGTTTGCCCCGGGTAGCCGTTGCTCAACTTCGGTCGGCGCACGGGGTGAGCAACGCCCCCTGGAGCATGGTCTCGGCGGACGGTTGACCAAGCGACTTGCTGAACACGCGGCGCCACTCCGGCCCGCCCGGTACCGTCTGCGTGATGGCCCCGGCACGCTCCGCCGGCCCCGCGAGCGCGGTGCCGCCGCTGCAATGGCCGCTGGTCGGCCGGCACGAGCAGCTCGAGCTGTTCACGGCCAGCCTGGCCGACCCCCGGGCCCACGGCTTCGTCATCTACGGCGATCCCGGTGTGGGCAAGACCCGGCTGGCCGACCAGTGCCTCGCCCTGGCCGACGACCACGGCCGCAACGTCGCCCGCGCCACGCCGACCGAGGGCACGCGGGCCGCCCCGCTCGGGGCGCTCGCCCACCTCCTCCCGCCCGGCATCGGTGACGAGCGAGTCGACCTGGTCGCCATCGTGTCCCAGGTCAAGGTCGTGCTCGACGACCAGGGCGGCCGCGGGCCTCTCGTCCTCTTCGTCGACGACCTCCACCTCCTCGACGCCACCTCGGCCACGCTCGTGTGCCAGCTCGTCGACGCCGACCTGCTGTTCCTGGTGGCCACGGTGCGCTCCGGCGAGCCGCTGCCGCCCGGCGTCGAGTCGCTGTGGCAGCGGGCCCGGGTGCGTCGGATCGACCTCACCGACCTCGACCAGGCCGCGGTGGGGACGCTCCTTCACCTCGTCCTGCGGGGCCCGGTCGAGGCCACGTCGGTGGTCGACATCTGGACCGCCAGCCAGGGCAACGTGCTGCTCGTGCGGGAGCTGGTCCTCGGTGCCCTCGACCGCGGCCACCTGGTCGAGCAGCGGGGCGTGTGGCGGCTGGCGGGACCCCTGGTGACCACACCCCGGCTCCACGAGCTGCTGGCCGGCCGGCTGGCCGGGCTGCCCGCCGAGGCCTCGGAGGCCCTCGACGTCCTCGCCGTCTGCGAGCCGACGGGACTGGCCGTGCTCGAGGGGCTCGTGGGCACCGCGCCGCTCGAGCTGCTCGACCGCCTCGGGCTGCTCAGCGTGCAGGTCGACGGCCGCCGCCAGCGGGTGCGGCTTGCGCACCCGCTCTACGGCGAGATCCTGCGCGCCCGGATGCCGGGCCTCACCCGCCGCCGCCTACTGCTGGAGCACGTGGATCGCATCGAGCGCCTCGGGGCGAGGCGCCGGGGCGACCCCGTCTGCGTGGCCACGACCCGCCTCGACGCCGGCGGGACGGCCGACCCCGAGCTGCTCGTCCGGGCGGCCCGGCTGGCCCGCTACGGCCAGGACTACCCGACCGTCGAGCGGCTGGGCGAGGCGGCCGTCGCCCACGGGGTGACCCCCGAGGCCGGCCTCCTGCTGGGCGAGGCCC
>JBKPRS010000355.1:0-2159 GCA_046734695.1 Actinomycetota bacterium | reverse complement strand
CCTCCACCCCGACCCCGTCCGCCGACCAGCGGCCCACCACGCTTAGGACCCCGACGCCGGCCCCCGCGCCCACCTCACCCGGGGCGCGGGCCCCGCTGGTGCCGCCGGGCGGGACGACCGGTCCCATGGACGCGCCCTCGGGAGGCGGTGGCCGTTACGCCGCCGGTACCGGGATCGGGGCGCCCACGCCTACGCCGTTCGGGGGCACGCCCCGGGCGGGGGCGTCGCCGCTCGGCGGGGTGTCCTCGGGCGGCCATCCCCCGGCGCAGCCCGGGAACGTGAGCCTCGGCGGGGGGTCCAACCGCGCGCTCTGGATCGCCGCCGCGGTGCTGGCGATCGTGGGCGTGATCGGCCTGGTCCTGCTGTTCGGCCAGGGAGGTGGCGACGACGACGACAGCGGCGGGACGACCACCACCAGCGAGGAGACCTCCACCACCGAGGAGGCGAGCGGCTACAACGCCACCATCGAGGCCAACTTCATGAACTCGTGCACCGCCGACGCCCAGCCCGGCCAGGCGGTCTGCCAGTGCATCTACGACAAGATCGAGGCGACCGTGCCGTTCGACCGGTTCGTCGAGATCGACCAGCAGCTGAACGAGGACGACACCGCCCGCCCCCAGGAGCTGGTCGACATCTTCAACCAGTGCACGTCCGGGGACGCCACTACGCCATGACGCGCGGCTCGGGCACCGCGGTGCCCGGCCAGCGCTCGCGGCTCTTGGCCGCCAGCTTGTTCATCAGGGCGATGGCCCCGGGATCCTCGTCGCCGGGGCGGGCGATGACCGATCCGTCGGCGATCATCCGGTTCATGATCTCCCGGCCGAGGTCGGTGCGGACGATGGTCAGGGTCCAGTCGTTGTCCTTGCCGATGCCCCCGGTGGAGATGTCGGCGTGCTCGGCCGCGAAGTCGGGGCAGTGGGTGCAGCCCTCCCGCGTCCAGGCGTGACACTCCTTGAGCGGGATCTCGTGGTAGTGGCCGTCCCGGGTCCAGATCTGGAACACGCCTTTGATGTTCATCTTGACGATGTCCTCGATCGGCAGGCCGTACTTGGTGAGGAACAGCTCCTCGAAGATCGAGTCGTCGAACGTCTTGGAGCACAGCAGGCCGATGTTGAACAGGATCGGCTTGCCGATCTTGCCCGCCTTGCGGCTCCACATGATCGGGGGCACCGACGACTGGCACGACATCCCCACCAGGGCCAGGCGGTTGTGGCCCCGCTCCAGCGCCTCGTTGATGGCCAGGGTGTTGGCGGAGTACGTGTAGCGGCTGCCGGCCGCGGCCAGGATCTCGTCCTTGCTGGCGGCGACCCCGGGCTTCGCCTTCCACGAGCGCCCGTCGCCCTCCAGGTAGGAGACGAGGGCGGCGTCGATGTAGTCGTTCTCGATGGCCCAGATGAGGAGAGCCGACACGAGCCCGCCGTCCTGGCCCATGCGGTGGACCATGTCGTCGCTGGCCCGGACGAGCAGGATGTCCTGGGCGACGCCGGCCACCTCGTCGGGCCGGCGCACCCGGGCGAAGAGGTGCTCGTCAGCCTGCGGCTCCCAGCCCCGGAACCGGGGGCAGGCGCGGGTGCAGCTGGTGCAGCCCTTCTCGCCGTGGATGCAGTTGTCGGGCCCCAGCTCGTCCTCGAGGTGGAACGGCTTGTACGCGCCCGGCTCGTGGGTGTAGCCGATCACGTCGTGGGGACAGGAGATGACGCAGCCCGCACAGCCGGTGCACAGCCCCGACTGGATGACCTCGTCGTAGAGCTCCTTCCACTGCGCGGTCCAGCGGGCCGGCTTGGCGGCCGGGGCCGCGTCGTCAACCACCGTCATGCCCGCAACCTACAGCGCGCAGGGCGCCGCACCGCCACCGGGCGCGTGACTCCGCGCCCCCGGCCTTGGGTAGCCTCTACCGGAATGTCTGGTCCCTGGCACACGCGCGCCTGATGGCCGAGCCCCCCCGCCGCCGTAGGCCGTCGTCCCCCGCTCCGGGTCACCAGCCGTGGGAGTCGCCGGCCCCTGGCCGCGGCCCCGACGGCTACGGGGCGCGGGCGCCGCGCGGCGCGGCCGGCAACGGTGGCGGCGCCCGCAGGCCGGGGAACGGGTCCGGTGCTGCTCGGCGCAACGGGCCCCCGCCGGGCAACGGCTACAGCCGGCCACCCGGGACGGGCAACGGG
>JBKPRS010000354.1:0-3346 GCA_046734695.1 Actinomycetota bacterium | reverse complement strand
GTGCGGCCGGCCAGCAGGGCCTGGGTCGCCTCGCCGATGCGCTCCTCGGTGAGCGGGTCGAGCCGGCTCGACGCCTCGTCCAGCACCACCACCGCGGGATCGGCCAGCTGCGCCCGGGCGAATGCCAGCAGCTGGCCCTCGCCCGCGGAGAGGCCGTGGGCCCCGTCCAGGCGCGTGTCGAGCCCGTCGGGCAGGGAGGCGAACCAGTCGCCCAGGCTCATGCGCCTGAGCAGGTCCACCAGCCGCACGTCCGATGCCTGGCGGGCGCCGAACAGGGTCAGGTTGTCGCGCACGGACGCCCGGAACAGCTCGACGTCCTGGGTCACGACCGCCACCCGGTCCCGCAGGGCGTCCAGCTTCAGGTCGCGCACGTCCACGCCGCCGACGCGGACCGCGCCCTCGCCGGCGTCCCGGAAGCGGGCCAGGAGCCGGCCCAGCGTGGTCTTGCCGCTCCCGGTGCGGCCCACGACGCCCAGCTGCGTGCCCGGGGCCAGGTGCAGGTCGATGCCGGCCAGCGCCGCGGTGCGGCCGTCGTAGCTGAAGCCGACGGCGTCGAAGTCGACGGCCAGGGCACCAGGGCCCAGCGCCGAGCCGTCGAGCGGGCCGTCGGCGATGACGGGCTCGGTGGCCAGCATGGTCGAGGCCCGCCGGGCGCCGGCCATGGCCTTCTGGAACTCCTTGAGCTGCTCGGCGATGCGCTCCAGCGGCAGCCGCAGCATGTCGGCGTAGCGGTACAGCGTCAGCACCGCGCCCACCGTGATCACGCCCCGCAGCTGGAGCACGACACCGGTCGCGAGGACCGCCGCGGTGCCGACGCCGAGCACCAGGGCGGCCATGGCCTGGGCGCCGTCGCCGCGCACGCTGGCGTGCCGGGCCGCGCGCCACCAGCGGGCGCTGTGGCCGTGCAGCCGGTGGACCGCGTAGGCCCCGCCGCCGTTGGCCCGGATGTCCTCCAGGCCGCCCAGGCGCTCCTCCAGGTCGCCGTAGAGCTGGGCGTTGACCTCGCGCTCGACCTCCCGGGCCGCCACCGCGGCCACCCGCAGGCGGATCATCACCGCGGCGGACCCGACCGCGGTCACGGCCAGCACCAGGCCCGTCAGCGGGTCGATGAGCGTGGCGACCACGACCATCCCCACCACCAGCACGAGGTTGCCCACGATGTGCACGGCGATGCCGGCGAAGAAGCGACCCATGGCCTCGACGTCGCCGTCGATCCGCTCGATGAGCTGGCCCGGGCTGTGGCGGCCGTGCCAGGCCTGCTCCAGGCGCAGGGCGTGGGCCGCCAGCTGCTCCCGCAGCCGGTTGCCCGCCCGCCAGGACACGTGCGCCGAGCGCCAGACGACCACCAGGTCGAGGCCGTTGCAGGCCAGCGCGGCCAGCGTGTAGGCCACGGCCAGACGCGTGAGGTGGTCCACGCCCGCTCCGGCCAGGGCGTCATCCGCGAACACGCCCAGCAGCACCGGCAGGGCCAGGCGCACGAGCATGGCCACCACCAGGACCGCGACGATGCCTGCGAGGCTGCGCGCCTCGGGTCGGAGGGTGGCGGCGAGCAAGCGCGCCGCCCGCCCCCCAGCGGGGGGATCGGCTCCAGGCACAGCCCGACGACCTTAGGGTCCGGGCCCTCCCCCGCCCGAGTGAGTTTCCGACGGGACGGGACGGCTAGGCTTGCTGGGCCTCGGGCCGACATGGGTGGTGCTGGATGCACCCGGCCCGGTGACGGAAGAACCACATCGACGTCATCAGGGAGATCCCATGACCATGCTCCGAGAGGGCGACTTCAAGGTCGCCGACCTGACCCTGGCCGGCTGGGGCCGCAAGGAGATCGACCTCGCCGAGGTCGAGATGCCCGGCCTGATGGCCCTGCGCGCCGAGTTCGCCGATTCCCAACCCCTGGCGGGCGCCCGCATCATGGGCTCGCTGCACATGACCATCCAGACGGCCGTGCTCATCGAGACCCTGACCGTGCTCGGCGCCGACGTGCGCTGGGTGTCCTGCAACATCTTCTCCACCCAGGACCACGCCGCGGCCGCGGTCGTCGTGGGCCCGAACGGCACGCTCGACCGCCCCGAGGGCGTCCCGGTCTACGCCTGGAAGGGCGAGACGCTGGAGGAGTACTGGTGGTGCACCGACCAGGCCCTGCAGTGGCCGGACGGTGGCGGCCCCAACATGATCCTCGACGACGGCGGCGATGCCACGCTGCTGGTCCACAAGGGCGTGGAGTACGAGAAGGCGGGCGCGGTGCCCGCGGCCACCGAGGACGACCCCGAGGAATGGCACGTCATCGTGGACCTCCTCGAGCGCACCATCGCGGAGCGCCCCGGCCGCTGGACCGAGACCGCGGCGGCCATCAAGGGCGTCACCGAGGAGACCACCACCGGCGTCCACCGGCTCTACCAGATGGCCGAGCTGGGCCAGCTGCTGTTCCCGGCCATCAACGTGAACGACTCGGTCACGAAGTCCAAGTTCGACAACCTCTACGGCTGCCGGCACAGCCTCATCGACGGCATCAACCGGGCCACCGACGTCATGCTCGGCGGCAAGGTGGCCGTCGTGTGCGGCTACGGCGAGGTGGGCAAGGGCTGCGCCCAGTCCCTCCGCGGCCAGGGCTGCCGGGTCATCGTCACCGAGGTCGACCCCATCTGCGCCCTGCAGGCCGTGATGGAGGGCTACGAGGTCAACACCCTCGACCAGATGGTGGACAAGGCCGACATCTTCGTGACCGCCACCGGCAACAAGGGGATCATCTCCGCCGAGCACATGGCCCGGATGAAGCACAACGCCATCGTCGGCAACATCGGCCACTTCGACAACGAGATGGACATGGCCGGCCTGGCCCGCATGAGCGACGTGCGCAAGGTCGAGATCAAGCCCCAGGTGCACGAGTTCGTGTTCCCCGACGGGCACTCGATCATCGTGCTGGCCGAGGGCCGGCTGCTGAACCTGGGCTGCGCCACCGGCCACCCCAGCTTCGTGATGTCGATGAGCTTCACCAACCAGGTGCTGGCCCAGATCGAGCTTTTCACCAAGACCGGCAACTACCCGCTCGGCGTGTACGTGCTGCCCAAGCAGCTCGACGAGAAGGTGGCCCGGCTCCACCTGTCCGCGCTGGGCGTCAAGCTCACCAAGCTGTCGACGGATCAGGCCGAGTACATCGGCGTGCCCGTCGAGGGCCCGTACAAGCCCGATCACTACCGGTACTGAGGTCGGCGCTGTCCTCCGGAGCGGGGGATCGGGCACGATGGTGGCCATGGGCCACGCGCATTCGTTGCTCGGTCCCCTGGCCGAGGTCGTCGTCCGCAACCGGTTCTGGATGCTCTGGAACCTCATCCTGGCCGCCGTCCCCCTG
>JBKPRS010000353.1:0-16966 GCA_046734695.1 Actinomycetota bacterium | reverse complement strand
CGCCCGGGCGAGGGCGGCCAGGTCGTCGTCGGAGCGGTGCGTGTCGTAACTGTCGATCGCGAAGACGACGCCGGGTCGGGGCGACCACACTAGGAACCGGATGGGCCCGTCCGGGTTGTCGGTGGCGAGGCCTGACCAGCCCGTGGTGCCGTCGCCCAGGTCGACCGCGGTCAGGTCGACGCCGGCCCCGGCGGCCGAGAGCAACGGGTCGGCCCCCAGCCGCTCAACCCACCCCTACACCGCGCCCGGGCGCGAAGCGCGGCTAGCGGTCGAGGGTGGCGCGCAGGTCGTTCAGGCAGCGCCGCATCAGCCGGGACACGTGCATCTGACTGATACCCAGGCGCTCGGCGATCTCGCTCTGGGTCAGCTCGTCGTAGAAGCGCAGGCGCATGATCTCCGCCTCGCGGGGCGGCAGGGTGTCGAGCAGCTGGTCCACCAGCATGCGCATCTCCACCCGCCCGCTCGGCGCCTCCCCGCCCACGAGGCGCTCGCCCAGCGGGCCGTTGTCCTCGTCACCGGGCCGGCGCGCGTCGAGGCTCGTGGCCCGGTAGGCGGCCCCGGCCTCCATGGCGTCGAGCACGTCGTCCTCGGACATGTCGAGCTCGGCCGCCATCTCGCCCACGGTGGGCGGCCGGCCCAGCCGCAGGGACAGCCCCGCCCGCGCCCGGCGCAGGTCCAGGTGGCGCTCCTGGGCGCTGCGGGGCGGGCGGACGGCCCACGTCCGGTCGCGGAAGTAGCGCTTGATCTCCCCGTTGACCGTCCGGCTGGCGAAGGAGGAGAAGGGGATGCCGCGGTCGACGTCGTAGCGCTCGACTGCCTTGATCATCCCCAGCATGGCGATCTGGACCAGGTCGTCGAGCTCGACGCCGCGGCCCCGGTAGTCGTTGGCGATGGAAGCGGCCAGGCCCCGGTGGGCCTCGACCAGCTGGTTGCGGACCGACCGCTCACCGCTGTCCCGGTAGTTCAGGAACAAGCCGTCCCAGTCACTCATCGTGCGGCCCGGGACCGCTTCACCAGATGGAAGCGGCGCCCGGTCTCGTCGGCCGAGAAGGCGTGGTCGTCGACCACCACGCGCAGGATCTCGAGCGCGAGGTCGTCGACCTCGGTGGTGTCGAGGTGCCCGGGGACGGGCGGGCGCTCGCCGTCCACGGTGACCTCGCCGGGGCGGGTGCAGAAGCGCACGAGGATCGACTCGCGGGCGCCGGCGATGCCGTCCACGAGCAGGGCGACGAGCTCGCTGACCGCGATGCGGAGGTCCTCGGTGTCGTCGATGCTGAGGCCCGCGTCAGCCGCCACCCCGGCGGCGAGGATGCGCGCCAGGCGGGCCGACCCGGGCTCCGCGGGCGCGGTCAACTGGACGAAGGGTCGGGTGTCCTCGGACATCTGCGGCTCGCGTGGACGGCGATACGTGCGCTGCTGACACTACGGCGGGCTGCAGGCAAGTCGCCATCTGGTGTTTGTGGAATGCCCTGGGAGGGTACGGCGCACCCGATGGATGTGCGAATGAGCACTCGGTTTCGGCGCGAGCGCGCCGCCGTTCCATCAGCTCGCGCGTTCGTACGTGCTGCGCTGCGCGGGTATGGCGTACCGTCCGGCCTGGCCGAGCCGCTGATCCTGGCGGTGGCCGAGGCGTGCAACAACGCCATCCTCCACGCCGGCGGCGACAACTTCGCGGTGAGCGTGCGGGTCGAGGGCACCGACTGCACGATCGTCGTGTCAGACACGGGCGACGGCTTCGTCCCGCCGGTCCGGGCCGAGATGCCGGCGCCCGACGCCCCCGGCAAGCGCGGCCTCGCGCTGATGCAGGCGTTGGTGGACAAGATCGAGGTGCGCAGCAGCGAGGCGGGCACGACCGTGGTGCTGGCCCACTCCCTGGCCCCGGGCCGGGTCACGGCCACCAGCGCCACCGGTCTGCACGCGACTCGCTAGCCAACAGGGACCGCGGGCATCCAGTCGCGTCGTTGCGCCTCGTAGGTGTCGATGGCGTCGGCGTCACGCAGGGTGATGCCGATGTCGTCGAGCCCTTCGAGGAACCGCTCGCGGGTGGCGTCGTCGAGCGGGAAGGCGCACTCGATGCCCGCGGCCGGGGCGGACAGCGTGCGCCGCTCGACGTCGATGGTGATCTCCAGCGACGGGTCGGCCTCGACGGCCCGCAGCAGCGCCTCTCCCACCTCGGCGGGCACCAGCACAGGAACCAGCCCGTTCTTGGTGGCGTTGTTGCGGAAGATGTCGCCGAAGCGGGGGCTGACCACGGCGGCGAAGCCGTAGTCCATGATCGCCCACACGGCGTGCTCGCGGGACGAGCCGGTCCCGAAGTTGGGCCCGGCCACGAGGATGCCGGCGCCGGCGTACGCCTCGTCGTTCAGCACGAAGTCGCGGTCGTCGCGCCAGGTGGCGAACAGGCCGCGGCCGAAGCCGGTGCGCTCGACGCGCTTGAGCCACTCGGCGGGGATGATCTGGTCGGTGTCGACGTCGGAGCGGTCGAGGGGGACCGCGGTGCCCTGGACGATGCGGACGGGGTTCATCTCGGCTCCTGGCTACGACAGGTCGGCCGGCGTGGCGAACGTGCCGGCGATGGCGGTGGCGGCGGCGACGGCGGGGGACACGAGGTGGGTGCGCCCGCCCCGGCCCTGGCGGCCCTCGAAGTTGCGGTTGCTGGTGGAGGCGGAGCGCTCACCCGGGGCGAGCTTGTCCGGGTTCATGGCCAGGCACATCGAGCAGCCGGGCTCACGCCAGTCGAAGCCGGCGGCGCTGAGGATCTCGTGGAGGCCCTCGGCCTCGGCCTGCGCCTTGACCTGATGGCTGCCGGGGACCACCAGCGTGCGCATGCCCGGGGCGACCTTGTGGCCGTCGGCCACGGCGGCCACCGCCCGGATGTCCTCGATGCGGCCGTTGGTGCACGACCCGATGAACACGGTGTCGACGGCGATGTCCCGCATCGGCGTGCCGGCGGTGAGGCCCATGTAGTCGAGGGCCCGGTGGGCGGCCTCGCGCTCGGATGCCTCGGCGAAGCTGTCCGGATCGGGCACGACGCCGCTGATGGGCACGACCTGGCCGGGGTTGGTGCCCCACGACACGTGGGGGACGATGCCGGCCGCGTCGATCTCGACCGACTTGTCGAAGGCGGCGCCCTCGTCGGTGGCCAGGCTGCGCCAGTCCTCGACGGCCCGGTCCCAGCCGGCGCCCTTCGGGGCGTGCCGGCGTCCCTCGAGGTAGGCGAAGGTGACTTCGTCCGGCGCGATGAGGCCGGCCTTGGCGCCGGCCTCGATCGACATGTTGCACACCGTCATGCGGCCCTCCATCGACAGGGACCGGATGGTCGAGCCCCGGTACTCGATGATCGAGCCGATGCCGCCGCCGGTGCCGATGCGGCCGATGATGGCGAGGATCACGTCCTTGGCGACGGCGCCGGCGGGCAGCTCGCCCTCGACGGTGACGGCCATGGTGCCGGGCCGCTGCTGGGGGAGGGTCTGGGTGGCGAGCACGTGCTCGACCTCGCTGGTGCCGATGCCGAAGGCGAGCGCCCCGAACGCCCCGTGGGTGGACGTGTGGCTGTCGCCGCACACGACGGTCATGCCCGGCTGGGTGAGGCCCAGCTCGGGGCCGATGATGTGCACGATGCCCTGGTTGGGGTCGCCGATGCCGTAGCAGGCGATGCCGAACTCCTCGCAGTTGGCCCGCAGCACCTGCATCTGCTTGGCCGAGACGGGATCGGCGATCGGCTGGTCGAGGCCCGAGGTGGGGACGTTGTGGTCCATCGTGGCCACAGTGAGGTCGGGCCGGCGGACGCTGCGGCCCGCGAGGCGCAGCCCGTCGAACGCCTGGGGCGAGGTGACCTCGTGCACCAGGTGGAGGTCGATGTAGAGCAGGTCGGGCAGGCCGTCGCCGGAGCGGACGACGTGGCGGTCCCAGACCTTCTGGCTCAGCGTGCGAGGTTCGGACATCATTGTCACCTGTCTCAACATGTGGGATAGACTTCCCACGTGGTGAACAACAGCCTAAGCGGTGTGGGGGTGCTCGACAAGGCGGTTGCCGTCCTGGCCGCCCTGGAGCCCGGCCCTCTTCCGCTGGCGGCCCTGGTGTCCGCCACCGGCCTCAGCCGGGCGACCGCGCACCGTCTCGCGGTGGCGCTTCAGGCCCACGGCCTGGTGCGTCGCGACGACGAGGGCCGCTTCGCCCTGGGCCTACGGCTGATCGGACTGGGCCACGCCGCGGCCGAGGCGCTGCCCGGCTGGCTGGTGGCCCGCCCCGCCCTGGCCTGGCTGGCCGAGCAGACGGGGGAGTCGGTCCAGCTGTTCGTGCGCGACGGTGACGAGCGGGTCTGCGTGGAGTCGCTGGAGGCCGCACACGAGCTGCGCACCATCGTCCCGATCGGCGCCCGCCTCCCGCTCGACCGCGGCTCGGGCGGCCGCGCCCTCACCGCGGGTCAGGCGGGATGGGTCGCCAGCGTCGCCGAGCGCCAGCCCGGTGTGGCGTCCGTGAGCGCGCCGGTCATCGATCGGACCGGTCGAGTGGTTGCGGCCGTGAGCGTCAGCGGCCCGATCGACCGACTCACACGTGCGCCCGGCCCCCGCCTCGGCCCGGCGGTGGCCGAGGCGGCATCCAAGATCGCCGGCGCGCTACGCACATGAGCCGGCCACGCACGCCCTCCCAGCCACCGGGGGCTGTGTTTCCCGCTCTTGCTGCTGAAGCAGCGGGCCGCTCGGGCCACGGCTGCCGCCAAGGCGCAGCCTCTCAGTTGACCTGGCGCTCGCGGCCCTCCCAGTAGGGCGCTCGCAGCTTGAACTTCTGGAGCTTGCCGGTGGCCGTGCGGGGCAGCGCGTCGCGCAGCTCCACGGACGTGGGGCACTTGAAGTGGGTCAGCCGGCCGCGGCAGTGCTCGATCAGCTCCTGCTCGTCGGCCGTGGCGCCCGGCGCCAGCACCACGAGCGCCTTGACCGTCTCGCCCCACTTCTCGTCGGGCACGCCGATCACCGCCACCTCGGCCACCGCCGGGTGCGAGAACAGCGTGTCCTCGACCTCGATGGACGAGACGTTCTCGCCGCCCGAGATGATCACGTCCTTCTTGCGGTCCGAGATGGTGAGGTAGCCGTCCTCGTAGGTCCCGCCGTCGCCGGTGTGGAACCAGCCGCCCTCCAGGGCCTCCGCCGACGCCTCGGGCTGGTCCCAGTAGCCGTCGAGCACCACGTTGGACCGGGCCAGCACCTCGCCCGCCTCACTGGTCGACAGGGTGACGCCCAGCGTGGGCGCGCCCGCCCGCACCAATTTGGACGCCCGCTCGCCGGGGGAGAGGTCGTCCCACTCGGCCCGGGTGCGGTTCATGGTGAGCAGGGGAGCGGTCTCCGTCAGGCCGTAGATCTGGATGAACTCCCAGCCCAGCTCGGTCTCCATGCGCTCGATCGTGCGGGTGGGCGGCGGCGCGCCCGCCACCACCATGCGCGTCCGGTCCCGTCCGGGGATGGGACCGTCCCAGCCCTCGGCCGCGTCGAGGATGGCGGCCACCACCGCGGGGGCGCCGCACAGCAGCGTGACGCCGTGCTGGTCCACCCGGCGGAGGATTTCGGGGCCGTCGACCTTGCGTAGCACCACCTGCTTGGCCCCCATGCCGGTCGTGGCGAAGGGCATGCCCCAGCCATTGCAGTGGAACATGGGAAGCGTGTGCAGGTAGACGTCGCGGTCGCTCACGCCTGTGTGCCAGCCGAACATGGAGGCGTTGATCCACACGTTGCGGTGGGTGAGCTGCACGCCTTTGGGCCGGGCGGTCGTGCCGCTCGTGTAGTTGATGGTGGCGGTGGCGTCCTCGTCGGGCTCGGCCCAGGGCTCGGGCTCCGCCGCGGCCGAGGGCCAGATGGTGCCGTCGGTCTCCGCGCCGATGACCATCCGGTGCTTGCACTCGACACCGGCCAGCGCCTCGTCCAGCTCCGGGTCGACCAGCAGCACCGAGGCGCCCGAGTGCTCGACGATGTAACGCACCTCGTCGGTCGAGAGCCGGAAGTTGACCGGGACCAGGACCCGGCCCCAGCCGGCCACGCCGTAGAACGACACGAGCAGCCGGGCGGCGTTGTGGGACACCACGGCGACCCGCTCGCCCCGGCCGATCCCGAGGCCGTCGAGCGCCGCGGCCTGGGCCCGAGCCAGCTCGTTCACCCGCCCGTAGGTCAGCTCGCCCCAGGACTCCGCCGGCTGGTCGGGCTCGTCCACCACGCCGATCCGGTCGGGGTACACGAGCGCGGCGCGCTCCAGGAAGTCGGCGATGGTCAACGGAACCCGCATGGCTCTTCCCCTCCTACCGAAGCTGCTACGACCTTCCCACACCTGGCTCCACAACGTGACGTAGACGGGTTGAAGGCGACCGCGACGCCACGGTGCGAACGCTAGAGTCGCCGGTGACGAACGACACGTCCCGCCACGGGCTGTCCAAATGTGTAGAGGGCGAGCAGGATGGCAGTCGAGTCCACGGGCCACAGCCACGGCAATCCGCGCTTGTTCGAGGTCATCGAGCATTCGCCGAAGACCGGCAAGAGCCCCACGGTGTGGGCCTGGCCCCAGCTGATCGACTACCTCAAGGTCGCCGGACAACCGGTGCAGGGCCCCTGGCCACCACACCAGGAGCGGCGACCGGATCCGGAAGCGGAGTCCCTCCCGGTGGCGGTCCCCGACACGGAGGGCGCCGGCGGCGGTACGTCAGCTTCCGAGCCCGGTCGCTGAACGCCGACCGCGCCAGGCACGGAGAGGAGATCCGCATCTACCCACCCCGGTTCCGCTACGAAGCCCCGCACTCGCTCGACGAGGCCATCGCCCTCCTGGAGCAGGGCGGAGGTGAGGCCAAGGTGCTCGCGGGCGGGCAGAGCCTGGTCCCCCTGCTCAAGCTGCGCTTTGCGTCGCCCGAGATGCTCGTCGACATCAACAACATCCCGGACCTCGGCCACCACATCGTCGAGACGGACGGGACCATCCGCGTCGGGGCGCTGTGCCGTCACGCCGATCTCGAGCGCTCGACGTTCCTCACCGCCAAGCAGCCGACGATGGCGGCGGCGGCGCCGCTGATCGCCGATCCGATCGTGCGCAACCGCGGGACGCTCGTCGGCTCGCTGTGCCACGCCGACCCGCAGGGCGACTGGGCCTCGGTGGTGACCGCCCTCGGGGGCCACATCGTGGCGCAGGGCCCGCAGGGCCGGCGCACGATCCCCGTGTCCGAGTTCGTCACGGGTCCGTTCGACAACGCCCTGGCGAGCGACGAGATCGCCGTCGAGGCCGTCATCCCCGCGCCGACGGGCGTGCCCGCCGGGGGCTACCTGAAGTTGGAGCGCCGGGTGGGCGACTTCGCGACGGTCGGCGTCGCGGTCGGCGTGGAGATGACGGACAGCAGGATCGTCCGGGCCGGCATCGCCCTGACGGGGGTCGGTGGGGCGACCATCGACGCCGTCGACGCGGCGCAGGTGCTCGTCGGTGGGCCTCTGACCGCCGACCACATCGCCCAGGCCGGCGAGCTCGCCGCCCAGGCCGCGCGGCCCCGCACGGACCACCGCGGCAGCGCGGCGTTCAAGCGGCAGATCGTGCGCACCTTCGTGGTGCGCCTCCTCGACCGTGTCGTCGAGTCAACGGAGATGGCGGCCTGACATGACGAGCCTGTTCGAGGAGATCACCCCGGAGCCGGCGGACGACATCCCGGTGCGCAGGATCACGCTCACGGTGAACGGCGAGCGGCGGGCGGCCGACGTCGAGCCTCGGCTGCTGCTCGCCCACCTGCTCCGCCAGGCCTTCCGGCTGACCGGGACGCACACCGGATGCGACACCACCAACTGCGGTGCGTGCACGGTCCTGTACGACGGCAGCGCGGTCAAGAGCTGCACGATGCTGGCCGTGCAAGCCGACGGCCACGAGATCACCACGGTCGAGGGCCTCGGGACCCCGAGCGAGCTGCACGCGATCCAGGAGGGCTTCAAGGAGGAGCACGGGCTGCAGTGCGGGTTCTGCACGCCCGGGATGATGCTGGTGGCCAAGGAGCTCCTCGACGCGAACCCCGATCCGACCGAGGACGAGGTCCGCTGGGCGCTGTCGGGGAACCTCTGCCGCTGCACCGGCTACCAGAACATCGTGAAGTCGGTGATGTGGGCGGCCCAGAAGCTGCGGGGTGGGACGGACTCATGACGGCAGACAGCACGGCAGAGGGCACTGGCGTGGGCCGCGGGTTGGACGAGATCAAGATCGGCGGGCTGGGAGCCAGCCGCCGGCGGGTCGAGGACAACCGGTTCGTCCGGGGCAAGGGCAACTACATCGACGACATCGTGCTGCCGGGCATGCTCCACATGGAGATCCTGCGCAGCCCCCTCGCCCACGCCCGGATCACCTCGATCGACGTCACCAAGGCGTGGGACATCCCGGGCGTGCGGCTGGTCCTCACCGGGGAGATGATGGCGAGCCGCAACCTCGCCTGGATGCCCACGCTCTCCTACGACACGCAGGCGGTCCTGGCGACCGACAAGGTCCGGTTCCAGGGCCAGGAGGTCGCCTGTGTCATCGCCGACGACCCGTACATCGCCAAGGACGCGTGCGAGGCGATCGTCGTCGACTACGAGCCGCTGCCCGTCATCGTCAACCCGCAGCAGGCCGTCGCCGAGGACGCCCCGCTGATCCGCGACGACAAGGAGAACCAGCACGACAACGTCGTGTACGACTGGGAGGTCGGCGACAAGGACGGCACCGACCGGGCGTTCGCCGAGGCGGATCGGGTGTCCAAGCTCGAGCTGCACTACCCGCGCTCCCATCCGTCCCCGCTGGAGTGCTGTGGGTCGATCGCCGACTTCAACCGGGCGACGTCGAAGCTCACCGTGTACATGACCACCCAGGCGCCCCACATCATCCGCGCCGCGGTGGCACTGGTCGCCGAGCTTCCCGAGCACATGATCCGGATCATCTCGCCCGACCTCGGCGGTGGGTTCGGCAACAAGGTGCCGGTCTATCCCGGCTACGTGATGTCGATCCTGGCGTCGATCCTCCTCGAACGACCGGTGAAGTGGATCGAGGATCGGACCGGCAACCTCATCTCGACGGGGTTCGCCCGTGACATCTACCTGCGCGGGGAGATGGCGCTGCGCCAGGACGGGAAGATCCTCGGGGTCCGCATGCACACCGACGCGGACCATGGCGCCTTCTTCTCCGATGCCCAGCCGAGCAAGTTCAAGATCGGCCTGATGCACTCGGCGTTCTCGTGCTACGACATCCCGACCGCTCACCTCACCGCCCGCGGCGTGTACACCAACAAGGCGCCGGGGGGCGTCGCCTACCGGTGCTCGTTCCGCGTCACCGAGGCGATGTACTTCCAGGAACGCATGGTGCAGGCGGCCGCGGACGACCTCGGCATCGACCAGGCGGAGTTCCGCCGGCTCAACTTCGTGCGCGACGACGACTTCCCGCACCGCACGCCGTGGGGGTTCCTCACCGACTCCGGCCAGTACGGCAAGTGCCTCGACGTCGGGCTGGAGGCCGTCGGCTACCAGGACTTCCTGCGGCAGAAGGAGGAGGCCAAGCGGGAGGGGCGCCTGCTCGGCATCGGCATCTCGACGATGACCGAGCCGCTCGGGGCCGGCAACAGCCGCGAGTACGACATCCTCGGCATCAAGATGTTCGACTCGGCCGAGCTCCGCGTGCACATGACGGGCAAGGCGCTGCTGCGCACCGGGGCCAAGACGCAGGGCCAGGGGCACGAGACGACCTGGGCGCAGATCGTCGCCCACGAGCTGGGCATCCCGGCCGAGGACGTGACGGTCGAGGAAGGCGACACCGACACCGCGCCGTTCGGCATGGGCACGTACGCGTCGCGCAGCACTCCGGTGGCGGGCGCGGCGGTGGCGATGGTGTCCCGCAAGGTGCGGGCCAAGGCGCGCAAGCTCGCCGCCCACCTCCTCGAGGTGTCGGAGGAAGACGTCGAGTGGGAGCTCGGGCGCTTCTACGTCCGTAGCGCCCCGGGCACCGGCGTGACGATCCAGGAGTGCGCGATGGCCGCGTACAGCAACATGCCCGACGGCATGGAGCCCGGCCTGGAGAACAACGCGTACTACGACCCACCCAACCTCACGTGGCCGTTCGCCTGCTACATCGCCACCGTCGAGGTCGACCCCGAGACCGGGGTGTGGGACGTCCTCAACGTCGTCGCCGTCGACGACTGCGGCGTGCGGATCAACCCGATGATCGTCGAAGGCCAGATCATGGGGGGGCTGACCGAGGCCTACGCGATGGCCAGCAACCAGTTCATCACCTTCGACGCCGACGGCAACTGCGTCGGGTCGAACTTCATGGACTACCTCCTGCCGACGGCGTGGGAGACCCCCGGCTTCGAGCTCCACGAGGTCGTCACCCCGTGCCCGCATCACCCGATCGGCGCCAAGGGGATAGGCGAGTGCGCCACGGTCGGCGGGCCGGCGGCGTTCGTGAACGCCGTCATGGACGCGCTGAAGGGCACCGGCGTCCGCAACATCGACATGCCTCTGCTGCCGGACCGGGTCTACGACGCATTGACGGAACGCCGTGACGTGTCCGGAGCACCCCCGGTGAGGTCGGACGACACATGAGCGACGGGGCCGCCGACGGCTGGGACCTGGTCCAGGAGGCCAGTGAGCTGGCCCGGCGCGGCGTGGAGTTCGCCCTCGCCACGGTCGTGTGGCGCCAGGGCCCGTCGTCGGGCCAGCAGGGGGCGCGGGCCATCATCACCGCGTCGGGCGAGGTCCGGGGGTGGATCGGCGGGGCGTGCGCCGAGCCCGTGGTCATCCGCGAGGCGCAGCGGGCGATCGTGGACCGCGAGCCGCGGCTGCTGCTCCTGGGAACGGCCGAGCAGTTCGGGACCGTGCCGGAGGGGATGATCCTCCTGCCGATCTCCTGCCAGAGCGAGGGGGCGATGCAGGTGTACGTCGAGCCGGTCGTGTCCAGCCCCCACCTGGTCGTCGTCGGCCGCTCCCCGATGGCGCACACGCTGTCTCAGCTGGCCCGCGCGCTCGCCTGGCGCACCGACCTGATCGACGCCCCGGACTTCAAGACGGACGCCGTCGACGAACGCGCCGTCGTCGTGGTGGCGACGCAGGGCCACGGCGACGAGGACGTGATCGAACAGGCCGTCCGGGCCCGGCCCGCTTACCTCGGGCTGGTCGCCTCGCGACGGCGCGGTGAAGCAGTGCTCGGCTACCTCGAGGACCGGGGCGTGCCCCAGGACCTGCTCGACCGCGTGCGGGTGCCCGTCGGCCTCGATCTCGGCCACACGTCGCACCGGGAGATCGCGGTCGCGATCCTGGCCGAGCTGGTCCAGCTGCGCGCCGCGGGTGCGCTCGCCCCGGACAGCCAAACCGAGGCGGCCACGCCCTCCCGGGTGCTCGACCCGGTGTGCGGCATGACGGTCCCGGCCGATCGCACGAGCCCGTCGTTCGAGCACGGCGGCGTGTCCTACTACTTCTGCAGCGTCGGATGCCGGGCCGCGTTCGAGCGGGACCCGGCGTCGTACCGGCCGAAGGAGACGCAATGCTGATCACGAACGTCTTCGAGGTCACCGAGCCGACCGAGAAGGTGTGGAGCTTCTTCGACGACATCTCGCAGGTCGCGAGCTGCCTGCCCGGGGCTGAGCTCACCGAGGACCTCGGCGACGACCGGTACCGCGGCAAGGTCGCTGTCCGCATGGGGCCGGTGAAGCTGCAGTTCGCCGGGATCGCGGCGATCACCGAGCGCGACGACGCCGGCAAGCGCATCGTCGTCGACGCCAACGGTGCCGACGAGAAGGGGCGCGGCCAGGCCGCCATGCTCGTCACCGCGAAGCTGACATCGACGGGCCGGGGCACCAAGGTCGACGTGTCCCAGGACCTGCAGCTGTCCGGCGCCGCCGCCCAGTACGGCCGCGGCATGATCTCCGACGTCACTGCGATCCTGATGCGGGACTTCGCGATGAACATGGAGGCCCGCATCTCGGCGATCGAGCGGGGAGTCGCGACCGACCAGATCGCGACCGCCGCGCCGGCCGGTGGGTTCACGATCGGCCTCCGCGCCCTGTGGTTGGCCTTGAAGCGGGTCGGGCGCCGCTTCTTCCTGCCCTACCGGCCCGAGCCGAGCTGAGGAGAGAACCCATGGTGCTGTGGTGGATCGGCAACGTGATCCTGTTGCTCGTCGTCGTCCCCGTGCTCGTCGCCCTGCTCAACCGGGTGCTGGCCGCGCTCGAACGGATACGTGGGGCGTCCGACACCACGCTGGCGGGCGGTGTCGCCCTGATCGGCGAGCTGGACGAGGTACCGGAGCTGCTGGCCACGACGGACAGCACGATCCACGAGGTTGCCAACGGCGCCGTCCGCTACGCCGGCTCCGTGGCCAAGCTGCTTCCCTGAGCGAGGAGAGAGGACGACGTCATGCCCATCGCCGCCTGGGTGACCCTGGTCATCGCCACCCTGATCGTCGCCGCCGCGGCGCTCGGGCTCATCCGTGTCCTGGGCCACCTGATCGCGATACACCGGACCCTCGGCACCCTCCTCGGCGGGGTCCAGGTCGTGGCCGACAAGACGCGCACGGTGCCAGAGGTCCTTCCGTCGGTGAACGCGGAGCTGGCGCCCGTGCGTGACTTCTGCGAATCGATCTGAGGAAGCGAGCGAAACGATGGTGCACGTGCTGCTGGCGAGCGAGTCGACGACCGGTTGGGTGATCGGGTACACGATCGCGATCGTCGTCGTGCTCGTGGTGGTCGCCCTCGTCGTCCCGATCCTGCTGCTCGCCCGGTCGATCGGGAAGCAGGCGGCGCAGATCAACGACTCACTGACCGAGTCCGTGCATCACACGGCGGCGCTGGCGGAGCTGAACACGACCAGGGACGCGGCCGAGGTGATCGTGGCCGGCCTCGCCCGCGGACGCGCCCGGCTGGGAGGTTGACGATGCTGATCGCACTGACCGACACACAGGAGAGCCTGTGGTGGGGTGCCGTCATCGGCGGGTTCGTCGTGGTGCTGGCGGTCGCCGCCCTGCTCACGATCCTCGTCCTGCTGGTGCGTGACATCGACCGCCGGGTCGTCCAGATCCGCGGCACCCTGGAGCAAGCGGCCGCGAACACCTCGGACACCGTGCTGATCGCCGAGACCGCGTCCCGCGTCGACGCCGTGCTCGCCGAAGGGCTGGAACACCACCTGTTCCTGGGCCGTGTCCTCGGAAAGGTGCGCTCGTGACCACCCTGATCGTGCTGTCCGTCATCGACATCGTCCTGCTCGTCGCCGGGCTGGCGATCTACCTGTACATCGTCGGCGGCCAATTGGAGCGGGTCGCCACGAACCTCGAGGAGTGCTCCGAGCTCGTCGGCAAGATCGTCCTTGACGCGGAAGTGATCGAACCGGGTGTCGAGCGGATCAACCGCACCGGCGGCGTCATCGCCGGCGCGCTCCCGCTGCTCTACGGCATGGCGGAAGGCATCGTCACCGGGGCGACCTACGAGCCGGCCGCGTCCACCGAGCGCGCTCCGGCGCGACCGGCCTCCGGGCGCCGGCGCTCGCGGCTGCACGACGCCGTGGGCTACGTGCCGGGCCGGCGCGCGACGGTCGCGGTCGCCTCGCCCACCCCGTCCGAGGACGAGGTGACCAGCTAGGGCGACGGGTCGCGGTCGGTGGTGAGCGGCCCGGCGGTCGGTGCCGTGTAGCCGCCGATCCACTGCTCCTTCCACGACGGGTCGTACCGCTCGGCGTTGCAGGTCGGGTGGTACACGGCGATCAGCTCGCGAACGATCTGCTCACGGTGGGACGGCAGCCCGCCGGGCACCTCGTATGTGCAGACGTAGAGGTTCCAGCGGCTCCCCGCGCGGCGGTTCCAGCATCCGGCCTGCGGGTGCTGGAACGGCAGGCGTTCGGCGGACAGGTCGGCCGACTCGCCGACGTAGGTGACCGCGTAGCGGTCGGGCCGCGCTTCGGCGTCCGGCTTGAAGACGATGGCGTAGACCGCGGCGCGGGCCGGCGGGGTCCAGCCGGCCAGGGCGCGCGGGCCCTCGAACGGGTACCCGGCCAGCGAACCGAGGCGGATCATCCTCCCTCGTCCTCGGCGTCGTCCTCGCCCATCACCTCGGCCCGCGACACGGGCCACGGGGGCAGCCCGGCTCGTGCCGCCGCGTCGACCAGCTCGCGGGTGGCGTGCTCCACCGCCTCGTCCGCGCTGTCCGCATGGACGATGATCTGTGCGCCATAGCTCGTCGTGCCGATCCCGGAGGCGATCCCGCTCAGCGCCGCGACCGCGTCCGCCAGCTCGACGACCTCTTCCCGCGTGACGACCCGGTCCCCGTCGGCCACGACCGACACGCTCCAGCGCATCTTGCTCACCCGAGCTCCGGGAGTCGTGCCGCGAACTCCTCGAGGCTCCGCAGGTCGTGCCCCGAGAGCAGCAGGTCGACGTGGGGTGCGGCGACCATCATCCCGAGCGTGCTCGGCCGGAAGTCCGCGTCGTGCCCCTTGTGCGGGTTCAGCCACACGATGCGGTGGCAGAGCCGCGACAACCGTTCCATCGCGCCGGCCAGGACACCGGGATCGCCGCGGTCGAGCCCGTCGGAGCAGATCACGACGATCCCGCCGCGGCCCATGCCGCGACGGCCCCAGACGCGAACGAACGTCTCCAGCGAGTCCCCGATCCGCGTCCCGCCGTCCCAGTCGAACACCGCGGCGGCTGCCTGAGCCAGGGCGACATCCGGCCGGCGATGCTCCAGCGCCTTGGTGATCCGGGTCAGCCGGGTGCCGAAGCAGAACACCTCGACCCGAGCCGCCCCCGCTCGCGCCGTCGAGTGCGCGAACTGCAGCAGGCTGCGGGAGTAGTCCGACATCGACCCGGACACGTCCAGGATCAGGATGAGCGGCCGCGTCCGCTGCTGCCGGCGGCGCCAGAACAGCTCGGCGGGCTCGCCGTGGGTCCGCATCGTCTCGCGGACGGTGCGGCGCATGTCGGGCCGGTGCCCGGCGCGGGCCCGCGCCGTGCGCCGCGTGCGCCGGCGGGGCGGCGTCAACCTGATCCGCGCGATGATCCGCCGCAGCGCGGCGAGCTCTTCGGGGGTGCACGCAGCGAACGACTTCTCCCGCAGGACGGCCACGTCGGAGGCCATCAACCCGAGCGCCGCCTCGTCGTCGTCGTGACCCTCTCCGGCCTGTTCACCCGACGGCAGCTCGATCTCCAGCTCCGACCCGGCGCTCGCCCTGAGCGCCGTCCTCACCGGGTCGGCGTCGTCGCTCTCGTCGAGGAAGAACCGCCGGAACACCCGGTCGTAGACGGGGATCTGGTCCCGGCGGGTCAGCAACGTGGTGCGCCCGGACCAGTAGAGGTCGGCCAGATCGGTGGGGTCGAGTGCCGCCACCGCCGCGCAGTAGGTCTCGACGTCGCCGGTGCCGATGGCCATCCCGGCGGTGCGCAGCTCATTGCCGAACGCGACGAGCAGGCTGACGAACGGCGCCTGCTCAGCCACCCGACACGATCTCCGCGAGGTTGTCCCGCACCGCGTCGAGGTCGTCGCGCTCCTTGAGCACGGCGCCGAGGGAGTCCTCTGCGGCTCGGGCGTCGAGATCCGTGGCCCCCAACACGTCGAGCGTGGCCACCCAGTCGAGCGATTCGGCCACACCCGGCGGCTTGGCGAGATCGAGCTCGCGCAGCCGGTTGACGGCCGCGACGACCTTGCGCGCCAGCATCTCGGACGTGCCCGGTGCCCGCACGAGGATGATCTCGACCTCGCGCTCGGGGCTCGGGTAGCCGACCCAGTGGTAGAGGCAGCGCCGCTTGAGGGCGTCGTGGAGCTCACGGGTGCGGTTGGAGGTCAGGACCACGAGCGGCGGGCTGGTCGCCGTGACGGTCCCGATCTCGGGGATGCTGATCTGGAAGTCGCCGAGCAGCTCGAGCAGGAACGCCTCGAACTCGTCGTCCGCCCGGTCGATCTCGTCGATCAGCAGCACGGCGCGGTCGCCGGCCCGGACTGCCTGGAGCAGCGGGCGCTCCAGGAGGAACTTCGGGCCGAACAGCTTGTCGACCGCGGCGTCGTCGTCGATCTGCCGATCCGAGAGGGCCCGGATCTGCAGCATCTGCCGCGCGTAGTCCCACTCGTACAGGGCCTGGTTCGCGTCGATGCCCTCGTAGCACTGCAGGCGGATCAACGTCCGGCCGAAGACGGTGGCGAGGACCTTCGCGACCTCCGTCTTGCCCACCCCCACCTCGCCTTCGAGCAGGATCGGCCGGCCGAGCGCAAGGGAGACGAAGAGGGCCGTGGACAGGCCGCGGTCGGCGACGTAGCCGCCCTCGCGCAAGAGGTCGGTGAGCCCTCCGACCGTCTCGGGCCGGTCCACCCCGGTGCCCCTCACGCCCGGAGGTCAGCCCGACTCGGGCGAACCGAGGACGAGATCGCGGACGCTCCCACCGGACTCGCCCAGCTTGCCTTCGCGGGCCAGCCTCGCCCGCCAGGCCTCACCCACGTCGCTCCCGGGCTCGCCGAACCCGTCGAACGTCACGCCCTGCATGTTCTTGCACGCCTTCGTCGGGCTGCAGTCCTCGTCGAGGTCGACGCCTCCGTCGCCCCGCTGCGCCGCCCAGACCGCACGGAGCACCTCGAGGGCGTCATCGGCCGGCTGCGTCATGGTGCGCGTCCCTTCTCCGGGCATCACTGCGACTGCCCCTGCAGTGTACGTGTCGCCCGGACCGCCAGAGCCTCCGCAACGATGGAGATGGCGATCTCTCCCGGCGTCCTCGCGCCGAGGTCCAGTCCGGCCGGCCCATGGATGCGGCCGAGCTCGGTGATGCCCTGGTAGCCGAGCCAGTCGGCCCTCAGCTCCTGCATCTTCCGCGCGCCGACCGCGCCGATGTAGCCGACGTCGCTCGACAGCGCCGAGGCCAGCACCCGGCCGGCGAGCTCGTGGTCGTGGCTGAGCACCACGAGGTTGTCCAGCGGGGCCAGCGACGCGACCATCCCGGTCGCGGGCCCGACGTCGGTCACGGTCTCGGC
>JBKPRS010000352.1:0-8389 GCA_046734695.1 Actinomycetota bacterium | reverse complement strand
CCCGCGGGCCGCTCACCGGCCGGGACCGCTCGCAGGCGCCGGGCGCTCGTCCCGCTACATCGGCAGCAGCTCGAAGATCTCGACCGCGCACTTCGCGTCGCTGTCTGACAGGAACGGGAGGCCGTCGGTGAGCGCCTTCGCCGCAGCGAGGTCGTCGGCCTCGACGATCGTGTAGCCGCTCAGGTCGCCGGCTGTTCCCTCAGTGCCGTCATCGCGAACGGACGCGCTCGACCCGAACGGGCTGCCGTTGTCGACGAGTGCCGCGCCGACTTTCTCCATCCAGGCGCCGAACGCGGCCGTCCGCTCGGTGCCCTGCTCCGGTGTGAGATCGGGCAGCGGGCCGCGGTAGAGGTACATGAACCTCGCCATGTCAATCGTCCTTCCGTGTGGGATCGATCCCTACCGGGTGCCCGCTTCGCGGCGGGCTTTGTCTGCGGGGCTGCCGAAGGGGCTTCCGTGGCCGGCTTCGAGGTGGTCGCGCAGGCTGCTCATGTAGTGGTCCCAGCTACGGCTGCACATCTCGCGGCATTCCAGTTCCTCGTTCAGGCCGTGGTGGCGGAAGTGCAGCTCAGACGTGTCGCCGTCGACCGTGGTGATGGTGAACGCCGGCCGGGTCCCGACCCAGTCCGGGAGGAAGGGGCAGTCCGTGACGGTCCATCGCACCTTCGTCGGCCGTGTGGCCTCGTCGACATGGATCACGAGCGGCTCGGGGGCGTTCATGATGAACCTGAGCTCGCCGCTGGTCTCGCCGGACCCGGTCGCGGGGTTCCACCAGGCGGCCAGGCCGGACACCGTGGTGAGCGCGTCGAACAGCGCATCGGGCGATGCTTTCACCCGGACGGTCGTCTGGTAGTCCGTCGTTCCGGAGAGTTGCTCGGTGCTGGTCATTGCCATCGCTACCTTTCAGATGTCTTGGTGAGAACAAGGGCCGACTTGTCGAGGTGCTCCTGCAGCGCACGGAGCCGGTCGTCCCACTCGTGGGCCAAGGCGGCCAGGAATTGCTGTGCCACCTGCACGGGCGCTGAACGGAGCCGATAGCGAATCCGGCGCCGCTCGCCCGGTTCGGCGGTCACCAGACCGGCGTCGGTGAGCAGGACCAGGTGTTTGGCTATCGCCTGGCGTGTGATCGGCAGTCGGTCGGCCAGGTCGGTGGCCGTGGCCGGGCCCCGCGTCGCAAGCGTTGCGAGGATCCTGCGGCGAGTGGGGTCAGCCAGGGCGGTGAAGACCTGCTCGGCGATCGCTTCGATGTCAGGCGGCATCGAGGTAGGTGGCGAGATCGCCGAGCTCGGTCGCCCATCCCTCCGCATGGCTGTCGTAGGCGATGCGGCGGGCGTCATCGGCCAGCTGTGCGAACCCGGCCTCGATCACGCGCAACCGGGTGCTCGCACCAACCTGTTCGAGGTTGAACTCGACATAGGTGCGCCGCGGGTCGTCGTCCGGCAGGTCGGGGATCCGCCACGTGAACCCGAACACGTGTGGCTCCTCCACCCGTTCAACCCGCATCTCGACGCTCAAGCCGCTCGCGAACGTCATCCGGCCGGCTCCTCCCGGGCGAGCATCGATCGTCGCCTCCTTGCCGAACCAGGCACCCAGACCGTCGGCCGTGGTAAGCGCGATCCACACCTTGTCCAGCGGGTGGGCGAGCTCCACGGTGCGCTCGATCCGATCAGGAAACGCCATCACGACCTCTCTCAGATAGCAACTGTGTGGTTGCTATAATATAGCAACCACACAGTTGCGTCCAGCGAAGTATCACGCTGTCGTCACTGGCGAGATCAGCTCGGCGAGAAGTCGTGGGGCTCTCAGCCGGGCGGGGGCGTCATGGTGAATCCAGTCGTGCCGGGTGTCCGGTGCACCGAGGTCCCAGATCGCACCGCGACGGCGTCTGTCCTAGGCTGCCCCTTCATGCTCTGGTTCGAGCGCGAGGTCGTGGGGGCCCTCACCGAGTCCCCGGACCAGCCCCTGCGATCCTCTGTCGAGGCGTTCGTCGACGGCTATCTGCGCGACATGCCCGAGCATCTGCGCGCCGGGGTTGCCGGCGAATCGGTCCTGCTGGGGACCTACGTCGCCGCCCTGCGCCGAACCGGACGCATCCCCTCGGGCGACGCCGCGGCGCTGACAGCGCTGGTCGACAAGTGGGAGACCAGCCGGATCGGCGTCCTGCGCTCCTACGCGAAGGTCATGAAGTCGATGGTGCTGCTCGCGGAGAACGAGCTCGCCCCGGCGGGGGGCGCCTGATGGCCGACCTCGCCACCGATGTGCTGGTGGTGGGCTCGGGGGCCGGGGGGGCGATCACCGCCGCCGCCCTCGCCCGCGCCGGGCGCACCGTGACCGTGGTCGAGGAGGGCCCGTGGGTCCCGGCCGACGCCATGGAGCCGTTCTCGCTGGAGGAGATGGTCGCCAAGTACCGCCACCGGGGCCCGGCCGGCGCCCTCGGGAACCCCGCCATCGCCTACGTCGAGGGTCGCTGCGTGGGCGGCAGCACCGAGATCAACAGTGGCCTCTACCACCGGCTGCCGGAGCACCTGACGGGCGAGTGGCGCTCGACCTACGCCATCGAGGAGTTCTCCCCCGAGGCGCTCGGCGGCTACGCCGACCGGGTCGAGGCCGAGCTGTCGGTGGCCTCGCTGCCCGGGGCCCCGCCGCCGTCGTCCGCCGCCCTCGAGCGGGGTGCGACCAAGCTGGGCTGGCGCAACGTCGACTTCGCCCGGGTGTTCAGCTACGACGCCCAGGGCCGGGGCACCAAGCAGACGATGTCCCGCACGATGATCCCGCGAGCGGTGGCCTCGGGAGCGACCGTCATCCCCGACTGCCGCGTGCTGCGGCTGCTGCGCCGGGGCGACCGCATCGTCGGCGCCCGCTGCCGGCGCACCCACCCGGGTGGCGGCGTGGAGCGGCTGACGATCACGGCCGACCACGTCTTCGTGTGCGGCGGCGCCATCCACAGCCCGGCGCTGCTCCAGCGCAGCGGCATCTGGCGCAACATCGGCAACGGGCTGAAGATGCACCCGACCATCAAGATCGCGGCCCGCTTCCCCCACCCGGTGGACCACGGCGACGTCCCCACCCACCGCATCACCGAGTTCTCGCCCTTCGTGGCCATCGGCGGATCGATCAGCCGCAAGGGTGACGTGGCCCTGGCCCTGGCCGACACCGGGGCGCCCTTCGCCGATGCGCTGGCCGACTGGGAGAACATCTCCGTGTACTACGCCGCGATCCGCAGCGACGGCAGCGGGCGGGTGGCCGCCCTGCGGGGCGTGCGCTCGCCACTGGTGACCTACTCGCTGACCGAGGGTGACATGAGCCGGCTGGCCCGGGGCCTCGTGCACCTGGGCGAGCTGCTGCTGGCCGCGGGGGCGACCGAGCTGCACCCCTCGGTGGCGGGCGGCACCATCGTGCGCCGGCCCGAGGAGCTGGGCAGCTGGTGGGACCAGGTCACCCGGGCCCGCGCCACCATCATGACCGTGCACCTCACCTCGTCGGTCCGCATGGGCGAGAACCGGGCCCGCACCGGCGCCGACAGCTTCGGCCGGGTGTGGGGCTACTCCAACCTGCGGGTCAACGACGCCTCACTCATCCCCGACGCCCCCGGCGTCAATCCCCAGGCGGCGATCATGGCCCTCGCGACCCGCAACTGCGACCACTTCCTGGCCCACTCATGACCGACAGTCCGACAGAGGTTCCCAGCGGTCCCGCGGCCGCCACGGTGGTCGTGACCGGCGCCTCGGGCTGGCTGGGCCAGAACCTGGTCCGGGCCCTGGCCGGCCGGGAGCGGATCCGCTGCCTGGTGCCCAGCGACGACCAGGCCTCCCCCCTGGCGCTGATCGCCCCCGCCATCGAGGTCGTCGTCGGTGACGTGCGCGACCCGGCCACCGCCGACCGCCTGTTCGAGGGCGTCGGGGCCGAGGCCGCCGTCTTCCACGCCGCCGCGGTGATCCATCCGATCCGCTCCACCCGCGAGTTCTTCGACGTCAACGTGGGCGGCACCCAGAACGTGCTCGACCGGGCCCGGCGGTCCGGCGCGGGCCGCTTCGTGCACGTGTCGTCCAACTCGCCGTTCGGCGTGAACGCCTCGCCCGACGAGGTGTTCACCGAGGACTCGCCGTACGACCCCTACCTGGGCTACGGCCGGTCCAAGTACGAGGCCGAGCAGCTCGTGCAGCAGGCCAACGACCGGGGCGACCTGCCCACGGTCATGGTGCGGGCGCCGTGGTTCTACGGGCCCTACCAGCCGGCCCGCCAGAGCCAGTTCTTCCGCACGATCCGGCGAGGCCGGTTCCCGCTGATCGGCGACGGCACGCAGCGCCGCTCGATGGCCTACACCGACAACCTGGTCCAGGGCCTGCTGCGGGCCGAGGTGGCCGACAAGGCGCCGGGCAACGCCTACTGGGTGGCCGACGCCCGGCCCTACGAGCTGCGGGAGATCCTGGCCACCGTGCGCAGGGCGCTGGAGGCCGAGGGCCTGCCCACGTCCGGGCCCGAGCGGATGTCGCTGCCCCGGGCCGCGGCCCGGCTGGCCGAGCGCCTGGACACACTGGCCCAGTCCCGCGGGCGCTACATCCAACCCCTGCACGTGCTGGGCGAGCTGAACCACACCATCGCCTGCGACATCTCCCGGGCCCGGGCCGAGCTGGGCTACGAGCCCACCGTCGAGCTCGAAGAGGGGATGCGGGCCAGCATCCGCTGGTGCCTCGACCACGGGGACCAGCTCTGATGGGTCGGACCGTCCTCGTCACCGGCGGCAGCGGCTACTTCGGGTCGATCCTGGCCGAGCGCGCCCTCGCCGCGGGCGACCGGGTCCGCATCTTCGACCTCAACCCGCCCCTGCCTCCCGCGGCCGGCGCCGACCGCCAGGAGTACGTGGCCGGCGACGTACGTGACCTGGCGGCGCTGCGCGACGCCACCGACGGCGTCGACGTGGTCCTCAACAACGTGGCCCAGGTGCCCCTGGCCAAGGACCGCGACCTGTTCTGGTCGGTCAACGTGGCGGGCACGGCCAACGTGCTCGTCGCGGCGCGGGACCGGGGCGTGGCCAAGGTCGTGCACACGTCGTCCAGCGCCATCTTCGGCATCCCCGAGTCCAACCCGGTCACCGAGGACACCCCGGGCCGGCCGCTGGAGGCCTACGGGCGGGCCAAGCTCGAGGCCGAGCACCTGTGCCACGACGCCGCCGCCGGCGGGCTGGACGTGACCATCGTGCGGCCCCGCACCATCCTGGGTCACGGCCGGCTGGGCATCATCGCCGTACTCTTCGAGTTCGTGGCCGAGGGCGCACCCGTCTACGTGCTGGGCCGGGGCGACAACCGCTACCAGTTCGTGCACGCCAACGACCTGGCCGACGCGGTGCTGCGGGCCTCGGAGCGGGACAAGCCGTCCGTCTACAACATCGGGGCCACCGAGTTCGGGACCATGCGGGAGACGTTGACCGAGCTGGCCGAGCACGCCGGCACCGGTTCCCGGGTGCGCTCCCTGCCCGCGGCCCCGGCCCGCATCGGGATGAGGGCCCTGGCCACCGTGGGTCTCGCCCCCTTTGCGCCGTACCACTGGCTGCTCTACGCCGAGTCGCTCTGGTTCGACACCACCAAGGCCCAGGACGAGCTGGGCTGGCGGCCGGAGCACTCCAACGCGTCGGCCGTGATCGAGTCCTACGAGTGGTTCCTGGCGCACCGCGCCTCGCTGGAGCGGGAGGGCGCGTCGCACCACCAGTCCCCCGTCCGGCTCGGCCTGCTGAAGGTGCTCAAGCGGCTCCCATGACTGGGACCGACGTCCTTCCCCCTTCGGGCGTGGCGGACGAGGCGGATGGGCCCGACCCGGACGAGAGTGCCGCTCCGGCCGAACCGTCGTCGCGGCGGCGCAACCTCCTGGTCGTGCTGGGCCTGACCGCGGTGCTGGCGGTGCCGCTGGTGGTGACGCTGGTGGCGCTGGCGACGCCCCACTGGTATCCGCTGCTCGACCTGGCCCAGACCGAGATGCGGGTCCGGGACGTGGGCGGCCGGCATTCCCCGCTGGTGGGCCTGGTCGGGCGCATCAACGCCTACGGCGTCGACGGCAGCCACCCCGGCCCGCTCAGCTTCTGGTCGCTGGCGCCCGTCTACCGCCTGCTGGGCAGCTCGGCCTACGCCCTGCTGGTCTCGGCCGTGGTGCTCAACGTCACCGCCATCGGCCTGAGCCTGTGGGTGGCCGTCCGCCAGGGCGGCACCCGCCTGGCGCTGGTGGTGGCGGCCGTCATGGCCGTGCTCCTCCACGTCTACGGGACCAACACCCTCACCGAGCCGTGGAACCCCTACATGCCGGTGCTGTGGTGGTTCCTGACCGTGCTGGCCGTGTGGGCCGTGCTGTGCGACGACCTGGCCATGCTGCCGGTGGCCGTGTTCGCGGCCTCGTTCTGCATGCAGACCCACGTGTCCTACCTGGGCCTCATCGGCGGTCTGGTGGGACTGGCGCTGGTCGCGCTGGTCGTGCGCGCCGTGCTGGTCCGCCACGACCGGGCGGCGCTGCGCCGGCTGCTCGGCTGGAGCGCGGTGGCGATCGTGGTCGGGGTCGTGCTGTGGACCCCGCCGCTGATCGACCAGCTGATCAACGACCCGGGCAACGCCGCGATCGTCATCAAGAACTTCCGCGAGCCCGACACCGATCCCATCGGGCTGAGCCGGGGCGCCGAGGTATTCGGCACCCACCTCAACCTCTGGCGCTTCCTCGGCCACGACGACCAGGTGCGGACCGGCTCGCTGCTGCCCGCCGCCGCCCTGCTCGCCGTGTGGTTGGGCGCGGTGGCCGTGACCTGGCTCGGCCGCCGGGATCCCGAGCGGGGCGAGGCCCGGCGCCGGCTGCTGCGGTTCCACGCCCTGGTGGGGGTGGTGCTGGTGCTGGGGCTGACCACGCTCAGCCGCATCTTCGGGACGGTCTGGTTCTACCTGAGCCTGTGGGCCTGGGCGGTCACCGCGCTGCTGCTGGTGGCCACCGTCTGGAGCCTGGTCCTGGCCCTGCCGCGCGGCGACAGCGGGACCGCCCGCCGGCTCGCCATCGGCGTGACCGTGGCCCTCGTGGCGGTGCTGTCGGTCTGGACCGTGCGCTTCAGCGCCGACGGCGCCAACGCCGAGGTCGCCCGCCAGCCCCTCACCAACCTGGTGGGCAAGGTGGCCGATCCCGTGGACGACGCCTTGGCCTCCGGTCACTTCCCGGGGACCGGACCCGACGCCCGCTACCTCGTGACGTGGGGCGATCCCGCCGACCTGGGCGCCGCGGGCTGGAGCCTGCTCGACGAGCTGGAGCGGCGGGGCTACGACGTGGGCGTGACCCAGTTCTACGCGCTGGGCGCGGTGCGCTACCGCTACCTGCCCAGCGACCGGGCCGACGCCGAGGTCCATGTGTCCGCCGGCTCCGACATCGCCCTGTGGGAGGACCGCCCCGGCTTCACCCAGGTGGCCTACGCCGACCCCCGCGACGCCGCGGCGCGGGCCGAGTCCGAGCGCCTCCGGGCCCAGGTGATCGCCGACCTGCAGGCCGCGGGCCAGGACGACCTCGTGCCGCTGGTCGACACGAGCCCGTTCGGGTTGTTCTTCAACGACGAGATCGCGAACGCCACCCACGAGCGGCTGGCCGCGATGCTGGAGCTGGGCCTCCCGATGGCCGTGTTCGTCGGTCCACCCACGACCGACACTTGACAGTGCGATAACCCAGGTCAGCCCGTTCGGAGGGGATCGGCTAACCTGTCCTGACCCTCGATTGGGGGCTCGGGCAATGGCGCCCGCTTCGCTCAGTGACGACGCGGATGCAGCCCCCCTTGAAGTCCAGCCCGACCGGGGATCGGCAGCGCAACGGTCTCACCCCAGACCGTGTATTGCCTTTTCCCCGGATCTGCCGGTCTCCGACCGGCCACCGCACCAGTCAGGAGGAGTGCGCCGTGCTGCCCCCTACGACCCGCGAGCTCGACGCCTGTGGCATCGGTTTCGTCGCCGATGCTCAGGGTCGCTCGTCCCGAGCCATCGTCGCCACCGCCCTCGGTGGCCTGGCGTGCGTGAAGCACCGCGGCGCGGTGGCCGCCGATGCCCGCACCGCCGACGGCTCGGGGCTGCTGGCGCCGATCCCGCCCGAGATCTTCGGGGCGGACCACGGGGTGGCCGTGCTGTTCGTGCGGGGCGACGAGCCGCGGGCCGCGGTGGAGGGGGCGCTGGCCGAGGAGGGCCTGGCGCTGGTCGAGTGGCGCGAGCCGCCCGTCGACCCGTCGGCCCTGGGCGACATGGCCCAGGCGACCGCGCCGCGCATCGTGCACGCGGTGTTCTCCGGTGCAGGCCCCGATTCGGAGGGTGAGCGCCGGGCGCTGCGGCTGCGCCGCCGCATCGAGCGGGCCACGACCGGAACCTACGTGGCCTCCTGCTCGTTCCGGACG
>JBKPRS010000351.1:0-10729 GCA_046734695.1 Actinomycetota bacterium | reverse complement strand
GCGACCGCCAGGCTCTCCTTCTGGTCCAGCGTCTTGTAGCCGCCCACGACCAGCACCGCGGCCAGCAGCGCCACGATCTGGGCCACGTTCCACAGGACCGGCGCCACGTAGGACAGGAAGAACTGCCGGTGGCTGTTGAGCACGCCCAGGCACCAGGCCGACAGCACCAGGAAGCCGATGCCCGGGAACATGATGCGGGTCAGCTGGACCGTCAGCTCGTAGGTCTCGTCGGTGTAGCCGGGCACCAGGATGCGGGTCAGCGGGCCGGCGAACAGGATCCCGATGACGCTGATCGCCCCGGTCACGGCGATGAGCAGGCCGGCGATGGCCCCCGCCACCCGCCCCGCCTCCTCGTCCCGGCCCTCGGCCCGCAGGCGGGCGTACACCGGGATGAACGAGGCCGACAGGACGCCCTCGCCCAGCAGGTTCTGCATCAGGTTGGGGATGCGCAGCGCGGCCTTGAAGGCGTCGGCCGGTCCGCCCACGCCCAGGAACGCGCCGATCACCATCTCGCGGATCAGCCCGGCGCAGCGGGACAGGAAGATGCCCGCCGCCACCAGGAACGACCCCTTGGCGCTGTAGGGCGGCAGCTCCTGCGGGGGCTCGCCCTCGGTCCCGGGCGGGACGATGGGCGGCGCCGGGCCCGCGGGCGGCGGCACCGGCCGCGCCACCGGTGGCATGACCTCGGCCGGCATGACCGCCTCGTCGATGACGATGGCCTGGTGCTCGCCGGTCATCCACGGCGCGAGCGGCTGGCCGGCGACGCCCGGCGACTCGGCAGCCAGGCCGAACACGTCCTGGTGGTGGACGACCAGCTCGCTCGTGGGCGCATCGGGCTCGTAGAACCGGCGGGCGCGCTCGCGGTTGCCGGCGCCGTAGTCGGGCGCCGGGGCGCGGGGCGGCCGCCGCCGGTTGGGCGGGACCGTGCCGTTGGCGCGGTTCTCGGGCTCGTCGGGCACGCGCCGGTTCACCAGCGCCTACCGGGACTCGCCGCCAGGGATCTCACGAGGCGGGGTCTCGCTGCCAGGGAGCTCGCCACGCGGGAGCTCGCCAGGGATCTCGCCACCCGGGATCTCGCCACGTGCCGCGGCGTCCGTCTCCTCCAGTGCCTGGCGGAGGGCCTCGACCTCGCTGACCAGGTCGTCCACGTCCCGGCCCAGGCCCTCGACGTCGCCGCCGGCCCGGGCGTGGGCCGATAGCTCCAGCGTGCGGGCCACGGCCTCGTCCAGCCCGGCGTCGAGCACCCGGAGCTGGTCCCGGGTGTCGGCGATCACGCCGTCGAGCCGGGTGGCCGTCGCCCGCTGGCCCTGCAGCGACTGCAGGACCCGGTCGTCGGCCTCGGGGACGGCCTCGCCCGTCCGGGCCTGCAGCTGGCGGTCGATCGCCGCCAGGTCGATGCCCCGGCGGGCCTGGACCAGCGCCTCGCCCTGCTGGGCCACCTGCCACGACTCCTCGACGCCGGTGTCGACCCGGGCGGCGATCTCCCGCAGCCGGTCCCGCAGCGGGCCGGCCGGCGCCCGCTCGACGGCCTCGCTGAACCGGGTGCGGGCCTGTAGCGCGTTCTGCACGTAGCGGCGCCAGGGGTCATGCAGCGTGAAGGGGTCGATGCGCGGCTGCCGGGCCGGCCGCGGCACCAGGCGCCAGATGTTGGCCAGCCACACCGCCAGGCCCAGGAGCAGCGCCACGGGCAGGGGCACGCTCAGGACCACGGCGACCACCGCCACCACCACGGCCAGGACGATGCCCAGCGGGGACGTGACGGCCTTGGCCCCCTGGGGGCTGAGCAGGCGGTCGCGGAACGACAGCGGCGGCATGGTGCCGTTCACGTTACGCGGGTGGATCGCCCGTCCGACGCATCGGGCGGGCGAGCCCACACTCAGGACAGGCCCTAGCCCCCGTAGCGCTCCAGCGACTGGGTGACCTTGGTCTGGGCATCGGCCAGGGCGGACTGGATGTCGGCGTTGTCGAACAGCACGGCCTCCATGGCCGACTCGAGGGCGTCGCTGAAGTCGGTGTACGGCCCGATCAGCGGGCCGGGCTCGTCGGGGTCGGCGTCCTGGAGCTGGTTCACCGCCGGCTTGACCAGGATGCCGGCCAGGTTGTCCTGCCAGAACGCCTGCACGTCGGGCTCGTCCGACACCGACTTCACGATGGGCAGGTAGCCGCCGTGGGTGTGCCAGGCCTTGGCGTTCTCGGGCTGGAGCATGTACTGGAGGAACTTCCAGGAGGCGGCCTGCTGGGCGGGCTCCGAGGTGTTGACGATGAAGAAGCCGCTGCCGCCGGGGTGGACCTGCCCGGACGATTCGATCCCGGGGAACGGCCCCGAGGCGGGCAGCAACCCGTTGGGGTCGATGCCGGACACGTCCACGTCCGAGCCCAGGTCCGCCGGGGTGAGGTTCCCGCCCAGGGCCGAGGCGATGTTGACGGCAGCGCCAGACGTCTCGATCAGCATCGAGGACTCCTGGGCGGCCAGGGCGATGTACTGGTCGACGCTGCCCTCGGTGTTGGCGAACACGTTGAGCAGGCCCTCGTCGTCCATCTTGCGCAGCAGCTGGAGGATGTCGACGGCCTCCGGGGTGTTGAAGGTGGCCTCGGTGGCCCGGCCGTCGCGGCCGTTGCTGTTGTTGACCACGTCGACGCCCTCGCCGCTCAACCAGTTCTCCATCACGGCGCTGCTCACCTTGAACGAGACCGGCTTGGAGATGCCGGCGGCCTTGAGCGCCTTGGCGTCCTCGTAGACCTCCTGGAGCGTGCCCGGCGGATCGTTGGGGTCGAGGCCGGCCCGCACCCAGTGCGCCTTGTTGTAGTAGAGGATCTGCGAGGTGACGTTCATGTAGCCCGGGTAGAGCACGTCGTTCACCGAGAAGGTCGACCGGACTGCGGGCTCGATGTCGGTGAGGTCGTAGCCGTCGGCCTCCATGCACGACTGGGCCGGCAGGATCAGCCCGCTGTCGGCGATCACCTGGAGCTGGGTGTTCTCCAGCATGACGATGTCCGGAAGCTGGCTGGTGTCGGCCGACGCCGCGCTCTCGAACTTGCGGTAGACCTCGGCGAACGACTGGCCCTGGTCGCTGGCGGTGAGCTTCACCTTGCTCTGGCTGGCGTTGAAGCCCGCCACCATCGAGTCGAGCGTGTTCTTGGTCTCCCCGCCGATGCCGCCGTACCAGAGCGTGATCTCGGTGGGACCGTCCGCGTCCTCGAGCGCCTGCAACGGGCACTCGGGCAGGTTGACCTCGCCGTCGTCGGCCACCACCTGGTCGCCGCTTCCGCCCGAGGTGGGCGGGTCGCTGCAGGCCGCCGCCACCAGGGCGAACAGCGCGACGACCATGACGGCGGCGCGCCGGGGGGCGAAGAGCGACATCGTGCCTCCTCGGGCAGGACGGGGCCGGGTCATCCCTTGACCGCCCCCGCGGTCAGGCCGCGGATGATCTGGCGGGAGAACGCGAGCAGCAACGCGACCACCGGCAGCGCCACGATGAGCGCGGCCGCCACGCTGCGGTTGGACTCGGCGACGTTGGTGCCGGTGATGGTGCGCAGGGCGAGCTGGGCCGTCTGGTAGCGGCTGTCGTCGATGACCGAACGCGGCCACAGGTACTGGTTCCAGGCGCCCAGGGCAGCGATGACGGTGAACGAGGCGATCACCGGCCGGGTCAGGGGCACCGCGAAGCGCCAGAGGAAGGCCATGTGGCCGTAGCCGTCGAGCCGGGTGGCGTCCTGGATCTCGGGCGGCACGCCCTTGAACCCCTGGCGGATGAGGAACGTGCCGAAGGCCGTGGCCGCGAACGGGATGACCAGGCCGGCGTTGGAGTTGACCCAGCCCAGCGTGCGGATGAGCTGCACGTTGGCCAGCAGCGTGACCTCGAGGGGCAGCAGCAGGGTGCCGAGGGCCACCGCGAACAGCAGGTTCTTGAACGGGAAGCGCAGGAAGGCGAAGGCGTACGCCGCCATGGTCGCGGTCACCAGCTGGGCGACAGTGATCATCGTGGTGACGGTCAGGCTGCGCAGCAGCGCCGGCCCCAGGTTGCCGTCGTGGTAAGCCGCGTTCCACACCGCGGCGCCGAAGGCGACGACCACGACGGCGGTCACGAACAGCCCGGTGAGCCCGCCCAGCAGCAGCGGGCGCCACACCGGGCGCAGCCTCTCGAAGCCGATGACCTGGGTGGCGCCCACCAGGACCACCGAGCCCACCCACCACGCCGGCGTGGACGGGGAGCGGTCCACCGACGCCGACCAGATCTGGCTGGCCATGACCCCGGTGGCCACCGTGCCCGCGGCCACCGCGATCAGGCGGCGCGGCGAGGCGAGAGCCCGGGGATGCCGCACGGTCCCGCCCGCCACCTTCAGCTGCACCCAGGCCAGCGCGGCCACCACGATCAGCGTGCGGACCACGACCGAGAACGGCCCGCCCGAGAGCCAGGTGCGGTGCTTCCACTGCACGTCCACCGGGTGCAGGGGCGCGCCCGCGTTCAGGTAGCTGAAGGGCGGCGACAGCGCCTGGAGCACCGCGAACACGAGCGGGACCAGCACGATGGTCGCCAGCACCACCAGCATCGCGTACTGGCCGGTGAGCCCCAGGGCCCGGCGACGCGAGGACTTGCCGATGCTGGCGGCCTTCAGCTCGGAGGCCGAGGTGCCCAGCACGGCGCCGGTGTCCGCCGCCACCCGCTCGTCCACCAGGGTGTCACCGGGCATAGTGGACCCTCCGGTTGAGGATGGAGAACTGCAGCGCGGTGATGGCCAGGGTGATGAAGAACAGGCCGACCGAGTACACCGCGCCGATGGTGATGTTGTCCGGCCGGTTGAGGCGCTGGATCTTGTAGACCAGCGTCTCGGTGGCCTGCACCGGCCCGCCCTTGGTGAGCAGGTCGATCTGGGCGAAGGCCTGGAGGCCGTGGATCACCAGGACCACCAGCAGGAACAGCAGCACGGGGGACAGCAGCGGCAGCGTGATGCGCAGCAGGCGGCGGGTAGGCCCGTAGCCGTCGAGCGTGGCCGCCTCCACCACTTCGTCGGGGATGGTCTGCAGGCCGGCCAGCACGATCACGAACGACAGCCCCAGGTTCTGCCACACCGACGTCAGTGACACGGCGAACATCGCCATGTCGGGGTTGGTCAGCCAGTCGACCTTGAACAGGCCGATCGTGGGCTGGAAGAAGTAGAGGAACACCACCGATGTCACGGCCACCGAGCTGGCGATGGTGGACGAGAAGATGGCCTGGAAGATCTTGATGCCCTTGAGCCGGCGGTGGGCCGCGACCGCCAGAAGGATGCCGAGGATCAGTCCGGCGGGCACCGTGAACAGCACGAACTGGAAGCTGTGCCAGGCGCCGTCGCGGAAGTCCTGGCCGGTGAGCTGCTCGCGATAGAGCCGGAGCCCGACGGGCTCGAAGAAGGCCCCGTTGCGGCGGCTCTCGAACGTCCCCCAGTGCATCAGGTTGAGGAACGGCCGGTAGAAGAACACCACGAAGATGACCATGGACGGCAGCAGCAGGGCGTAGGCCAGCAGCACGTCCTTGAGGCGGTAGCGCGGCCGCTTCCTCCGCCAGCGGACCCGCCGGGGCCGGGCCGGCGTTGCCGCGGGCGGCGCGGCGACCACCCGGGGGGCCTCGACGCCCGCCTCCCGGGCGGACTCGGCGGTCGTCACGCCAGGCGCTCCGTGGTGCTGGGATCGAACAAGTGGACGTGGGCCGGATCGACCGCCACCCGCGCCGTGCTCCCGGCGTCGACGGCCGCCATGCCGACCTGGCGCACGACGACCTCGGCCTCGCCGATCGTGGCGAACACCAGGCACTCGTGGCCGAGCCACTCCACCGCCCGGACCTTCAGCTCCAGGGGGCCTTCGGGCATGAGGGTGAGGTTCTCGGGCCGGATGCCGACGACGAGTGGGCGTCCCTCCTCCAGCCCCGCGGCCCGGGCCGGGTCGAGCGCCACCCGGCCTCCGGCCACGGTCACGGTGGGCCCGCCCTCGCTGGTGAAGGTCCCCTCCAGCGTGTTCATGGGGGGCGTGCCGATGAACTGGGCCACGAACAGGTTGGCGGGCGCCTCGTAGACCGCCTGGGGCGTGCCCACCTGCTGCAGCCGCCCGGCGGACATGATGGCGATCCGGTTGGCCATCGTCATGGCCTCGACCTGGTCGTGGGTGACGTAGACGACCGTGGTGGCCACGCGGCGGTGGAGGTCGACCAGCTCCAGCCGGGTCTGGGCGCGCAGCTTCGCGTCGAGGTTGGACAGCGGCTCGTCCATCAGGAACGCCTGGGGCCGGCCCACGAACGCCCGGGCCAGGGCGACCCGCTGGCGCTGCCCGCCCGAGAGTGCGGCCGGCTTGCGGCCGAGCAGCCCGTCCAGGCCGAGGACCCGGGCGGCCTCGTTGACCCGCTCCTGGCGCTCGGCCCGGGTCAGCTTGCGGACGGGCCGGTCGGGTCCGTCGGCGGGATAGCGCCGCACCAGCAGCGGGGACTCGATGTTCCGCTGCACCGTCATGTGGGGGTAGAGGGCGTAGCTCTGGAACACCATGGAGACGTCCCGCTTGGCCGGGTCCACGTCGTTCACGATCGTGTCGCCGATGAGGAGCTTGCCCTCGGTGATGTCCTCCAGTCCGGCGATCATCCGCAGTGCGGTCGTCTTGCCGCAGCCCGACGGGCCGAGCAGGACCATGAACTCGCCGTCGCTGATCTCGAGGTCGAGGTCGTCCACGGCGACCACGTCGTCGAACCGCTTGGTGACGTTCTGGAACGTCAGGCTGGCCACGTGCGACCTCCCCACCCTCGGCGTCCGCGCCGGGGCGCAACATAGAGCATGGCGCCCGCTCCCGAAGCGCGCCGCATCGGGTCCGCACCCCGAGTGACCGGCAGCGCATTCGCAACCACAGACCGTACGCTGGCACGATCGTTGGCGGCGATCGGGAGGCAGGCAATGAGCGAGCTTGTCGAGCGAATCAGGAACCCAGTGCGTTACTCGGCCCCGTGGGCCGAGCACTCATCGCGCGCAGCCCGAAGGGTGCGCCGATGAGTGACTGGGAGTGGCCCGAGGAGCGGGTCTGGCTCGAGCGGTCGTCCCCCAAGTGGTGGGTGTTCCTGGCGTTGGGCGCGGTGGCGATCGTGATCGGGGTCATCCTGCTGCTCGATCTGTTCACGGCGGTGGCCACCTTGGCGCTTCTCGTCGCCCTCGGGTTCCTGGCCACGGGGATCAGCGAGGTCATGACCGCGGGCCGCTACCGCAACGTCCTCGGGCTGATCGCGGGGGCCGTGCTCGTCGTCGCGGGGGTGGCCGCCCTCGCCTGGCCCGACATCACGCTGTGGGCCCTGGCGGTGGTGACCGGGATCGGGCTGGTCGTGTCGGGCGTGGTGCGCATCATGGGCGCCGTGTCCCTGCGGCTGGAGGGCTGGGGCTGGCTGCTGGTGGGTGGCGTGATCAGCGTGGTGATCGGCGTCATGGCGCTGTTCTGGCCGGACGCGACGATCCTGGCACTGGCCATCTTGCTGGGCCTGCGGATGCTGGTGTTCGGGATCAGCGAGGTCATGTTCGGGCTGTCGCTCCACGCCGCCCGCACGATCCGCTGAGCCGGTGACCCCCTCACCCGTCAGGCCGGGATGTCGGCGGCGGTCAGGGTCGTGAGCTGCTCGTCCGTCGGCGAGTCCAGGGCCACCAGCCGGGTGGCCTGGTTGGCGACCGCCGCCTCGAACAGGTTGCGGGCCAGGCGCCCGTTGCCGAAGCCCCGTCCCCGCGACTGGGTGGCGAGCCACGCCCGCACCGCGGTGCGGGCCCCGTCGTCGAGCGTGTAGCGGCCCTCGGCGCCCAGCGATTCGACGATGGCCACCAGCTCGTCGTCGCTGTAGTCGGGGAAGTGGATGGTCTTGGGGAAGCGCGAGCTCATGCCCGGGTTGGCGTCCACCAGGCTCGCCATCTCGTCGGGGTAGCCGGCCAGGATGACGACGAGCCGGTCGCGCCGGTCCTCCACCAGCTTGACCAGCGTGTCGATGGCCTCCCGGCCGAAGTCGTCGTCGCCGCCCCGGGCCAGGCTGTAGGCCTCGTCGATCAGCAACATCCCGCCCTCGGCCCGATCGAACGCCGCCACCACCCGGCCCGCGGTCTGGCCCACGAAGCCGGCCACCAGCGTGGACCGGTCCGCCTCCACCAGGTGGCCTTTCTCCACCACGCCCAGCGTGCGGTAGATCTGGGCGACGAGGCGGGCCACCGTCGTCTTCCCGGTCCCGGGGTTGCCGGTGAAGATGAGGTGGTGGCTGTGGTCGATGACGGGCAGGTCCCGCTCCCGGCGCATCTTCTCGACGCGCAGCAGGTTCGTGACCAGGCGTACCTCCTTCTTGACGTCGGCCAGTCCCACCAGGTCGTCCAGCTCGGCCAGCAGCTCGTCCAGCGGCCGGGCCTCGGGCTGGGGCTCGGCCGGTGCGGCCGCGGCGGCCGGGGTCGGGGCCTGGGTGCCTGCGGTGGCCGCCGCCGGCGCGGGACCGGGCGGGTGGCGGCGCTGCTGGTCGGCCACCCGCAGCACCGTGTTGCGGTAGACCTCGATCGCGGCCAGCTCGGTCCGGGTCGGGACGAGGTCGAGGGCGGCCACCGCGTGGCCGATCTGGGCGCCCATCCGGGCCAGCCGCTGGGCGCGGTCGCCGCCGTCACGGGCGTCGGCCGCCGCCAGCAGGTCGAGCAGGGCCGAGGTGCGGCCCAACTGCGCGCGCCGGCCCACGAGCAGCTGAGCACTGCGCAGGTCGGCGGGGGTCGCCTTGGCCAGCTCGGACGGGAACCGGTGCCCGAAGACGGTGATGAGCGCCCACAGCTCGTCGTCGGTGTGCAGCCCGTCGGCGTCGATGAACGCGCAGGCCAGGTTGTAGGCCTCGACCTCGACGTAGTCGCGCAGCTTGCCGGCGTCGATGCCGTCGACCGCCGCCCCGAGCGCTTCCACCTCTCCCGCGAACTCCTCCACGAACGCCCGGACGGCGTCGTCGAGCGCCCCGGTGGCCTCGCTCACCGCGGGTCCCGCCACATCGGCCACAGCGCCGGGCCGTCCGGCAGGTCGATCTGGCCGGTCACCGTGAAGCCGAAGCGCTGGTAGAAGGGGATGTTCGCCTCCTTGGACGACTCCAGGTAGGCGCCCAGGCCCTCGCGGTCGCAGCGGTCGAGGATCGGTTCGAGGAGCGCCGCGCCCACCCCTTTGCCCTGCTGAGGCGGGTCGGTGCCCAGCACGGACAGGTACCAGTGCGGCTCCCGGGGGTGGGCCCGCTCCATCAGGCTCAGCCCCTTCAGGGCCCGCGGGATTCGGGGCCCGATGGTTTGCAGCATCATCGGCGCCGCCCGCAGGACCGCGCTCCACGGGGTGCGCCAGTGGTCGGGCGGCGCCCAGAAGGCGGCGCCCGGCCGGCCGTCGGCGGTCAGCACGGTCCCACCGTCGCGCGAGTGGCGCCGGGCCTCCGAGCCGAAGTAGCGCCGCAGCCGCCGCAGGCGGGGGTCCGACCGCTCGCCGAAGAGCCAGGTCATGGCGGGGTCGTCGTGGAACGCCCGGGCCAGGGCCGCAGCCAGGGGATCGATGTCGGCGCCCTGGGCCGGCCTCGTGTCGATCATGGGCGGAGCCTGCCACGCCCGGCGGCTTGCCGGTGTGTCAACCGGAGGGGACGGCTGGGCGTCGATGGGTCATGATGACGGAGATGAAGGTCCCGCGTGGCGGGGTCGGGCGGCGAATCTCCCAGATCCCGGCCGTAGACGCGGTCGCCGAGGACACGTTCCCGGACGACCCGCTGGCCGCTCTGCATCGCGACCACTACGCGCCGCTGGTCCGGCTGGCCTCCGTCGTGCTGGGCGACTCCGGCCTGGCCGAGCAGATCGTCCAGGACGCCTTCGTCAAGCTCGCCGTGCGCCGGGGCGGGCTGCGGCGCATCGACAACCCGCCCGCCTACCTGCGGTCGATGGTGCTCAACGGCTGCCGGTCGCACCTGCGCCACCGCAGGGTGGGCGACCGCTACGACGCCCGGCGCACGGTGGCCCTCGCCGTGCCCACCCCCGAGGCCGAGGCGCTGGCGCAGGCCGAGCAGGACCGGATGGTCGCCGCCCTCCGGCGCCTGCCCGAGCGCCAGCGCGAGGCCCTCGTCCTGCGCTACTACCTCGACCTCCCCGAGGCCGAGATCGCCGCCGCGATGCGCGTGTCCCCCGGATCGGTGAAGACCCACCTGCACCGGGGCCTGGCCGCGCTGGCCAACCAGCTGGGGGAGGAGGACCGATGACCGGTCCCGGCCGCTCCATCGAAGACCGCCTGTCGGACGCCCTCTCGGCCGAGGGTGACCGGGCCGTGCCGTCGTCGTCGAGCCTCGACACCATCCGCGGCCGGGTGGGTGCCGTGCGGCGCCGGCGCCGGGCCGCCCTGGTGGCGGGCACGACGCTCGCCTTCGTGGCGGTGGCGGTGGCCGTGCCGCTGCTGATCCGGGAGTCGGAGCGGGTCACGACCGACACGCCTCCGGCCAGCAGCCCCACCTCCGCGCCCCCCGGGCCGGGCACCACGGCGCCGCCCGCCACCACGGTGCCGGGTGCGGCGGACGCCGACGCGCTGCGCGACACCATCCTGTGGCCCTCGCCCGACGGCCCGGGCGTGACCTCGGCCCGGGACGCCGCCGACTCGTTCCTGACCGACGTCGTGGGCGTGTCCGACCCGGAGCTGTCGGGCTTCAAGGCCGAGCGACCGGACCTGGGCACCTTCGACCTCTACGAGCGGGACGAGTCCGGCTCGGTG
>JBKPRS010000350.1:0-5765 GCA_046734695.1 Actinomycetota bacterium | reverse complement strand
AGCTGGGCGCCGCAGCGCTCGTGAGCCAGCATGTCGCTCAGCAGGTCGGCGACGAAGGGCCCGTTGAGGTCGGTGCCGGCCAGGAAGCCCTGCAGCTCCTCGGGAGGCAGGGTGCGGGCCGGGTCGACGACCGTCATCGTCGCGGGCACCGAGCGGGCACCGGTGGCGGCAGTGGGGATGAGAGTGGGCATCAGCGCTCCTGGTCAGTTTGCGTGCACGGGGCGGAGGTCGACGACCGGGTGGTCACCCTCGGTCTCGTCGCGGTAGTCGCGCCCAGACCGGGCGCGGTTCTCGTCGATGACCTGCTCGGACGGGTTGCCGCCGGCGTTCACCGTCTCCTGGTAGCCGAAGTAGCGGTGGTCGGCCGGCAGCTCATCGACCGGCACGTAATCGAGGCCGTCGGCCCGCAGGTCGACCTGACTCGCCAGGACCTGGCGGACGTAGTCCTTGTTGGGCTCGAAGGTGACCGGGACCTCGGGCAGCGCCGGGGGCAACAGGTCGGCCGGCTCCCGTCCCTCCAACCGGCGCATGAAGTCGCACGCCACCTGGAGCTGCCCGATCTCCATGTCGCAGTGAAGCTCCCATATCGCCTTGATGCGGCGGTCGCTCTCCTGCTGGAGCATGGACCAGTACAGGTAGACCTCGTTGTACTCGTGGAACACCCACTGGGCGATCCACGAGTCGAGCGGGTCGAGCAGCGACTCGTAGTGGGTGACGTGCTGCTCTTCCACCATCGAGATCTCGGCATAGAGGCCCCGGGCGATGGGCTCGATCCAGTCGGCGCCATGGTTCATGTAGAAGTTCATCGTCTGTTGCTCGGCTGAGGTGATGGTCATCACGTGCATTCGGGACAACGGGTCGACGGCGTGTGTCTCGAAATGCCGGCGGACGTCGTCGCCCGGATGCCGGTGTTCGACGAACGTGGGCCGCCCCGGCGTGATCTCGGTCAGGTGCTGGGTGATCTCGTCGGCGTGGCCCCCGTGCAGCAGCTCGTAGAGGTTGGCGTAGCGGTACAGGTGGTCGAAGTCCTCCAACAGGGCGAAGTCGAGCGCCTGGCGCAGATAGGGATCGGGCTCGTGGCGCGCCAGCCAGGACGTCAGGTCCACGGCCACCTGCTCGTAGCCGATCGTGGTCTCGAGCGGCGTCTGCTCGCCTGGGTTGAGCCCGTTGACCGCCCGCTGCTGCATGGCGTCGGCCCGCCGCCCCTCGGCCAGGGCACGCTTGAGCTCGGGATTGTCAGTGTGGCGGGCGAACTGGTGGGAGAAGACGATCGACTCGACCTCCGCACCGTTCATCAGGATCACCCGGGTGCGGGTGTAGGGATCGACCGTGTGCTTGTCGTAGGGCATCGCGTTCAGCTCCGACCAGTTGCGGAACTGGTCGGGCACGGCGATGCCCTTCTGATCGAGGGGGTTGAAGGCCATGGATCCTCCGGATCGGGCGTCTGGCGTGGCGGGGGAGTTCAGGTTTGGGTGTGGCGCGTGCCAGGGGGTCAGCTCCGGGCTTGGTCCTGCACTTCCTGGGCCGAGGACCGGACGTCGTTCTGCACGGTGCCGGCGGCATCGGCGGCACGCTGCTTCACCTGCTCGGCACCGTCACGGGCGGTGGACTTCACATCCTCGACGACCTGCTGGCCCGCCTGCTTGAGCTCGTCCTGCAGAGGCTGCGACTGCTCTCTCAACGTGCCGGCCAGTTGCTGCTCCGGGTCGCTAGGAGGCACGAGCGAGGCGACGAGCAGACCGGCCCCGAAGGCGAGGATGCCGGCCGCGATGGGATTGCCCTGAGTCTGCTCGGTCACCGCGCCGGGAAGGCCCCGCGCCGTGTCGACCACCGAGCCGGCGGTCTCGCGGGCCGAGTCCGACAGATGCCGGGCCTGATCGCCTGCGGTCCCGCCCGCGGTCTCGGCGCGGCCCATAATCCGCTCCCGCGCGGACCGCCATCCGGCGCTCATGCGCCGGCGACGCCGGTCGATGATGCGCCGGGGGCTCGTGCGGTCGGCGATGGCGTCGATGGTCTCGGACATGTCCTGCCGGGTGTCCTCGATGTCGGCCCTCACTTCAGTTGCGCTCTTGCCCATCGGGCATCCTCCTTCAACGTCTCCACGGTCTCCTCGGGCACCGGCTGCACCTCTTGCAGCTGGTCCCGGCCCTTCATCACGAGCACGGCCCCGATCGCGGCGATCACCACGCCCACGATCAGGAAGGCCCACCCGGCGTCGACCACCTCGGCCAGACCCCAGGCGGCCGCCATGGCCAGCAGTCCGAGCCCGAGATAAGCGATCAGACCACCCGCGCCGAGCATGCCCGCCGCCCGTCCGGCCTTCGCCGCCTCCTCCCGGATCTCGACCCGTGCCAGCTCCATCTCGGACCGGACCAGCTCGCTCAGGTCCGATGTCAGGCTGCCGAACAGGTCGCCGAGGGACTGGTCCGTGCCGGGCTGCTCGTACGGTGGGCCCACCCCCTGGCCCTGCGCCCCCGCGCTCATCGGAGCCCCTCGGCCTCGGCCGGCGGCGGGTCCGCGGCGGTCGCGTGCCTGGCGGCCCCGGTCGTCAACGGCGGGACGGGTGAGGTAGGTGGCGTGCGGTAGGTGCCGTCGAGGGCCTCGACGGCCTCTGCCTGGCCGCTACCGAGCGCTGGGGCTGTAGGCGAGGACGTCTCCGACGACGCCGCCGCCTTGGAACCGCGGAAAAGCCGTCCGGCGACGAAGCCGGTGGCGGCGGCGATGGCGAGGAACGTGCCGGGCCGTCGCCGGGCGAAGACCTGCACGTCGTCGACAACCCCGTCGAAGCCCTTGCTGTTGAGCCGGTCGGCCATGGTGCGCAGGCGGGCACCGGCTTCGTCGGCGTAGCGGCCGAGCGCGCCGGCACCTTCGCGGTCGCCCTCGGCCAGCGCCCGGAACTGCGAGCCCAGGTCACCGAGAGCCCCGGACGCCCTCTCCGTGCTCTCGCGGGCCTGGGTGCGGAGCGCCGAACGGGTGCTGTCCACCACGTTGTGAACCTGCGTGGCCGCCTCCGAAGCGACCGCCTTGGCCTCCTCGCGGGCGTCGCCGGCGACGTCGCGAGCCTCGTCCCGGGCCACGCCCGCCACCTGACCGGCGCGCTCAGCGGCGCCGGGATCCTGTGTCGTCATCTGGTTCGCCATACGGCGACCTCCTGCTCCGCTGGTCGGGACGTGCGAGTCCTACCCGTCAAGTGATCGCCTATCCGCACAAATCGCGACGGTCAGTGGTCAACCCGCACGGAGGGCAGTAGGGCGCCACCCATTCGCGGTAGACGACCGCTTCGCCGGCCACGACCATGAACATGCACAAGGACGAGCAGATGCGCCTGGCCAGGATCCTGCTCTTCGCTCGATGGGAGCCGCTGGCACGAAGAAGGCTGTCGCTTGTGTCTCGGGTCGCGACGGCGCGGTTCCCGCGTCAGGGCGCTTCCCGCTCGCCGGAAGGGCCGTCACAGGTGGTGACCCCACTGGCGCACTCGCAGAGGAGAATCTCGTCGTCGAAGCCGGCGAGGACGGCGCGCAGTGTCCGGCGCCTTCGGGGAAGGACGGCGGTGGCGACTGCGGTCGCTCTCTCGAACATGGTTCCCCGCTACCCAACATCCCGCCAGGTAAGCGCTATTGCCCTTAGATCAGCGGTGACTTTTGGCACGTGTCGAACAGTTGTTTCGGCGTCTCAAAATCGGGCAGCTATGGGGCTCACAACCACTAGCGAAAAGAACAAGATCAATGGCAACTCATCAGATGGACCTCGACACCGGCGTAGCGAGCCGACGAACCGATTGGGACACGGAGCGCAGCTCGTTCACGGAAACGAAGTCCGGGTTCAAGACAACGGAGTTTCTGCTGACGATCGCCGCGATCGTCGCAATCCTGGTCGCCGTGTACGTCGGCGATGCGGACCTTGACGCCTCGGATGGCTGGCGGTACGCCTCCTGGGTTGCCGCTGCGTACATCGTGAGTCGGGGCCTCGCCAAGCTCGGTACCCGTGAGCCCGCTACGCATGAGGACTGAGTCCGCGCCGGGGACGATCCCGACGAGTCGGGAGAATCCCTCGGGTTGCGGCGCGGCCGGGGTCCGGTATCCGGGTCCCGGCCGCGCTCGCGCGGCCGGCCCGGTCGGGCAACTCGGGGTCTCCGAAATTCACCGCCACCCCTCCCAGGAAGATGACAGGGCAAGCGCCCCTGCGCCCGACCACCATCCATCACGACCGCACGCCAGCGCCGCGGTTGTGGGCCGCGTCATCACGGCGTTGCTCATCGTGTCGCCGGTCGCGGCCATTGCGGTTTCCGTGCCTCTCCTGTGGGGCCATGCCGTCCACCTCCGCGACCTCGTGCTCGCCGCGATCCTCTACGCGGTGACCGGACACGGTGTGACCGTCGGCTTCCATCGCCTCTTCACCCATCGCGGGTTCGCCCCCAAGCGGCCGCTGAAGATCGCGTTGGCGATCGCCGGCTCGATGGCGATCGAGGGCTCGGTGGTCAGCTGGGTGGCCAACCACCGGCGCCACCACGTCCATAGCGACCGGTCCGGCGACCCGCACTCGCCCCACACTTCGCCCCGCGGCGCCCTCGGTCCGGTCCGCGGGTTCCTGCACGCCCACGTGGGCTGGATGCTGGGCGCGGACACCACGGAGCCCGAGCGCTACGCCGCCGACGTCCTGCGTGACCGCGACCTCGCCGTGGTCAGCTCGCTCTTCCCGCTCTGGGCCGTCGCCTCCCTGGCGTTGCCATTCGGCGCCGGCTGGCTCTGGTCCGGCTCGTTCATCGGCGGCCTGACCGCGTTCGTGTGGGCCGGGATCGTCAGGATGGCGCTGCTCCACCACGTGACCTGGAGCGTGAACTCCATCTGCCACATGGTCGGGGCCCGACCCTTCGCCACCGACGACCAGAGCCGCAACGTGCGGCTGCTTGCTCTCGTCTCCTTCGGCGAATCGTGGCACAACCTGCACCACGCCTACCCGGCCTGCGCCCGGCACGGGGTCGGGCGGGGCCAGATCGACTCCTCCGCAGGGCTCATCCGCATCTTCGAGAAGGCCGGATTGGCCACCAACGTCCGCTGGCCCACCGCCCAACGACTCGCCACGCTCGCCGCGACCCCGGCGCCCGCTGCGCTCGTCCCGGCCGACCGGTAAGTCCCATGCACCGCGACGCGGTCCAGGTTCCGGGATCGTGGCGGCGGACATGTCGTCGCGGGTCCGGACAGTGTTAGGACACACCCACGTTCGGCACCTGAGCGCCGGACCATGTCTTAGTGCGCGTCGGCGATAGTCAGGCGGTAGCCGCCGCTCCATCCACACGAGGGTGTGGCCTGGCACGCGGTTCGCACCCCACGAGTCCGAGAGCCCGGCGACCAGGTGGAGGCCCACCCTCCGCTACCCGTGGTGCTCGGCTCTCTGAACCGGATCGACTCGGGACCGAAGCCCTCGTCCTCGACCGCTAGCCGCACCCGGTCGTCATGCAGCGCGACGGTTACGTCGATCCGCTCTTCACCGTGCAGGAGGACGTTGGTCACCAGCTCGCTCACGGCAAGCTCGAGCTGGCCGAACCCGTAGGTATGGCCGCGCCCGTTGGGGGTAGCCGCTGAGGGTGGCGGTTGCCGGAGGTGCCCATGACCGAGATCGCTTTTGCTCTTTCCAGCGAGGAGCATGATGCCCGGACCCTGGTGAAGGCGGCGCGGCGCGCCGAGGCGGCCGGGTTCGGTTCGCTGTGGGTCACTGACCACTATCACCCCTGGATCGACCGTCAGGGCCAGTCGCCGTTCGTGTGG
>JBKPRS010000349.1:0-4872 GCA_046734695.1 Actinomycetota bacterium | reverse complement strand
GCGGACACCATCCGCATGTGGTCCAACGGCGAGGTGAAGAAGCCCGAGACCATCAACTACCGCACGCTCAAGCCCGAGAAGGATGGGCTCTTCTGCGAGAAGATCTTCGGTCCCACCAAGGACTGGGAGTGCTACTGCGGCAAGTACAAGCGCGTCCGGTTCAAGGGCATCATCTGCGAGCGCTGCGGCGTCGAGGTGACCCGGTCCAAGGTGCGGCGCGAGCGCATGGGCCACATTGAGCTGGCGGCCCCCGTCGTCCACATCTGGTACCTGCGGGGCACCCGGTCGTGGCTGGCCTACCTCCTATCGGGCACCGACGTCCGTGAGGAGCTGAAGGCCAAGCAGCTGGAGAAGGTCATCTACTTCGCGGCCAACCTGGTCACCTGGGTCGACGCCGACAAGCGCCACGAGGACCTGGCCAACCTCGAGGCCGAGCTCACCGCCGAGAAGGAGGAGATCGTGCGCGAGCGCGAGCTCACCCTGGCCCGGCGCATGGAGGACCTCGAGGGCGAGATCGCGGCGCTCGAGGCCGAGGGGGCCAAGGACTCCGACATCCGCGCCCGCCAGAAGGCGGTCGAGAAGGACCTGGCCTCGATCCGCGAGCGCTACGACGAGGAGCTCGACCTCGTGCAGCGCAGCTTCGACGAGTTCCGCGACCTGCACCCGCGCAAGATCATCGAGGACGAGATGCTCTGGCGCGAGCTGAAGGACCGCTATGGCGAGTACTTCGACGGCGGCATGGGCGCCGACGCGCTCAAGCAGCTGATCAACCGCATCGACCTCGACGAGGAAGAGACCAAGCTCAAGGACCAGATCGACCCCACCACCGGGGGCCGGCCGCTGTCCGCCCAGCGCAAGCAGAAGGCGATCAAGCGCCTGAAGATCGTCACGGCCTTCAACCGCCGCGACGACCACGGCAAGCGGGTCAACGACCCCCGGGCCATGATCCTCGACGTCGTGCCGGTGATCCCGCCCGAGCTGCGGCCGATGGTCCAGCTCGACGGCGGCCGCTTCGCCACGTCCGACCTCAACGACCTGTACCGCCGGGTCATCAACCGGAACAACCGGCTGAAGCGCCTCCTCGACCTCGGGGCCCCCGAGATCATCGTCAACAACGAGAAGCGCATGCTCCAGGAGGCCGTCGACGCCCTGTTCGACAACGGCCGCCGGGGCCGGCCCGTCACGGGCCCGGGCAACCGCCCGCTCAAGTCGCTCTCCGACATGCTGAAGGGCAAGCAGGGCCGGTTCCGCCAGAACCTGCTGGGCAAGCGCGTCGACTACTCGGGCCGCTCGGTGATCGTGGTCGGCCCCACGCTCAAGCTGCACCAGTGCGGCCTGCCCAAGCAGATGGCGCTGGAGCTGTTCAAGCCCTTCGTCATGAAGGCCCTGGTCGACCGCGAGCTGGCCCAGAACATCAAGTCGGCCAAGCGCATGGTCGAGCGCCGGCGCCCCCAGGTGTGGGACGTGCTCGAGGAGGTCATCAAGGAGCACCCGGTCCTGCTGAACCGGGCGCCTACGCTGCACCGCCTCGGCATCCAGGCCTTCGAGCCGGTGCTGGTCGAGGGCAAGGCCATCCAGATCCACCCGCTGGTGTGCACCGCCTTCAACGCCGACTTCGACGGCGATCAGATGGCCGTCCATCTGCCGCTGTCGGCGGAGGCCCAGGCCGAGAGCCGGGTCCTCATGCTGTCGGCCAACAACGTGCTGTCGCCCGCCCACGGGCGCCCGCTGGTCACGCCCACCCAGGACATGATCATCGGCGCGTTCTACCTGACGGCCCACATCGAGGGGGCCAAGGGCGAGGGCCGGTCGTTCGGCAACCGCTCGCAGATGGAGCGGGCCTACGACGCCGGCGACGTCGACCTGCACGCGAAGGTCCGGCTGCGCCTGTCCAAGCGGGAGATCCGTGAGGAGATCGAGGCCGACCTGCGTGACCCCGCGGACGCGGAGGCCGATCGGCCGATCTACCGCGAGTCCACCATCGGCCGGTTCATCTTCAACCGGGCGCTGCCGCTCGGCTTCGGCTTCGTCGACGAGCCGGTGAAGAAGAAGAACATGGGCGACATCGTCGACCACCTGGCGCGCGACTACCCCAAGTCGGTTGTGCAGCAGAGCCTCGACCAGCTCAAGAACCTCTGCTTCGGCTACGCGGCCCGGTCGGGCCTCACCATCTCGATCGAGGACGTCAAGACGCCGCCCTCGAAGAAGGCGATCCTCGATCGCTACGAGAAGGAGGCCGAGAAGATCGAGGGCCAGTTCCGCCGGGGCATCATCACCGACGGCGAGCGCCGGCAGAAGGAGGTGGAGATCTGGACCAACGCCACCGACGACGTGCGCGCCGCGATGGAGGAGGTGCTGCGGTCGCAGATGTTCAACCCCATCGACATGATGGTGGGCTCCGGCGCCCGCGGGAACATGATGCAGGTCAAGCAGATCGCGGGCATGCGCGGTCTGGTGGCCAACCCCCGCGGCGACATGATCCCCCGCCCGATCAAGTCCAACTTCCGCGAGGGCCTGTCGATGCTGGAGTACTTCATCGCCACGCCCGGCGCCCGGAAGGGCCTGGTCGACACGGCGCTCCGCACGGCCGACTCGGGCTACCTGACCCGCCGACTCGTCGACGTGGCCCAGGAGCTCATCGTCCGGGAGGACGACTGCCACCGCGAGGGTGAGCCGGTCCGCGGCCTGTGGATCGAGGACGTCGTCCCCGATCAGGCGGGCAAGCGGTCCTACCTCGAGACCCGGATCTTCGGCCGGGCGCTGGTCGCCGACGTCGACCTGTCGGCGGACAACCCGCATGCCGAGTTCGCCGGCAAGACGCTCGAGGCCGGCACCTTCATCGGCGACGACGAGCTCGACGCCCTCCGGGACGACCCCAAGGTCGACCGGGTGCGGGTGCGGTCGGTGCTCACCTGCCAGGCCGACTTCGGCGTGTGCGCGATGTGCTATGGCCGCTCGCTGGCCACCGGGCGCATCATCGAGCTCGGCGAGGCCGTGGGCGTCATCGCCGCCCAGTCGATCGGCGAGCCCGGCACGCAGCTGACGATGCGGACGTTCCACACCGGCGGCATCGCCGGGTCCGACATCGCCGGCGGTCTGCCCCGCGTGGTCGAGCTGTTCGAGGCCCGGTCGCCCAAGGGCAAGGCCACGCTCAGCCACATCTCGGGCGTGGCCCGCATCGCCGAGGACGAGGGCCGGGGCCGGGTCATCACGATCGTGGCCGACGACGGCGAGGAGCGGTCCTACACCGTGCCGACCATCGCCCGGCTGGAGGTCACCGACGGCCAGGAGATCTCGGCCGGCGACCCCATCGTCGACGGGCCCCGCGACCCGAAGGAGCTCCTCGAGATCAAGGGCGTGCGCGAGACGCAGCAGTACCTGGTCACCGAGGTGCAGCGGGTCTACCGCGACCAGGGCGTGTCCATCCACGACAAGCACATCGAGCTGATCGTGCGGCAGATGACCCGCCGGGTCGTCGTGCAGGAGACCGGCGACAGCCGCTTCCTGCCCGGCGAGGCGGTCGACGCCAAGGCGTACACCGACGAGAACCGTCGCCTGGTGCAGGAGGGCAAGACCCCGGCCGAGGGCCGCCCCGTCATGATGGGCATCACCAAGGCGTCGCTGGCCACCGAGTCGTGGCTGTCGGCGGCGTCGTTCCAGGAGACGACCCGGGTCCTCACCGAGGCCGCGATCGACAGCCGCTCCGACGGGCTCAACGGCCTGAAGGAGAACATCATCATCGGCAAGCTGATCCCGGCCGGCACGGGGATGAACGAGTACCGGGACATCGCCACCGAGGCCCCCGAGTACAAGCCCATGGAGTTCTGGTCGTCCGAGCGGGACGAGCAGGGCCTGGCCGAGTGGCTGACGGGCAACTACGAGGCCACCGCCGGCGAGGGCGGCAACGGCGACGCCGACCTGGCCGCCGTTGTGGGCCTGCCGTCGTCCGAGCCGGGCGACTCGCCCGAGGCCGGCGCCGGCAGCTAGCCGACGGGCACAGCACGCGGTCCTCCCGGCCGCGGCCACGGGAACACCCCGGGGCCGCGGCCGGGGCCGTTTTCCGGCGACGCCACCGGCCGGGGGTGGCCGGATAGGGTGCCGCGATCACCGCACGGCGCGCGGAACGTTGGCAGTGGGGGTTGGCCGCCGTGCCCGCGGCTCTGCTGGGCGTCGCGGGCTGGCAGCACCGCTGGATGTCGGACGACGCATTCATCCACCTGCGCGTCGTCGAGCAGCTGACCGCCGGCCACGGGCCCGTGTACAACCTGCACGAGCGGGTGGAGGCGAGCACCAGTGCGCTGTGGGTCGGCATCCTGGCGCTGGCCGACCTGGTGGGCGGGTGGGCGCTGCCGTGGAAGGCGGTGGTGCTCGGGCTGGTGTTCGCCGGCGGCGGGCTCCTGCTGGCCGAGCGGGCCGGCACCCGGCTGGCCCGCGCCGACGGCGACCTTCGGCCGGTCGTGCCGCTGGGGGCCTTCGTGGTGGCGGCGCTGCCGCCGTTCTGGGACTACGCGACCTCGGGGCTGGAGACCGGCCTGACCTTCGGGTGGCTGGGCGCCTGCCAGTGGTGGTGCGCCCGGCGGGTCACTGCGGCCGAGCCGATGGGCTGGGGCGCCGACCTGCTGGGCGGCGTCCTGGTGGGGCTCGGCTACCTCGTCCGGCCCGACCTGGCGGTGTTCACGCTGGCGTTCGCGGTCGTGCTGGTGCTGGCCGTGCGGCGGGCCGGCCCGTGGCGGGTGGCCGCCCTCGTGGCGGCGATGGGCGCGCTGCCGCTGGCCTACCAGGTGTTCCGGATGGGCTACTACGGGATGCTCGTCCCCAACACGGCGGTGGCCAAGGAGGCCGGCCACGCCCAGTGGGGGCAGGGTTGGGAGT
>JBKPRS010000348.1:0-2090 GCA_046734695.1 Actinomycetota bacterium | reverse complement strand
GGCCTGGTGGCCCGCACGGTGCTGTTCCTCCAGATGTCCGGCGACCTCGGCTCGTTCGACCTCAACGGGGTCTACGACCTCACCAGCATCCACGTCCTGACCCAGGGCAGCGAGTTCGGCAAGTTCCTGGCGGCCATGTTCGGCTGGGACCCGCGCCCCTCCATCGAGCAGGTGGTGGCCTGGCTGGCGTACCTCGTGCCGGTCACGATCCTCTTCCTCCGCCCGAGCCGCACCCCGGCCCCCCCGGCCCGCAAGCCCGAACCGGTCCCGGTCTCGTCCTGACGAGCTGCGCCGCACCACGTGGCGCGCGTCGGCCCTGGTCGGAACGTCGCCGGATCGCGCGCGCGCGACCGCGGGGAGCGGGGTTCGGGACACGCAGGGGCGTGCCGCTAGCCTTGTGACGACATGTCATCCCTCTGGACGCAACTCGAGCCCCACCTGGCAGGGGTGGAGAAGCCGGCCCGCTACATCGGGCTGGAGCTCGGCGCGCAGCGGCCGGCCGGGGGGCCCGGGGTGGTGTCGTGGCTGCTCACCTACCCCGACACCTACGAGATCGGGCTGCCCAACCAGGGTCTCCAGATCCTCTACGAGATCCTCAACGAGCGCCCCGACGCCACGGCCGAGCGGGCCTACGCCCCCTGGGGCGACCTCGAGGCCGTGCTGCGGCGCGAGCGCATCCCGCTGTTCTCCGTCGACACGCACCGCCCGGCGGGCGAGTTCGACGTGCTGGCCTTCAACCTGTCGGCCGAGCTGACGTACACCAACCTGCTCAACTGCGTCGACCTCGCCGGCGTGCCGGTGCGGGCCGCCGACCGCCGGCCCGAGCACCCGCTGGTGGCCGCGGGCGGGCACTGCACCTACAACCCCGAGCCGCTGGCCGACTTCCTCGACTTCGTCGTCCTCGGCGACGGCGAGGAGGTCGTGTCCGAGATCACCGAGGTCCTGCGGGACTGGAAGGCGGCCGGCCGCAGCGAGGGCAGCCGCGAGGGCGTGCTGCGCGAGCTGGCCCGGGTCGACGGCGTCTATGTCCCCTCGCTCTACGAGGTCGACTACGACGGCCCCGCCCTGCGGGCCGTGCGGCCCCGGTTCGCCGGCGTCCCCGAGCGGGTCGAGAAGCGCACGATCGCCGACCTCGCCGCCTGGCCCTACCCCCGGAACCAGCTCGTGCCGCTCACCGAGGTGGTCCACGACCGGCTCAACGTCGAGGTGTTCCGGGGCTGCACCCGGGGCTGCCGCTTCTGCCAGGCCGGCATGATCACCCGCCCCGTGCGCGAGCGCCCGGCCGACCAGGTGCGCACGATGGTCAGCGACGGCCTGCGCCGCACCGGCTACGACGAGGTGGCGCTCACCAGCCTGTCGACCGCCGACTTCTCCGGCATCGAAGGCGTCGTGCGGGACATCGTCGACGACCCCGCCGCCTGCGGTCAGGTGTCGGTCAGCCTGCCCAGCCTGCGGGTCGACGCCTTCACCGTCGGCATCGCCGGCCAGATCCAGAAGGCCCGCCGCACCGGCCTCACCTTCGCCCCCGAGGCCGGCACCTGGCGCATGCGTCAGATCATCAACAAGCTCATCCGCGAGGAGGACCTCTACGGCGCGGTCGACAGCGCCTTCCGGTCCGGCTGGCGGCGGGTCAAGCTCTACTTCCTCACCGGGCTGCCGTCGGAGACCGACGAGGACACGCTCGGCATCCTCGACCTGGCCCGCAACTGCGTCGAGATCGGCCGCACCCACAACCGGGGCGTGACCGTGAAGGCGTCGGTGGGCGGGTTCGTGCCCAAGCCGTTCACGCCGTTCCAGTGGTTCGGCCAGAACACGGTCGACGAGCTGGGCCGCAAGATCGGGCTGCTGCGCGACGGCGTCAAGGGCGCCAAGGGCGTGCAGCTCACCTGGCACGACCCCAAGGCCACGCTGATCGAGGGCCTGGCCTCGCGGGGCGACCGCCGCCTCGGGCCGGTCATCGAGGCGGTGTGGCGCCGGGGCGGCACGTTCCAGGAGTGGAGCGAGCACTTCCGCCTCGACCTGTGGCTCGACGCCATGGCCGAGCACGGCCTGGACATCGACTGGTACGTCTACCGCCACCGCACCGAGGA
>JBKPRS010000347.1:0-11826 GCA_046734695.1 Actinomycetota bacterium | reverse complement strand
GGGGCGATCGCCGCCAGCAGCCGGGGGAGCCCGGGGCTGGACGAGGTCGTGCCCACCCGCCGCGCCGCCGCCAGGCCCGGGACGGCGCCGAGGGCGGCCGCGAGGTGGGCCGGGTTCCAGGACAGGCCGTACAGGTCGTCGTGGGCGACCTCCGGGGGCACGTCGAAGTCCGAGACCGACAGCAGGTGGACCCGGCCGGTCGCCCGAACCGCCACAGCCGCGGGACCGAACGGCCGCGACCCGGCGGTCCACAGCTGCCGGGCCCCGGAGGCGAACGCCACTTCCGCGGGCCGGCCCAGGACCAGGGCATCGAGGTCGGCGTCCTCCATGGCCGCGAACAGGCGCCGCCGACGGTCTGACCGCAGCGCCTCGTCGTCGACGCAGGACGGATCGACCGACATGCTCCTGCCGCCACCAGCGGGTCGGGTGCTCATGCCGCCACGAACGGGTCGTAGGGGTGGTCGCTCAGCGGCATCCAGCCGTCGTCGGTGATGGCCACGATGTCCTCGGACCGGTAGCCGGCGGCGCCGTCGTCCCAGATCACGGGCTCGAGCACGAGCACCATGCCCGGCGCCATGACCAGCGTCTCGTCGAAGGCGTCGCCCAGGTCGGTGCCGATCATCGGCATCTCCGCGCTGTCGGTGCCGACGCCGTGGGCCAGGTAGAAGTGCTCGATCCAGGGGCGGCGGCCGCCGGACGAAGCGGCGTCGGCGGCGATGGCGGCCCGGCCCAGATCCAGGGCGGTGACGCCCGGCTTGCACACCGCCAGCACGGCCTCGACCACCGCCTGCCAGCGGGCGAACTGGTCCTGCTGGCGGGGCGTGGGCCGGGGGTCGTCGCCCACGATCCACGTGCGACCGAAGTCCGAGGCGTAGCCGCCGACGTGGAGGCCGGTGTCGACCCAGATGACCTCGCCTTCGGCCAGCGGCCGGGGCGCGCTCGGGGTCGGGAAGGCCAGGTCGCCGTGCACGGTCCACGGGCCCTCGGCCAGGGACAGGGGCATGGGCTGCCAGATGGGGTCGATGCCGTTCTGCTCGGCGCCCAGCTCGACGATGCGGCGCAGGAATGCGGCGCTGAGGTCGGTCTGGGTGACGCCGGGGCGAAGCAGCGGCCGGATGTCGAGCATGGCCTGCTCGTTGATGTGCTGGGCCTGGCGGATGCAGGCCAGCTCGTCCACCGTCTTGCACAGCTTGGCCGGGCCGAGCACGCCCGCGGCCGGCACGAGCGAGAGAGCCGTGCGGTCGAGCGCCCGGGCCAGGGGGTGGGGCACCTCGTCACACGCCAGGCGGGCACTCCCGGGGAACAGGCCGGCGAGGGTGGCGACCAGCGCGGCGGCACCGTCGTCGGTGTCGGGGACGGCTGCAGGCCCGACGTGATCGGGAGGGAGCTCGGGCGGCGCGCCCTCGGGCCACGGGGTGAACAGCCACGGATGGTCGGCCCCGGCCACCACGACCGCCACGGCGCGCAGCAGCGCGGCCCGGCCGCTGTCGCAGGCGGGAGCGTCGGCCCCGGTGGCGTACGACACCGCACTGGTGCCGAGGAGCAGCAGCCCGTCGAGGCCCTGGACCGCGAGCTGGTCCTGCAGCTTGGCGTGGCGCTCCGCCCGCATCCGGGCCCGGTCCGCCTCCAGCGGGACGGAATATGACATCACTGTTAGATTAGAGCAGACCCGGTAGGTCGGCCCGCACGATCTTCCCCATGGCGTTGCGGGGCAGGGCCGCCACGACGGCGAACCGCTCCGGAACCTTGTAGCGGGCCAGCGACGCCAGGCAGTGCGCCCGCACCGCCTCCTGGTCGAGCGGACCACCCGAGGTCTCGACCACCGCCACCACCCGCTCCCCCAGGCGCTCGTCGGGCACGCCCAGCACCGCGCAAGCGGCCACGCCGGGCGCCTCCAGCAGCACCCGCTCGACCTCCGCGGGGTAGACGTTGGCGCCGCCGCGCAGGATGAGCAGGCTCTTGCGGTCCCGGATGCGCAGGAAGCCGTCCTCGCCCAGGTCGCCCAGGTCGCCGGTGTGCAGCTCGCCGCCGGCCAGCGCCGAGGATGTGGCCTCCGGCCGCTGCCAGTAACCGAGCATGGTCCGGTAGCGGTCGTCGCCGGGCGCCGGGCCCACGCACACCTCGCCGTCCACCACCCGCACCGCCAGGTGCGGCAGTGGCCGGCCACTGGCCCCGGCCACGTGGGATCCGTCCCGGGGATCGATCGCCACGACCGTCGGCGCCTCGCTCAGCCCGTAGGTGGCGGTCACCGGCACGCCGAACTTTGCGTGGAACCGCTCACGGATGGCCTCGGGGCAGTCGGCGCCACCGGTCCACACCTCGGTCAGCGACGCCAGGGCGGCCGGGGCGACGGCGTCCGACGTCGCCAGGTCGTGGAGCAGGGCGGGCGGGCCGTTCCAGGTCGTCACCCGCTCCCGGCGGATCCAGTCGGCCACGCCCTCGGCGTCGATCCGGTCCATCACGATCGAGCAGCCGCCAGCCTGGGACACCAGCAGCGTGGTCAAGACCGCCATGTTGAGGATGGTGAACGGGAAGCAGTCGCCCTTGCGCAGGTCGGGGCCGTAGCCCCGCGTCTCGACCAGGACCGTGCCCGGCACGAGCAGGTTGTGCTGGCTGTGGAGCGCGCCCTTGGGGTGGCCGGTCGTGCCGCTGGTGTAGGCGATTCCCGCGGGGGCGAAGGGATCGACGTCCACGCCCACCGGGCCGTCCGCCGCGGCGTCGACCGCCGCCTGCCAGTCCGTGAGGCCGACGAGCCGGACGCCGAGATCCGGCCCATCGTCCTCGCCGAGGAGCAGCGTGGCGCCGCAGTCCGACAGCAGCCAGCGCTTCTCGGGCGGGGCCAAGGCCCGGTTCACGCCCACCCACACGGCGCCCAGGCGCATGGCGCCGTGGAACGCCACGACCACCGCCGTGTCGTTGGGCAGCGACGCCGCCACCCGGTCACCGGATCTGACACCCAGGTCACGTAGCGCCCACGCGGCCCGGTCGGCGAGGCGGTCCAGCTCGGCGTAGCTCAGCCGGTCCGAGCGGGTCACGAGGGCCTCGCCATCGGGGTTCTTGGCCAGCACGCCGTCGAGCACGCGGGCCACCGATTGCGGCACGGGTCGCATCGGGGGGCAACCTAGCCCGCCGACTAACATCCGTGTCAGGTTCAGAGCCCGAGCGAGAGGGAGCCGATGGACTTCGACCTGGGGGACCAGGCGGCGGCGCTGCGCACGCGCCTGCGAGAGCTGATCAGCGCCCACATCGCCGAGGACTACCTCGGAGCGTTCACCAGCGACCCCGCCGACCTCGACGTAGCCCAGCGGTTCTGCCGGATCCTGGCCGCCGAGGGACTCCTCACCATCGCCTGGCCCACCGAGTACGGCGGGGGCGGCGGCTCGCTGTGGGACCAGACGGTCGTGCGGGAGGAGATGTGGGCGCACCACGAGCCCCGCGGCGCCCAGTACATGGGCCTCAACTGGGTCGGCCCGGCGATCATGGCCCACGGGTCGGACGAGCAGAAGCGCCAGCACCTGCCGGCCATCGCCGCCGGTGAGGTGATCTGGTGCCAGGGCTTCTCGGAGCCGGAGGCGGGCAGCGACCTGGCCTCCCTGCGCACCCGGGCCGTCCCCGACGGCGACGGCTGGCGCATCGAGGGCCAGAAGATCTGGACGTCGTACGCGGGCATGGCCCAGTGGTGCGTGCTGGCGGCCCGGGTGGGCGAGGGCCAGCGCCACGAGGGCATCACCATGTTCCTGGTGCCGATGGACACGCCGGGGATCACCGTGCGGCCCATCCGCTCCATGCTCGGCCCCCACCACCTCAACGAGGTCTTCTTCGACGACGTGTGGGCCGGTCCCGACGCCGTGCTGGGCGGCGTGGGCAACGGCTGGGCCGTGATCCGCAAGGCGCTGGCCCACGAGCGGGTCGGCATCGCCCGCTACGCCCGCTGCGAACGACTGCTGTCGGCCCTGGGCCGGGAGCTGGCGCCCCACTGGGACCGGCTGCCCTCATCGCTGCGGTCCCAGTGGGCTCGGGCGCTGGTGCAGGTCCGGGTGGCCCGTCTGCTCGCCTACCGCACGGTGCATGCCCAGGCGACCGGCGAGCTGCCGGACGTGCTGGCGTCGGCCGCCCGCATCGCGGTGACACAGTGCGACCAGGCGGTGGCCGAGGTGCTGGCCCAGGCGCTGGAGGACGAGGCTCTGGAGGCGGGAACGAGTGCGCCGCTGCACGGCGCGGTGGAGGACCACTGGCGCTACGCCCAGGCGGCCACGGTGGCGTCGGGAACAATCGAGGTCCAGCGCATGATCGTGGCCAAGGCGCTCCTCGGGAGCGCCCGGTGAACCCGCTGCTGCCCGACGAGGCGGTCGAGTTCGGTGCGGCCGCGGCCAAGGCGTTCGCCGCCCTGGGCGGGGTCGACGCGGCCCGCCGTGCGGAGGAGGACCCCACCACCCGCGCGCAGGAGGTCGCGGGCGCGCTGCAGGCGCTAGGGACCGAGGACCTCGACCCCCGGGACGGGCCCGAGGCGCTGGCCGCCGCGGCCGCGTTGTGCGAGGCGGCCGGGCGCTGTGCCCTGCCCTACCCCGTGGCAGCCACGCTGCTGGCGGGACCGGATGGACTGCCCTTCGCGGTGGTGCCCGACCGGGCGGCCCGGGTCGACCACGGGGACCTGTTCAGAGAGTGGCGGGTCGCCCGCGTGGCCGGTCCGGCCACGGTGGCGACCGCACCCGAGGGTGCACACGGGCTGGGGACCCGGCTGGGGCCGTTCGTGACCGACCTGGTCGAGATCGGCGCGGCCGAGGGAGACGCGGGCGAGGACGTCGTGCTGCACCTGGCGCTGACCGCCTGCTCGGTGCTGGGGACCGTGGACCGGGCCGTCGAGCTGGCCGTGGACCACGTGAACGGGCGCATCCAGTTCGGCAAGCCGATCGCCGCCTTCCAGTCCGTGCAGTTCGCGCTGGCGGACGCCTCGGTGGCGGTGTCCGGCCTCCGGGAGCTGGCCCACTACACCCTGTGGCGTCCCACGCTGGTCGATGCGCTGGCGCTGCGGGTGCAGGCGCTGGACGTGGCGCGGTCCGTCCTCCGGACGACGCAACAGCTGCACGGGGCCGCCGGGGTGTGCGACGAGTACGACATCTCCGTGCTGATCCGGCTGGTGCAGCCGGCGCTACGCCTGCCGTGGGCGGCCGAGCGCACGGCCGAGGAGCTGGCCGGCGCCATTGCCACGGACGGGTTCGACGGTCTCTTCGAGCACGGCGGGGCCGCCGGGTGACGACGTTCGCCGGTCCGCCGCCGGACAGCGTCGAGGGCATCGGCGCCCTGACGCTGGGCGGCTTCCTGGCCGAGGTGGCCGGACGGTTCGGTCCCAACGAGGCGCTGGTGTCCCAGGACGCCCGGTGGACCTACGCCGACCTCGACCGGGAGGCGACCCGCATCGCGAGCGGGCTGGTGGCCGCGGGCGTCAAGCCGGGCGAGAGCGTCGGCATCCTCATGGGGAACCGGCCCGAGGCGGTGGCCGCCATCTTCGGGGCCGCGAGGGCGGGCGCGGTGGCGGTGCTGCTGTCGACCTTCGCACCAAGGCCCGAGCTGGCCTACATGCTGGAGCGGGCCGAGGTCACCGTGGCCCTGACGCAGGAGCGCATCGCCTCCCGCCGGCCGGGCGACGACCTGACCGCACTCTCGCCCGGAACTGTCGCGGTGCTCGGCACGCGGTCCTGGGACCACCTCCTCTCCGCCGGCGACGCCCCGCTGCCGGAAGTCGACCCGGACGACGACGCGCTCGTCATCTTCAGCTCGGGGACGACGGACCGGCCCAAGGCCATGCTCCATTGCCACCGGGCGCCGACCCGGCAGTTCTGGGTGCAGGCGCCGATCTTCGGCCGCCATCCCGGCACCCGCATGTTCAGCGCCCTGCCGCTGTTCTGGACCGCCGGCCTCAACACGGCGATGGGGTCGACGCTCGCCGCCGGCGGTTGCTGGGTGATGCAGGAGACGTTCGAGCCCGGCGCGGCGCTACAGCTGATGGCGCGCGAGCGGGTGACCGAGCCGTACACGCTCCCCCACCAGACCCGGGCCCTGGCGGAGGACCCGGCCTGGGACCGGACCGACCTGTCGTCCCTGCGCTGCGTGTACGGCAAGTCGGCGTTCGCCCGCCATCCGAGCGTGACGGGCGATCCCGGCTGGTTCATGCCCGTCGGCTACGGGCTGTCCGAGACCTGCGCCTTCTTCTCGTCCCACACGTCCACCACGACCCGGGACGTCGCCAAGCAGAGCATGGGCCGGCTGCTGGCGGGCAACGAGCTGCGGGTGGTCGACCCGACCACCGGCGCCGCCCTGGAGGAAGGCGAGTGGGGCGAGCTGGCCGTGCGGGGCCCGACGTTGATGCGCCGCTACCTGGGCCGGACGCCCGAGGAGTGCTTCGACGCAGACGGCTTCTTCCGCACCGGCGACGTGGGCTGGGTCGACGGCGACGGCTACCTGCACTACGAGGGCCGGCGCACCGAGATGATCCGCACCGCGGGGGCCAACGTGTCCCCCGCCGAGATCGAGGTCCAGCTGCGGGCCTGCCCCGACGTGAAGCTGGCCCGCATCGTGGGCGTGCCCGACCCCCGCGTGGACCAGATCGTCGTGGCCTGCATCGTGCGCACCGACGGGTCCGAGGCGGGCGAGGCCGACATCCAGGCGTTCCTGCGCGAGCGGGTGTCCGGCTACAAGGTCCCCCGCCACGTGCTGTTCTTCGCCGACGGCGAGATCCCCATGACCGGCAGCGAGGCCAAGGTGCGCGACGACGGGCTGCTGGCCCTCGTGGCGGACAGGCTGAACGGAGAGTAATGAGCGAGCTTGTCGAGCGAATCAGGAACACAGTGCGTTACTCGGCCCTGTGGGCCGAGCGCTCATCGTGCGCAGCCCGAAGGGTGCGCCGATGAGCACCAGCCCCCAGGACGACGACGCGACGACGCTCGACGCGTCCGACCTCGACCGCTACATGGGCGTGCCCATGCAGCCGGGCGAGCTGAAGGAGCCGGTCGCCGTCAACGACATCCGCCGCTGGGTGCAGGCGATGCACTACCCCAACCCGCTCCACTACGACGACCGCTGGGCCGCGGACAGCCGCTTCGGGCGGATCGTGGCACCCCAGTCCTTCACGGTCGCCACCGACACGAGCCACGGCGCCTCGCCGGCGCAGGTGGGCAGGATCCCGGGCTCGCACCTGATCTTCGGGGGCGACGACTGGTGGTTCTTCGGCCCGCGGATCGAGCCCGGCGACCACATGGTGTGCCACCGCATGCCGTACGACTACCGGGTCACCGACACCAGCTTCGCCGGTCCGACCTGCTTCCAGCGGGGCGACACGCTCTACATCAACCAGCGGGGCGAGCGGGTGGCGCTGCAGCGCTCGACCTCGATCCGCTACCGGGTGCGGGCCGCGCAGGAGAAGCAGCACTTCTCCGAACCGAAGGACCCGGAGTGGAGCGACGAGCAGCTGGCCGAGCTGGACGAGAAGAAGCAGGCGTTCATCGACCAGATCCAGTCCCTGGGCCACGAGCCCCGGACCTTCGAGTCGGTGAAGGTCGGCGAGCGGCTGGCCGAGAACGTGCTCGGCCCCCACAGCCTGGCCAGCTTCACCACCGAGTGGCGGGCCTTCCCCATGACCACCTGGGGCGCCACCGCCAAGGGGCCCACCACCGTGCGGGCCGAGGAGCTGGGCTACACCAAGGAGATGGCGGGCTACGAGGGCGACCGCCGCATGGAGCGGCTCAACCCCGAGCTGACCGACGGCGCCTACTACGGACCGTCGCGTGGCCACCTCCAGCCCCGCTGGGCCAAGCACGTGGGCATGCCCCGCGGCTACGGCTACGGGGCGTCGATGGGGGCCTGGGTGCTGGACTACGTGGCCGCCTGGGCCGGCGAGTGGGGGTTCGTCACCCACTCCTCCGCCCAGTACCGGACGCCGGCCTTCACCGGGGACGCCACCTTCCTGTCCGGTGAGGTGGTCGACACCCGGGTCGAGCGCAAGCGCCGCCACCTCGCCACCGTGGCGGTCGAGCTGCGCAACCAGGACGACGCGGTGATGGCCAAGGGCACCGTCGAGGTCGAGCTCCCGACCGACGGCGAAGTCGGTGGCTGAGCGGGTCATCCTCGCCACCGCTCCGCTGCGGGGGCCGGGCCTCGATGCCCTGCGCGAGCTGGGCGAGGTCGTCCTCGACCCCTGGATCGACCACCAGCCGCTGCGGCTCTACTCGGCCGAGCAACTGGCGGCCCGGGCCGGCGAGGTGGGGGCCACCGTGCTGATCTGCGAGGCGGACCGGTGCGCCGGCCCGGTCCTCGACCTGCCGCTGGAGGCCATCGGCGCCACCCGGGGCGACCCCACGAACGTGGACGTGGCCGGGGCGACGGCGGCGGGGATCCCGGTCCTGCGGGCGCCAGGACGCAACGCCGATGCCGTGGCCGAGCTCACCGTGGCCCTGCTACTGGCCGCCACCCGGGGCCTGGTGGCCGCCGACCGGGACGTGCGCGAGGGCGATATCTACCGGGACGGGTCGATCCCCTACCAGCGCTACCGGGCCTGGCAGCTGGCGGGGCGGACCGCGGGCCTCGTGGGCCTCGGCGCCGTGGGCCGGGCCACCAAGTGGCGGCTGGAGGGCCTGGGGATGCGGGTCATCGCCAGCGACCCCTACGCGGCCGAGGCAACCCACGGCCTCGACGACCTGGTGGCGGAGGCGGACGTCGTGTCTATGCACGCCGCGGTCACACCGGACACGGTCGGGCTCATGTCGGACAAGCGCTTCGCTGCGATGCGGGAGGGCGCGGTGTACGTCAACGCGGCCCGGGCCGCGCTCCACGACCTGGACGCCCTCACCGCCGCGCTGGCGTCGGGGCACCTCGCCGCGGCCGGCCTCGACCACTTCGAGGGCGAGATGCTCGCGACGGACCATCCGCTGGTGGGGATGGCCAACGTCGTGCTCACGCCCCACATCGGCGGGGCCACCTACGACACCGAGGCCAACCACACCCTGCTCATGGCCGAGGGCCTGGCCGCGCTGGTGCGGGGCGAGGTGCCGGCCAACCTGGCCAACCCGGAGGTGCTCGACCGTGGCTGACTCCCCCGCCACCCTGTCGCCGACGACGACGCCCGAAGCGGTGCTGGCGACAGCCAAGAAGATGCTGGCCGAGGGCCTGGTCGAGGGCACGTCGGGCAACATCTCGGGCCGGCTGGAGGCGGGCCTGGTGTGCGTGACGCCATCCTCGGTCCCCTACGACACGATGACGCTGGACGACCTCGTTATCGTCGACATGGACGGCACGGTGGTCGAGGGCACCCGCCCGCCCACCACCGAGAAGGACCTGCACCTGGCGGCCCTGCGCCGCTACCCGGAGCTGGGCGCGGTGATCCACACCCACGCCGTCTACGCCACGATGTTCGCCCTGGCGCACGAGCCGATCCCCGCGGTGATCGAGGAGGTCGTCGTCTACCTGGGTGGCGACGTCGAATGCTGCGAGTACAAGGGCACGGGCACCGCCGAGCTGGGCGAAGAGGTGGCCGGCCATCTGGCCGACCGGGGCGCGGCCCTGCTGGCCAACCACGGCCTGGTCACTTGCGGGCCGTCGCCGGAGAAGGCGCTGCGCAACGCCGCCCTGGCCGAGCGGACCGCCAAGATCGTGTGGGGGGCGAGGACCATGGGAGCGACGATCCACCCGCTGCCCGCCAAGGTGAACCGGGACATGGCCGGCGTCTACCGCTGGATGAGGGAGAACCCGTGAGAGAGCACATGCAGGCCGCGGTCCTCCGGGGCAAGGACCACCTGGAGGTCTCGGACGTGCCGGTTCCCTCCGTGGGCCCGGGCGACGTGTTGGTGGCGGTCGACTGGTGCGGCGTGTGCGGCAGCGACCTCCACATGGTGCTGGAGGGCTGGGGCGCCCCTGGCGGCTGGGGCGGCCACGAGTGGACCGGCCGCGTCGCCGCCGTCGGGCCGGGCGTGACCCGGTGGGCCGAGGGCGACGCAGTGGTGGGCGGGCCCTCCGTGCGCTGCGGGGAGTGCCGGGCGTGCCGGGCGGGCCGGCCGTCGCTGTGCGAGGGTCGGGACACACCCGGCGTCGGGCTCGAGCAAGGTGCGTTCGCCACCTACACCCGGACCCGGGAGGACGAGCTGCTGGCGGTGCCCGACGGGCTCGCCTCGCGGGCGGCGGCGCTGACCGAGCCGCTGACCGTGGCCTTGCACGGCATCACCCAATCGGGGGTGGTGCCGGGGCAACGGGCGCTGGTGCTGGGGGCGGGGCCGATCGGCGCGCTGTCGATCGCGGCGCTGCGGGCGCTGGGCATCGACGACGTGACCTGCGCCGAGCCGGGTGAGCGGCGGCGGGCCCTGGCGGCGACGGTCGGGGCGACAGCGGTGTGCCATCCTGACGACCTGGACGTGCCCTCCCGGGCCGAGCCGGGCCGCGTCGTGGACGGGGCGGTCGACGTCGTGCTGGAGTGCTCCGGCCACGCGTCGGCCATGGAGGCGGGCCTGGCTCAGCTGATCCCGGGCGGCACGCTGGTCCTGGTGGGGGCGGGCATGGCATCGCCCCGCTTCGACCCCAATCGGATCCTGCTCAACGAGCTCGTGGTGACCGGCGCCAACTGTTACGACCAAGACGGCTTCGAGCGCGCCCTCGACCTGCTGGTGGCGGGCGCGCTGCCCGTCGACGACCTGATCGAACCGGAGGGCGTCGGGCTCGACGGCCTCCTCGACGCCATGCACGGCCTGGCCGAGGGTCGGCTGGCGGGAAAGGTGCTGGTACAGCCGTGACCGGACCCGAATTCGCCAAGCCGCCGCGCCTCAACCACGTGGCGGTGTCGCTGCCCGCCGACGCCCTGGACGCGGCGGGGCGGGAAGCCATCGCCGCGTTCTACGGCGACGTGTTCGGGCTGGAGGAGTACCCGCAGCTGACCGAGGACCGCAAGCGCCTCGTCCTGCGGGCCCATACCCACGAGCAGTTCGTCTACCTCATCGCCGATGATGCACCCATGACCGCGCCCCGCATGGACCACTTCGGCCTGTCGGTCTCCAGCCTGGCCGAGTTCGAGGAGGTCGCCCGCCGGGCCGCAGCCTGGAAGGAGCGCGAGCCGGACAACGTCGACCTCGTCGAGCCCAGCGTCGAGGAGTACACCGGCTTCCTGCGCCTGCACAGCTTCTACGTGCGCTACCGCCTGCCGCTCATGGTGGAGACGCAGCACTTCGAGTACCTGACCTGACCCATGGCCGGCCCGGGCCTGGCGGAGCTGCACGCCCACCTCTACGGCTCGGTGCCCCCCGAGGCGGTGCTACGCCACCTGGCCGAGGACTACGACCGGGTCCAGTGGGACTGGTACGAGGAGTTCTACGAGGCCACCCTGGGCGCCCGCCCCCCGACCCGCGGGCTGGTCGAGCGGTTCCGGACCGGGGACCACAGCGTGATCCCCGCGTTCCGTGATGTCTACGTGTTCGGCGACGCCGACACGGATCCTGGGGTGGCGGACTTCGCCCGGTTCTCGGCCCGAGGTCGCCTGCCGTGGGCCAGCGAGGACGACGCCCCCGGCCGGCGCGACCAGGTCGCGCTGACGTACCTGGCCGCGGTCCGGTCCCAGCTGGCGCACGAGGGCGTCGCCTACGCCGAGCTGCGCTGCCAGCCCAGCACCGTGCTCCCGGCCGCCTTCGCCGAGCCGCACCCCGGGCCGGCGCTGCGCATGGCCGTGAGCCTCGACCGGGACGACCCATGGCCGGGGTGGGAGCAGGTCCGGGAGACCGTCCTGGGCCCGCATGGCGCCGCGGTGACGGGGATCGACTTCTGCGGCGTGGAGGAGGGCCACCCTCCCCAGGACAT
>JBKPRS010000346.1:0-5890 GCA_046734695.1 Actinomycetota bacterium | reverse complement strand
CGCCGGCCCGCGGCGAGGCGGCGGCCGGGGCCACCATGGCCCCGACCGCCAGCACCACCAAGGCCGCCGCCAGCGACTGCCCGCCGCGCACCGTCACGCCGGCTGTTTCTCCGGCTCGCTCTCGGCGGCTTCGGCCCGCTCACGCAGGTTGCGCCAGCGGCGGCGGCGCCAGCGCCACAGCAGGACGGCCACCACCGCGATCGCCAGCCACGCCCACGGGAATGCCCAGAGGGTGTGGGCCGAGCGCGTGGCGGCCTCGTCGGAGGTCACCTTCACCCGCAGCGACAACCGCCCGAGCGGTGGCAGCCCGTCGATGTGGGCGGTGCGGTCGACCGAGCCACCGGGCAGCAACTCGGGCAGCTGCTCCGCCTCGCTGCGGTGGACGACCACCCCGAACGGCCCCACCAGCTCCACCTGGGCCTTCGGGGTCAGGCGGGCGTTGCCGGTGTTCTCGACGGTATAGCTGACGTCCACCCCGCCCCGTCCGGTGATGAACGGGACGGCGGCTTGGTGCCCATCGGCATGGAGGTTCTCGACCGACAGCGCGGGATCGAGCGGCCCTTCGACGCGGACGTAGATGCGGGACCCGACACGCCGCCGCAACCGCACGTCCAGGTTCGAGGTGCCGCCACCCGCTTCGAGGTCGGCCTTGGCCGCGATGATCGCCCCGGCGTGGTCACCGGGCGTCGCGTCCGCGGGGATGTCCAGCTCGAAGGGGATCTGGGCGCTCATCCCGGGCGCGATCGTGTACTCGTTGACCCCGGTCCGGACCCAGGCGGCGACGCCCTCCTTCGGATCCTCCGGGTTGCGCAGGGCGAAGCCACCGTCCCCGGACGTGTTGTAAGCGTCGGCCGGGTAGATCGCGAGCGTCAGCGGCTCGTCGTCGAGGTTGCTGACCGCCACCGTGTCCACCAGCCGTGCGCCCGGCGCCAGCGTGTACACGAAGAAGGTGCGTTCGGCCAGGCCGTTCTCCCCTGCCGGCCCGACCGACCAGGTCGGCAGCTCGGGCTCGGCCGGTGCCTCCGCGCCCGGCGTGGCGCCCTCGGTGGGTGGGAGTTGTTCCTGCGCCGCGGCGGCTCCGCCGCCGGCGCTCAACAGGACCGGGCCCAGGAGCACGGCCAACATCTTCAAAGGAGTGCGTTTCATCGACCCTCCGGCATGGATCGTTCCGGCATGGACAGGGGTTGTGGCGTGGAGGCGGAGCCGGTCCCGCCTCCACGCCACGGAACTCACCTGGCCGTCAGGCCAGGGTCAGCGTCAACGTGCCGCTGTACGTGCCGGCTGCCGCCGAGGCCGGGATGGCCAGGGCAACGCCGCCACCGCAGCTGAACGTGCCGCCGCTGTGGTTGTTCGGCGAGGAGCAGAGGACCTGCGCCGAGCCGAGTCCGGGCTGGAACGGTGTGACGGACCCACCCGGCGTCACCGAGGCGACGTCACCCGGGATCTGCACGTGAGCCACCGAAGCGCTCGGGAACCAACCGAGGTTGGCACCCGGGATGCAGTGGTTGTCCCACGTGGCGGGATCCGTTGCCGGGCAGACGCCGTCGCCGACGCCGTCGCTGAAGTCGGTCGTCATCTGACCGGTCACCGACCACCCTGCATCAGTGCCCCGAGCGTTGACGACGGTCATGCCGTTGAGTGCACCCTGGGTGCCCTGCGGCTGTCCGTTCAACGTGATCGGAGCGAGGTTGATGAGGGCCCCTGCCTGCTTCATCGTCATCGTGGCCCCGATGACCTGGACCTGCACGACCTGGTCGAGGTCGCACGCAGCCGCGGTGGCGTCACAGGTGTCACCGAGGATGGTGACGTTGACGGTCGCCGCGTTGCTGACCAGCCCACCGGTGTCGGCCACCGTGTAGGTGAACGAGTCGCTCAACGCCGCCGGGTTGGTGTTCGTGTAGGTCACCGTGCCGTCGGGGTTGGCTGTCGCCGTCCCTGCGGTGGGTGCCCCCACGATCGTCACCGAAGCGGGGTTGAGGTTCCCGTTGATGTCCGTGTCGTTGGCCACGACGTTGACCGATCCGGACTGGTTGGCCGGAACGGACAGGGAGTCGTTGGCGGCCACAGGCGCGGCCGGCGGGTTGACGATCTGGGTCGTCGCGAACGCCGGAGCGGGGTCCTGGAGCACGGGATTGCCGGTTCCATCGACCGTGCCGGGGCTGCACCGGAACGTCACGTTCAACACGCCGACGGTCGCACCGATCACGATGCCACCGGTTGCGCCGGCGCCGGTGATGGCGGACGTGTCCTCACGGAACGAGATCGTCCCGCTCGGGCCCGCCGTGAACGTCAGGCTCGGGAAGCTGACAGCCACCTGAGCCGGAGCACCGGTCTCGTCGCCGGTCCCTGGCGTTCCGTCAGGGTCGGTGATGTTGATCGGGCCGACGTTGGTGTTCACCGTGGTCGTGTTCTGCAAGCCCTCCACCGTGTTGGTGGCTTCGACCGAGACCCGGGCGCTGCCGGGGACGGTCTGGCCGTTGGTGAGGAGACCGGCGTTGTAACCGGCGACGAACAGGTCACCGGGCAGGAACACGTTCATGTTGAGGTTGCTCAACGTGACCGATCCGCCCGGTGTGGTAGTCGCCGGGGCGGTGCCGGTCAGGTCGGTGCTGAGCGGTGTCCCACCGGGTGCCAGGTTCTGAACGCAGACGTTCGAGAAGGTCACGGCACCCGCCGGACTCACCGGTGAGATGAGAGCGGCAGCGCTGGCAGCAGCCAGAGCCAGAACGCCCCCTATGGCACCCTTGCGACGAATAGACGTCCGCACAGGGTCCTCCCCCTTTCTGGGTACACGCGCCCCAGGCATCTCCCAGAGCGCGTATAGGCGCGCGAGCCGACACACCCCGCACCGCGGGACCCTCCCCTCCCGTTTGCCCGCTCCCTCAGCTGCTGGCCCCCCGCCAGCACTCGGCCCGTCTTACGCCGACCCATCTGTCCGAGATGAGTCAACGCTCAGGAAGCAGTGACACAGGTCGCGCGCTGATTCCACAAAATATCTAGATCTGAAACATTTCTGTAACGAATCAGACGCGTTCTGACCTGGACTTTCGCGGCGTTGCTGTCACTATCGCGGCGCCACTGTCATCCAAATTTGGGGTCAAGCCGCACGCTGGGGAGCGACCCGGAGGGAGCGGAACCACACCGGTGACACCCAGGGCTCCGCGCACGCACCCGCTGCGTCACCGTCCGGGCTACGAGCCGCGTCCGGATCAGCTCCAGCAGAGGCAGAACGGATGGCCCGCGGGATCCGCGTAGACCTGGAACCCTTCGACCGCGTCGAGGTCGTCCGCCGGCTTGAGCAGCCTGGCCCCGTGCGCCATCGCCTCGTCGTGGGCCGCCCGGATGTCGTCGACGTGCAGATCGAGGTGGATCTGCTGCGGCGTCCCGGCCGGCCACTCGGGCTGGACGTGGTCGGGCGCGAGCTGCACCCCGAGCCGCCACTCCCCGTCGACCAGGATGCTGTGCCAGTCGTCGTCGGCGACGACCTTCCCGCCCAGCAGCCCTGCCCAGAACGTGCTCTCAGCCGTGAGGTCCGCCGCGTCGAACACGACGACCTGTCGCTTGATCCTCATACCGCGATGATGCCGCCGATCGCGGGCGGAGTGCCCTCACCCGGCTCACGGGCGGCGGAACCGTCGGGCAGGGTCAGGGCCGGCTGTGGCGCGGCGACCTGCTCGGCGCTGACCAGCGTCAGCACGGGCGCGACCGTGCTGCAGCTCGCCGTGGCGCAGGGGCATCTGCTCGTGGGATCGCTCGACGGGGTGACCGTGTTCGCGCCCTCCGCCTAGAGGGGCGGCCCGTACACTCCTGCGCCGTGGGTGAGCTGGAGCCGCCGATGGAGCGGGCCGTCGAGCTGGCGTGGGAGTCGTTCCGGGCCGGGAGCCTGGCCGTGGGCGCCGTCGTCACCCGCCATGGCGAGACCGTGGCCACGGGGCGGAACCGGCTCGCCGAGCAGGACCCGGGCGACGACGTCCTGGCGGGCACGTCGCTGGCCCACGCCGAGATGAACGTGCTGGCCAAGCTCCGCTGGGGCACGCCGTCCGACGGCCTCGAGCTGTGGACGACGCTGCAGCCCTGCATCCAGTGCCTGGGCGCCATCCGCCTCAGCTCGGTCCCCAAGGTGCACGTGCTGGCCCCGGACCCGCTGTTCCGGGGCGTCGAGGGCATCCGTCACCTGAACGAGTTCATCGGGCGCAAGTGGCCCGACATCGTCGAGCTCCGGGTGGACGAGTGGTCGGCGCTCTCGCTGCTGCTCCACACCCATGTCGTCACGTTCTGGGGCGTGAGCCTGCCGGGATGGAACGAGGCGCTGCCCGCCATCGCGGCACTCGCCGCTGACCTGGTCGCCAGCGGCGAGCTGGTCGACCTCGCCGCGGGCGCCGCTCCCCTGGCGTCCGCCGCCGAGGCCTTGTGGGACCGGCTCGGTGCTTGCGTGCCGGACGTCGAGCGCCTCGCCATCCAGGGCGACCTGAGCGGGGCCCCGTGAGCCCACCGGCGTGGCCCGACGACTGGGACGAGCGCAAGGCGGGGGCGGGTTGCCCGCTGTGCGCATCGCTGGGCCCGGACGACAACGACTTCAGCCTCGCCGTCGCCGAGCTGGACTGGATCGAGGTCCGCCTCGAGCGCCGCAGCCGCCTGCCCGGCTACTGCATCGCCGTCTGGCGCCACCGGCACGTGGCCGAGCCCCACGAGCTCGCCCCCGAGGAGGCCGCGGGCTATTGGCGCGAGGTGACCAGACTCAGCAAGGCGCTGGAGGAAGAGTTCCGCCCGATGAAGCTGAACCTGCTCACGCTGGGCAACGCGGTCCCCCACCTGCACACCCACGTCGTGCCGCGCTACCTCGACGACCCCGCGCCCGCCGGCCCGCTGCCGTGGGACGACCTGTTCCTCCCTGAGCCCAATGACCCGGACGTGCTGAGAGGCCAGGCGGAGTCGATCCGGGCCCGGCTGACCGGCGGGTGAGCCCCGACCGGGTCAGGTCCCGTCGACGCCGTTCCAGTCGGCCTGGTCGAACTCGCTGCGGGGACCGGCCCGGAACAGGCAGAACGGATGGCCGTCGGGGTCGAGCATGACCCGCACGTTCGGCTGGGGCTGGTGCTCCGCCACGGTGGCCCCCGCCTCCTGGGCCCAGGCCACCCCGGCGTCGAGGTCGTCCACGGCGATGTCGAGGTGCATCATCATCGGCGGCTCGCCGGGCTCGGAGGGCCACACCGGGCGGACGTAGTGGTCCTCGTGGTGGAACGACAGGCCCGCGCCGCCCGACGGCGGGCGGATCCGGATCCAGGCACCGCTGTCGTCCACCCGTGTCCACCCCAGCAGCCGCTCGTAGAACGACGCCAGGGCCCGGGTGTCCGGCGACGACAAGGTCACCGCGGACACACGTGATCGAGGTCGGGTCATCGGGCTCCGATACTGCCACCTACATTGGCGGCCATGAAGGTCGTCATCGACACGGAACGGTGCACGGGGCACGGTCGCTGCTACACGCTCGCCCCGGAGGTCTTCGACGCCGACGACGACGGCTACGGCCAGGTGCGCGTGGCCGACGTAGGCCCTGACCTGGAGGAAAAGGCCCGCGTCGGGGTCCGCAACTGCCCCGAGGACGCCATCTCCATAGAGCAATAGCTCCGAACGGCCATCTTGTATCGCCGGAGGGTCACCGCCGATGATGCGGGGCGATGATCCGCTGGTTCCGGCGCGTGGCCGTGCTCGAAGCCGTGTCCTACCTCGTCCTGCTGGCCGCGTCCGTGGCCAAGCACGGGTTCGGGGTGGAGGGCCTGGTCGAGACGATCGGGCCGATCCACGGCGTGATCTTCCTCGTGTACCTGGCGCTGGCGCTGTCCGTGCGGCGCCGGCTCGGCTGGGACTCGGCCACGACGCTGACCGTGGT
>JBKPRS010000345.1:0-4697 GCA_046734695.1 Actinomycetota bacterium | reverse complement strand
GGCGCTGTCCTCCGGAGCGGGGGATCGGGCACGATGGTGGCCATGGGCCACGCGCATTCGTTGCTCGGTCCCCTGGCCGAGGTCGTCGTCCGCAACCGGTTCTGGATGCTCTGGAACCTCATCCTGGCCGCCGTCCCCCTGCTCCTGGCGGTTCCCCTCTTCCGCCACCCGGGCCGGCGCGGCCCGGGGTGGTGGCTGGGGCTGGGCGTCGTCGTGCTGTTCCTGCCCAACGCGCCCTACGTGGTCACCGACCTGGTCCATCTCCGGGGCGACGTGGTGAGGGCGGGCACCGACGGGGCGGTGGTGGGCGGCGTGCTGCCCGCCTACGCCGCGTTCGTGGCCGCCGGGTTCCTGCTCTACACGCTGGTGCTGCGGGAGGCGGGACGGTTCCTGCAGGCTCAGGGCCTCGGGCGCTGGCGCCCGGGCATGGAGGTGGCGCTCCACCTGGTGTGCGCCGTGGGCGTGGTGCTGGGACGGGTGGCCCGGCTCAACAGCTGGGAGCCCGTGACCGATCCCGACACCACGGCCGGTCGGGTCGTCGACACCCTCACGTGGAGCCGGGCCCCGCTGGCCGTCGCCGTGCTGTTCGTCGTGATCTGGGCGGGCCACGCCGTCGTCCGGGGTGCCGGCCGCGCCGTGGAGGTCCGGCTGGTCGCGGCGCTGGACACCTGGCTCCGGCCCGGTACCGCCTGAGCTCGGCTCAGGCCGGGAACGCCTCGCGCAGCAGCGCGAGCAGCTTCTCCTGCTCTTCGACGATGCCCTCGCTGAGCCGGGCCGCGGCCCGGACGGTGCGCCAGCGGCCCAGCGCGTCGCGGTCGAGCGGCCGTCCCCGGCGGTAACCGGACAGGTAGGTGCGGGTCAGCAGGCTGCGGCCGACGCGGGCCGCCCCCCGGAGCACGGCGGGGGAGCCGGGCGGCAGCTCGCCCATCTGCAGCAGGAGCCGGGACCGGGCGACGTCGGCCGTGCCGTCGCCCCGGGAGGCGTCGCCCCAGTCGATCACGACCGGCTCGGACCAGCTCCCGAGCATGTTGGCCGGGTGCAGGTCGCCGTGGCAGATGCGGTCGCCCCGGGGCAGGTCGTCCAGCAGCGCCAGGGCGCAGGCCCGCAGGTCGTCGGGCAGTGGCTCGGCGCGGGTGATGCGCTCGCGCAGCAGGTCGTTGAGCTCGGGGAGCTCCTCGGGCGCGGCCGGCTCGTGCATGGCGAGGTGGGCTCGGGCCATCGACCGGCCCACGGCCAGGACCGACAGCGGGCGGCGGCCGAGGATGGTCAAGAGGTCCTCGCCCTCGACCCGCTCCAGCAGCAGCCCGGGTCGCCCGGCCACCTCGACGATCCCCAGCGGGGCGGGCACGCGGCAGGCGCTGCCGCGCAGCGTGCTCAGGGCGGCGCACTCGCGCCGGGCCCGCTCACCGGACCCGGGGTCGCGCCACAGCTTGAGCACCGTGCCGTCCGGCTGCAGGTAGACCTCGGCCTCCCGCCCCTCGGCCAGCAGCTCCCCGGCGTCTTCGGGCATCCCCGCAGCTAAGCACCCTCCAGCGCCGGCCGGAGCGTCAGCCGGGGGAGGAACAGCTGCACGTTCGGGCCGATGGTGAGGGCGAACACCAGCGTGCCGAGGCCCACCGACCCACCCAGCGCCATGCCCACGGCCAGGGCGGTGATCTCGATGCCGGTGCGGACCAGCCGGATGGAGCCCACGCCCCGCGCGGACAGGCCGGTCATGAGCCCGTCGCGTGGGCCCGGCCCCAGTCCGGCGCCGATGTACAGGCCGGTGCCCGGCCCCCACAGGAACACCCCGACGGCCAGGTAGGCCAGGCGCCCGGCCAGCGACGAGGGCGTGTCGAGGACCAGCAGCGCGACGTCGATGGTCGTGCCGATCAGGAGCACGTTGAGCACGGTCCCCAGGCCCGGGCGCTCCCGCAGCGGGATCCACGCGGCCAGCACCAGCGCGCCGACGATGATGCTCACGGTGCCGATGGGGATGCCCGTGTGCTCGGAGATGCCCTGGTCGAGCACCGACCAAGGGGCCAGGCCCAGGTCGGCCGCCACCATGAACGCGATCCCCAGCCCGCACAGGACCAGCCCGGCGACCAGCCGGGGCACCCGCTCGCGGGGCTCGGTGACGGGGCGCAGCAGGGCCATCCCGGGACGGTACGGGGGCTCCGGCCGCAACGCTCCGTCCAATTCGCCCGGATGTGGCCTGCCCGTCGGGCGGGCGACCATCGCCGGTCGCCTGGCTGTCACACCCCCTCCGTAGGGTTCGGGCCATGCTGCTGCGTGCTCTGCTTCCGGTGCGATGCCCCGGATGCGGGGCCACCGCTCCGGCGGGGCCCTCGCCGTGCGGGCGGTGCGCGGCCGGGCTCCGGCCGGCTCCCGGCGGTCCCTGCCCCGCGGGCCTCGACGCCTGCTGGTCGCTGTTCGCCTACCAGGATGTCGGCCGTCAGGTGGTGACCAGCCTCAAGTACCACCGTGACCGCACCGTGCTGGCGTGGCTGGCGGCGGGCATGGCCGCCCTGGCGTCGCCGCCGTCGGCCGTGGTCGTGACGTGGGCGCCCACCACCGAGGCCCGCCGGCGCCGCCGGGGCTTCGACCAGGCCGAGCTCCTTGCCGGGGCGGTGGCCCGGCGCTGGGGCGCGCCGTGTGCCCCGCTGCTGGCCCGCAAGGGGGGACCGCCTCAGACCGGTCGCTCGCTGGCGGACCGGCGGGCCGGTCCCATCGTGCTGGCCCGGGCCGGGTCCCGCGCAGTGGCCGCGGGCCGGCCGGTCGTGATCGTCGACGACGTGCTCACGACGGGCACGACGCTGTCCGCCGCGGCCCGGGCGCTGGAGACGGTGGACGTCGGCTGGGTGGCGGGGCTGACTGCGGCGCGCACGCCGCGTGCGGACGCATCGCCCCCCTGCGTGTTGGCGGCGTCACCCCCAGTCGAAGAATTTGCTCAAGTTCGCGGCCTGACCGGCCGATGAAAATTGTGATGCAGGTATCTCGCCGGCAGGCCGCAGTGGCTCTTGAGGCGGTACGCCGCCGGCATCGGCGCGCCATGGGTCGGGGCCGGCACGAGGTCCGCCGCGGGCCCGCCACTCGGCCCAGCCCGGTCGTCATCGACCTGGTGCTGCGCGAGGTCGAGGGCCAGGGCCCGGTGCGCATCAAGCTCGTCGAGGAGGCCAGTGCCCGCCGTGCCGCCGGCCAGTGGCCCACAGCCGACGAGGTCGCGGACATGGCACTCCGACGGGCCGTCTGCGACCGCCTGCGCTGAACCTCGCCCGGACCGGCGGAGCGCCGCGCCGATCGTCGACGAGACGTAGCCTTGTGGCCAGGAGGCGGGCCCGCCGTACCGAGGAGGGGACCCCTTGAGCGTCTACATGGTCGTCGCCCACCGCACCCTGGTGGAGGATCACCTGCTGGACCACGTTCGCGGCCTGTGCGAGGCCGGCGAGTGCACCTTCTACCTGGTCGTGCCCGTCACCCATCCGATGGGGGCCTGGTCGGAGGGGAAGATCGAGGCCGTGGCCGAGTCCCGGCTGGAAGAGGGTGAGGCCGCGTTCCGGGCCATCGGTGCCGAGGTCAGCGGCGAAGTGGGGGACGCCAACCCGGTGTACGCCGTGGCGGCCGCGCTGCGGGCCAAGCCCGACGAGGACTGGGCCGGGATCATCGTGTCCACGCTGCCGCCCGGGATCTCGCGCTGGCTGGGGCTCGACGCCGTGAGCCGCATCAAGCGGGAGTTCGACCTGCCGGTCACCCATCTCGTTGCGGAGCGCGCCACGGCCGAAGCGTGACCGGCGCCTGCTGGCCGGGCACCGGCCATCGGTACACTCGATGATCGCATGAGCCTGTTCGACCGCTTCCTCCGCGCCGGTGAGGGCAAGAAGGTCAGGGCGCTCCAGGCGTTGGTGCCCGACATCAACGCCTTCGAACCCGAGATGGAGCGCCTGGACGACGATGCCCTCAAGGCCAAGACCCCCGAGTTCCGCGCGCGCCTCGAGCGCGGCGAGGAGCTCGAGGACCTGCTGATCGAGGCCTTCGCGGCCATCCGCGAGGCGGCCCGGCGCGTGCTCGGCCAGCGCCACTACGACGTCCAGCTCATGGGGGGCGCCGCCCTCCACTTCGGCTGGGTGGCCGAGATGAAGACCGGCGAGGGCAAGACGCTGGTCTCCACGCTGCCCGCCTACCTCAACGGCCTGTCCGGCAAGGGCATGCACCTGGTCACGGTGAACGACTACCTGGCCACCCGCGACCGCGAGTGGATGGGCCGGGTCCACCACTTCATGGGCCTCACCACCGGGCTCATCGTGCCGGGCAACAGCGACCCGGAGTTCAAGCGCGAGCAGTACGCCGCCGACATCACCTACGGCATCAACAACGAGTTCGGCTTCGACTACCTGCGCGACAACATGGCGCCGGACCGCGAACGCCAGGTGCAGCGGGGCCACAACTACGCCATCGTCGACGAGGTCGACTCCATCCTCATCGACGAGGCCCGCACGCCGCTCATCATCTCCGGGCGGGTCGCGGACGCCGCGCAGCTCTACTACAAGTTCGCCTCCATCGGCCGCAGCCTGAAGCGTGACCTCGACTACGAGGTCGACGAGGAGAAGCGGACCGTCGCCCCCACCGAGGACGGCATCGAGAAGGTCGAGGCGCAGCTCGGCATCGACAACCTCTACGACGGCGTGGCCCAGAACCTGGTCCACCAGCTCCAGGCGGCG
>JBKPRS010000344.1:0-30313 GCA_046734695.1 Actinomycetota bacterium | reverse complement strand
CACCTGGCCGGGGACGAAGCCCTCGGTCACCAGCTCGTGGCCGGCCATGAGCCGGATCGTGGTGGCCAGGTTGGCCGGGCCCGACGTGGCCTGGACCAGGGCGGACACGACGTCGAAGTCGAGCGAGCGGGGGTAGACCTGGCCCACACTGGTGAGACCGTGGGCGAAGCCGAGGTGGTCGAGCACGGCCTGCTCCAGCCGGTCGAGCCGCTCGGGGTCGCCGTCCAGCAGGTCGAGCTGGTCCTGCTGGGTGCCCATCGGGCCCTTGATGCCCCGCAGCGGGTAGGTGTCGATGAGATCGTCGACGCGGCGGTAGGCGGCCAGCAGCTCCTCGCCCGCGTTGGCGAAGCGCTTGCCGAGCGTGGTGGCCTGGGCGGCCACGTTGTGGCTGCGGCCGACCATGACCAGCGTGGCGTACTCGCCGGCCCGCTCGGCCAGCCGGGCCAGCGCCGCCACCATCCGGTCCCGGACCAGCTCCAGCGCCAGGCGCACCTGGAGCTGCTCGACGTTCTCGGTGAGGTCGCGCGAGGTCATCCCCATGTGGGCGTGCTCGTGGCCGGCGAGGGCGGAGAACTCCTCGAGGCGGGCCTTCACGTCGTGGCGGTTGACGCGCTCGCGGGCCTCGATGGAGTCGAGGTCGACGGCGTCCACCACGGCCCGGTAGTCGTCGACGGCCTCGGCCGGGATGTCGACCCCGAGCGAGCGCTGGGCCTCCATCACCGCGATCCACAGCTCCCGCTCGAGGCGGATCTTGCGCTCGGGGCTCCACAGCTCGACCATCGGCTCGCTCGCGTAGCGGGAGGCCAGGATGTCGGGGAGGACGGGCTTCACGCCTCCATTCTCGCCCGTCTCGCCCCGGATGCGAAGGATGGCCGTTATAATAACGGCCGTGCCTCGCTCGGTCCGCCAACTGCGCAAGGCCATGGGGGTCAGCCAGGCCCTCCTGGCCCAGATCCTCGGCGTCACCCAACCCGCGGTCGCGGCCTGGGAGGCGAACCGGCGCAGCCCGACCGGCCAGGCGGCCGAGACCCTCGACCGCATCGCCGACGCGCTGGAGGGCCCGACCAAGGTCTACGGCGAGTTCCGCCACCGGCCGATCGAACTACCGGCGGGCCGCTGGACCGCGGTCGTCCCACCGACGTTCGTCGTGGCCAAGCTGCCCCTCCACCTGGACTGGTCGCCGCGCCAAGGAGCGTGGGACATGCGCACACCCCAGGGGCGGGCGGGCCTCTACGCGCAAGTGCTCGACGAGGGACGGCCAGAGGACATCCGCATCTGGATCGACCCCGACGCCCTCGTGGAGCTGTGGCCCGACGTCCCCGTCGCCCGCCACATGCAGGACGCGGTCGCCGACCTGGTGGAGTCGCTGCTATGAGCGAGCCAGCCGAGCGAACCAGGAACACAGTGCGTTACTCGGCCCCTCGGGCCGAGCGCTCACTGGGTGCATCCGGCAGGGTGCACCAGTGAGCGGTCGAGGCCTCACCGACGCCCAGCGCCGCGTCGCGCGGATCGTCCTCACGGTGGCCGAGCCCGAGGGCTTCCACCTGGCAGGCGGGGCCGCGCTGGTGGCGTCGAACATGACCGACCGGCCCACCCGGGCCATCAACGTCGTCACCCCTGACGACGTGGACGTGAGCGCGGTGGCCGACCGGGTCGCCGGCGCGCTCCAGGAGGCCGGCTTCGAGGTCGAGGAGACGAGGCGGCTGGCCGGGCGCGTGACGTTGATGGTGACGGCGGTCGGGCCGCGGCGCAGCACGTTCGCGGTCGACCTCTCTCGCGACCCGATGACGTGGCCGGGCGCGAGCACGTCGCTCGGCCCGGCCCTGTCGCCGCGGGAATTGGCGGCCAACAAGGTGCTGGCGCTGTTCGACCGGGTGCAGACGCGCGACCTGGCCGACCTGGCGGCGCTGGCCGACCAGCTCCCGCTGGAGGACATGCTGGCCGACGCCGAGGCGAAGGAGCCCGCGTTCAGCCGGAGGCTGCTGGCGGAGTGGGTACGGAAGGTGATCGCCTCACCCCAGGCGGACTGGCCGGAGGGAGCGGACGTGAAGGCGCTGCGCCGGTTCGGGGCCGAGCTGGCCGAGTCGTTGGAGCAGGGCCCCGGCTAGCGGGGGACCATCTCCTCGCGGTGGCGGAGCAGCTCCGCCGTCAGGTCGGCGTCGTCGATGGCCATCATCTGGACCGCCAGCAGAGCGGCGTTCATCGCGCCGTCGACGGCCACCGTGGCCACCGGGATGCCCTTGGGCATCTGGACCGTGGCGTAGAGGGCGTCCACCCCGTTGAGGGCGCCGCCGGACAGAGGCACGCCGATGACCGGCAGGGTCGTCTGGGCCGCTACCGCACCGGCCAGGTGGGCGGCCATGCCGGCGCCGCAGATGATGGCGGCGTAGCCGTTGTCGCGGGCCGACGAAGCGAAGTCGGCCACGATCGCCGGGGTCCGGTGGGCGGACATGACCCGCACGTCGGCCTCGATGCCGTAGCGGGTCAAGGTGTCGGCCGCAGGCGCCATCTTGTCCTTGTCGTTCGGCGATCCCATGAGGATCGCGACCTTCCTGCTCATCGGAGCGCTGCCTCCCTGGCTATGTCGGTGCGGTAGGAGCGGCCGGGCCAGGAGATCAGGTCCACGGCCTCGTACGCGTGCTCGCGGGCCGCGGCCACGGTGGGGCCCGACCCGGTGACGGCGAGGACCCGGCCGCCCGCGGTCACGAGCGCACCGTCGTCGGGGCCGAGCGCGACCCCGGCCGCGAAGACCATGGCGCCCGCGGCCTCGGCGGCGGCAATGCCCTCGATCGGATCGCCCGTGCGCGGCGCCGTCGGGTAGCCCTCGCTGGCCATCACGACGGTGACGCAGGCGCCGCTGTCGAACGCGGGCGGCGGGGCCTGGGTCAGGTCACCCGCGGCCGCAGCAGCCAGCAGCTCGGCCAGGTCGGTGGTCAGGCGGGGCAGCACGACCTGGGCCTCGGGGTCGCCGAAGCGCACGTTGTACTCGACCAGCCGGGGCCCGTCCTCGGTGAGCATCAGGCCCGCGTAGAGCACGCCGCGATAGTCGATCCCCCGGCGGCGCAGCTCCTCCAGCGTCGGGGCGACGAAGCGGTCCATGATGTCGTCCACGATGTCGTCGCCCACACCGGGGACCGGCGAGTAGGCACCCATGCCCCCGGTGTTGGGACCGGTGTCGCCGTCGCCGATCCGCTTGAAGTCCTGCGCCGGGGCCAGGGGGACCGCCCGGGTGCCGTCGCACACCACCAGCAGCGACAGCTCGGGGCCGGTCATGCCCTCCTCGATCACGACCGTGTGGCCGGCAGTGCCGAACGACTCGCCCGCCAGCTTGGCCCGCATGTCGGCCTCGGCCTCGGCCCGGGTCGCGGCCACCAGCACGCCCTTGCCAGCAGCCAGCCCGTCGGTCTTCACCACCCAGGGACCGGGCAGCGAGTTGAGGAACTCCAGCGCCGGCTCGAACCGGTCGAACGCCGCGTAGCGGGCGGTCGGCACGCCCGCCGCGGACACGACCTCCTTCATCCACGCCTTGGATCCCTCCAGGTGGGCCCCGTCGGCTCCCGGCCCGAACACCAGGCGACCCTGCGCCCGCAGCTTGTCGGCCAGGCCGTCGACCAGCGGCGCCTCGGGGCCGACGACGTACAGGTCGGCGTCGATCGCCTCGGGCGGGGTCGGGACCGATCCCGGGATCCCGGGACTGCCGGGCGTCACCACCACCTCGGCGCTGCGGCCGAGTACGTGGGCCAGCACGTGCTCGCGCCCACCAGACCCCACCACGCAGACCCGCACGCCCGGCCGCCTACGGCTTGCGCTGGACGTACTGGTCGCGGCCCGGGCCCACGCCGACCAGCGTGATCGGCACCCCCACCTGCGCCTCCAGGAACTCGATGTAGTCCCGGGCCTCGGAGGGCAGCTGGTCGGGCTCGGTGGCCGAGGTCAGGTCGCCGGACCAGCCCGGCAGGTCCTCGTACACCGGGGTCACCCGGTGGAGCAGCGACTGGTCGTCGGGGAAGCGGTCGTGGCGCCGGCCGTCGGCCTCGTAGGCCACGCACACCCGCAGCGTGTCGAAGATGTCGAGCATGTCGAGCTTGGCGATGCTCAGCTCCGACAGCGAGTTGAGCCGCACGGCGTGGCGCATCATCACGGCGTCGAACCATCCGACCCGGCGGCGGCGCCCGGTGTTGGTGCCGTACTCGTCGGCCCGCTCGATGAGGGCGTCGCCGGTCTCGTCCAGCAGCTCGGTGGGGAACGGCCCGGCCCCGACCCGGGTGATGTAGGCCTTGCCCACACCCACGACCCGGTCGATGTAGCGGGGCCCGACGCCGGCGCCCGTGCAGGCGCCCCCGGCCACGGGGTTGGACGAGGTCACGTAGGGATAGGTGCCGTGGTCGAGGTCGAGGAACGTGGCCTGCGCCCCCTCGAACAGCACGTTCTGGCCCAGCTCCAGCGCCTCGTGGACCAGGTTCACGGTGTCGGCCACGTAGGGCTCGATCCGGGGCGCCAGCTCGCCCAGGTAGAGGTCGGCGATCTCGTCCACCGTGGGGGGCAGCTGGTTGTAGACCTTGGCCAGCAGCTGGCCCTTCTCCTTGAGCACCAGCTCCAGCTTCTGGCGGAAGATCTTGGGGTCGTACATGTCCTGCACCCGCAGGCCGACCCGGGCCGACTTGTCGGCGTAGGCGGGGCCGATGCCGCGCTTGGTCGTGCCCAGCTTGTTCTTGCCCAGGTGGCGCTCGGTGACCCGGTCGATCAGCTGGTGGTAGGGCAGGATCAGGTGGGCGCTGGACGACACCTTGAGCCGCTCGCAGCTGCGGCCCCGCCCCTCCAGCATGGCGATCTCGTCCAGCAGCACCTGGGGATCGACCACGACACCGTTGCCGATGACCGGCACGATGTGGTCGTAGAGCACGCCCGAGGGGATGAGCTGGAGCGCGAAGGTCTCCCCGTCGACCACCAGCGTGTGACCCGCGTTGTGGCCGCCCTGGTAGCGGACCACCAGGTGCATCTCCTTGGCGAAGAGGTCGGTGAACTTGCCCTTGCCCTCGTCGCCCCACTGGGTTCCGACCACGATGGTTGCCGGCACGACGCGCTCCCGGGATGTCACTAGGGGACGTGCCAGCCTAACGCCCACACGGGCGTCCGGTTCAGACGGCAGGCGAGGTCAGACCCGTACGACCGGCAAGCCGTCCAGCTCGACGTAGTCGTCGTCCTGCGTGACGACGGGAACGCCATGGGCGAGCGCCGTGGCCGCGATCCAGGAGTCGTTCACCGGCATCTTCCGCCCCGCGTCGCGCAGGAGGATCCGGAGGCGGGCCCAAGCCTCGGCAACGTCGCCGTCGATGGCGAGGGGGTCGAGGGCCAACGCGTGCGTGAGCGTGCTCAACCGGTGGTCACGCGTCTCCACATTCGACGCAGCGAGGACGCCGGCCCGCAGCTCGCCGATCGTGACGACCGAGACGGCGAGCGCGGCAGGCAACCGGGAGAGGTCGATCGCCCGTCCCGACTCGCGCGCGATGAAGACGGACGTGTCCGCCAGCCCCCGGGCGGGCGTCACCCGAACGGAAGGTCGTCGGTCGTCTCAGCCGCGAGGTCTTTGAGCTCGCGGCTGAGACCCGGATCGGCCTGGTGGTCGACGATGCGCCGCACGAACTCTTCGCGGCCCATCCAGCGGGGGCGGCGCCCGGCCGGCTGCAGCACCGCGACAGGCTGTCCGTCGACGGTGATCGTGATCGACTCGCCCGCCCGCACGCGATCAAGGACCTGGCGTGTGTTGTTGCGCAGATCGCGGGACGCCACGTTCATGCGACGAGTGTAGCACACTGTGCGCGGAGCGGTTCAGAAGCATGTCTCCCCCCGGATGCCCAGCCGTCAACTGACGATCAGCAGGCTGTCCCCGTCGGCATCGATGGTGACCGTGTCGCCCTCGCTGATCTTGCCGTCGAGCAGCTGCATGGCCAGCTCGTCGGCCAGCTGGCGCTGGATGACCCGCTTGAGCGGCCGGGCGCCGAACGCAGGGTCGTAGCCCTGGTGCGCCAGCGCGTTCACCGCCGCCGGGGTGACCTCCAGGCCGACCCGGCGGGTGGCGAGCCGCGCCCGCAGGCCCCGGAGCTGGATCTCCACGATGCGGGCCAGGTCGTCCTCGGTCAGCTCCCGGAAGCGGACGATCTCGTCGATCCGGTTGATGAACTCGGGCTTGAAGAAGTCCCGCGGGTCGCCCGGCAGGTTCGAGGTCATGATGAGCACGACGTTGGTGAAGTCGACCGTGCGCCCCTGGCCGTCGGTGAGCCGCCCGTCGTCGAGCAGCTGGAGCAGCACGTTGAACACATCGGCGTGCGCCTTCTCGATCTCGTCGAGCAGCACGACCGCGTACGGGCGCCGCCGCACCGCCTCGGTGAGCTGGCCGCCCTCGTCGTAGCCCACGTAGCCCGGGGGCGCGCCGATCAGCCGGCTGACCGAGTGCTTCTCCATGTACTCGCTCATGTCGATGCGGACCATGGCCCGCTCGTCGTCGAACAGGAAGTCGGCCAGCGACCGGGCCAGCTCGGTCTTGCCCACCCCGGTCGGGCCCAGGAACAGGAACGAGCCGATGGGCCGGTGGGGGTCGGACAGGCCCGCCCGGCTGCGGCGGATGGCCCGGGCCACGGCCGACACGGCCTCGTCCTGGCCCACGACGCGCTCGTGCAGCACGTCCTCGAGGCGGACGAGCTTGGCCATCTCGCCCTCCATGAGCCGGCTGACGGGGATGCCGGTCCAGCGGGCCACGACCTCGGCCACGTCCTGGTCGTCGACCTCTTCCTTCAGCATGCGCTGGCCGCCGGCCTGGAGCTCGTCGAGCCGCTCGGTCGCCTCGGCCACCTGGCGCTCCAGATCGGGGATGCGGCCGTAGCGGATCTCCGCCGCCTTCTCCAGGTCGGCCTCACGCTCGACGTCGAGCCGCGCCTGCTCCAGCTCTTCCTTGAGCTCCCGGATCTCGGAGATGACGGCCTTCTCGTTGTTCCAGTGGGCCAGCATCGCGTCGTTCTCTTCGCGCAGGTTGGCCAGCTCGGACTCCAGGGCGGACAGGCGCTCGGCCGAGGCGGCGTCGGTCTCCTTGGCCAGCGCCACCTTCTCGATCTCCAGCTGGCGGATGCGGCGCTCGACCACGTCGATCTCGGTGGGCAGCGAGTCGATCTCGATGCGCAGCCGCGACGCGGCCTCGTCCATGAGGTCGATGGCCTTGTCGGGCAGGAAGCGCCCTGTCAGGTAGCGGTCGGAGAGGACCGCCGCGGCCACCAGCGCCGCGTCCTGGATGCGCACGCCGTGGTGGACCTCGTAGCGCTCCTTGAGCCCGCGCAGGATGGCGATGGTGTCGTCGACCGACGGCGGGCCCACGTAGACCTGCTGGAACCGGCGCTCCAGCGCCGCGTCCTTCTCGATGTGCTTGCGGTACTCGTCGAGCGTGGTGGCGCCGATCATGCGGAGCTGGCCCCGGGCGAGCAGCGGCTTGAGCATGTTGCCGGCGTCCATCGCGCCCTCGGCCGCGCCCGCGCCGACGACGGTGTGGAGCTCGTCGATGAAGGTGATGACCTCGCCCTCGGCGTCGGTGATCTCCTTGAGGACCGCCTTGAGCCGCTCCTCGAACTCGCCGCGGTACTTCGACCCCGCCACCATGGCCCCGAGGTCGAGCGCCACGACCCGCTTGTTCTTCAGCGTCTCGGGGACGTCGCCCTCGACGATGCGGGCGGCGAGCCCCTCGACGATGGCGGTCTTGCCCACGCCCGGCTCGCCGATGAGCACCGGGTTGTTCTTGGTGCGCCGGGACAGGACCTGGATGACCCGGCGGATCTCCTCGTCGCGCCCGATGACCGGGTCGAGCTTGCCCTGGCGGGCCACGTCGGTGAGGTCGCGGCCGTAGCGCTCGAGCGCCTGGAACTGCTCCTCGGGGTTCTGGGAGGTGACCCGGTGGCTGCCCCGCACCGCCTGCATGGCGGCCAGCACGTCCTCGCGGGACACGTCGAGCCGATCGGCCAGCGCCAGCAGCAGGTGCTCGGTGGACAGGTACTCGTCGTGCAGCTCGGTGCGCGCCGCGTCAGCGGCGTCGAAGACCTGGTTGAGCGCCCGGGACAGCCGCGCCTCGCTGCCGTAGGCGTGCGGCAGCTTGGCCAGCGCCTCGTTGACCTGGTTGCGCAGGGGCAACGGCTCCTTGCCCAGCCGCTGGAGCATGGGCAGGACGATGCCCTCACCCTGGCCCAGCAGGGCGAGCAGCAGGTGGTCCGGGGTGACCTCGGGGTTCGACGCCTGCTTGGCGGCGTCGATGGCAGAGCTGAAGGCCTCTTGGACCTTGAGAGTCCAGCGGTTCGGATCGAGCGCCATGCGGAGATGCTACCTCCGTATGAGGAAAGTTGATGCGCGCGCGCTCAAGTTCTAGCTGCGGGTCTGGGGCGGGACCGCGTCCCAGTCGGCGTCGGGGTCTCCCTCGTCGTCGGACCAGCGCCGGCGCCGGCGGCCACCGTTGGCCGACACGGGCTCGGGCTCGCCCCGGCGCCCCGCGCCCTTGCGGGGCTTGACGGTCTCGTAGCGGTACGGCTCGCCGCCGAACGTCTCGTCGGGCGACAGGCTGTTGAGCACGGTGCCCACCAGCGGGGCGTCGACCTGGTGCAGCAGCTCGACGGCTCGGGACAGGCTGCGCTTGGAGGTGCGGTTGGCCGAGGTGACCAGCAGTGTGGTGTCCGCCATGCGCGCCACCACCAGGGAGTCGGTGACCGGCAGCACCGGCGGGCAGTCGATGACCACGACGTCGTAGGTCTGGCCCAGCACGTCGATGAGCCGGCGGGCCCGCTCGCCGCTCAGCAGCTCGGACGGGTTGGGCGGTGGGTAGCCGGCGGGCAGGACCGACAGGTTGGGCACCGAGGACACGGTCTGGATGGCCTGGGGCAGCGTGACGTCGCCGATGAGCACCGCGGTGAGGCCCGGGGTGAGCGGGACGTCGAGCATCTCCTCCATGTGGGGCCGCCGCAGGTCGCCGCCGACCAGCACGACCCGGTCGCCGGCCTGGGCGAAGGCGATGGCCAGGTTCACCGCCACCATGGTCTTGCCCTCGGCCGGGGACGGGCTGGTGACCTGCACCACCCGCACCTGGCGCTCCACCGCGAGGAACTTGACCGAGGTGCGCAGCAGGCGGAACGCCTCGGCCGCCGGTGCCGAGGGATGGCTGATGGTGACCACGCCGACACCGGGGTCGAACTTGGGGATGAGGCCGAGGGTGGGAACGGAGGTGACCCGCTCGACCATCTCCTTCGACTTCACCGAGTCGTCGAAGTAGTCGCGGGCGAAGGCCAGGGCCGCCCCGAGGAACAGGCCGAACACCACACCGATGGCCAGGTTGAGCGGCAGGTTGGGGCTGACCGGCGTGTCAGGGGCGCCCGCGTCGCTGAGCACCTCGGCCCCGCCGCCGGCCGCCAGCTCGACCCCCAGGTTGAGGTCGCCCAGCCGCTGGTTGATGTCGGCGGCCTGGGCGTTCAGCGGGTCGAGCTGGGGCGCCAGGTCCCGCTCCTTGGCCTGGCGCTGCAGGATCAGGGCGTTGGCGTTGCCGGCGTTGCTGGCGATCTCGTTGTCGATGTCGTCGAGCGGCTGGCGGATGGTGGCGATCTGGGTCTGGATCTCGCCCAGCAGCGCGAGCAGCTGACCCTTGGTGGTGGTCAGCTTCTCGCGGTCCGCGTTCTCGCGGAGCTCGACGTAGGTGTTGGCGTAGACGTTGACCAGCGTGGCCGCTTCGACCGGGTCGGTGGAGACCAGCGACAGCTCGACCACGCTGGACGTGATGTTGCTGTCGGACTGCTGGATCGGCGTCACGCTGACGTTGAAGACCTCGCTCTTGGGCAGCGAGCCGTTGTAGGCCGCGGCCGCCGCGAACCGCATGCGGGACGAGTCGAGGAAGGCGGCCTGGCTGCTGGCCTGGCGGTTGAGGTCGCCGCCGCCGTTGGCGCCGAAGATCATGGCCACCGGGTCGTTGACCCCGGTGGTGAGGACCTGGGCCCGCACCCGGTACTCGGGCTCGGGGATCAGCGAGTAGGCCACGGCCACGCCCACGAAGACGAGCATGGTGAGGATGACCAGCCACCGGCGGCGGGCGATCACCCCCAGGTAGGACCTAAGATCCGGCTCCTCCAGCTGCTGATCCATCGGAGCCAGATCGTACATCAGAGCGCCTGTCGACCCCCTGGTCGGGAGAGGTGGCCAGCAAGGCCCGGCTGGTAGATTCCTGCGATCGCGATCGACCACTTCCCGCTCCCCGCGCCCCACCCGGGCCAGGCCACAAGGACCGCTCCCAGCGCACCCACGGCCGCGGTGAGTCAAGGGTGGGGGCCGATCGGGCTGCCGTTGGCGCTGGGCTGGCTGGGCATGGCCACCATCGGGCTCAACGTCGTGCGCGTCGCGGGCTACCCGATCAGCGACTTCATCTTCCTGGCCATGGCCGGCGTGATGTTCGTCAAGCTGGTCGTGGGCGAAGAGTCGGGCCTGGCCCCGCCCACTGCCCGGCGCAGCTCCCAGTACGTGATGCTGGGCAGCATCATCCTGCTCACCGCCGGGGTGCTCTCGTCGTTCCACTCGTGGAACCCCGACGAGTCGCTCACCGTCGTGGCCCGGCTGGGGTACGTCACTCTGTTGTGGTTCTGGATGGTGCGGGCGGTCGCGCCCACCCGGCGGGCGCTCAACGTGCTGCTCAGCGGCTGGCGTGCCGGCCTGATGCTGATCGCCGTGGTCACGATCCTGTCCCAGCTCGGGATGCTCAACGTCGGCATCGCCAACCCCGAGGAGCGCCAGACCGCGTTCTCCACGCACCCGAACAACCTGGCCGGCTACCTGCTGGTGGGCCTGCCGCTGCTGATGATGAGCCTGCCCCGCAACCCCCGGCACACGCGCCAGCGCCAGGCGCTGGTGCGGCTGATCTGCGTGGGCGGGGTGATGTTCGCCATCACCACGACCGGCTCCATGACCGGCTTCCTGTCGGCCCTGCTCGCCATCTTCGTGACCGTCGCCATCACGGCGCTGATCCCGCCGGTGAGCTCGGCCCGGCGCCGCGTCCACCCGCTGGCGGTCATGCTGGCCGGGGTGGTGGCGATCGGGGGCCTCGTCATGCTGGCGAACTCCGACCTGCCCGTGGTCGAGCGCTTCCAGCGCCTGGAGCAAGGCGACGCGAACGTCACCACCAGCGCGAACACCCGCAGCAGGCTCAACGAAGCGGTGCTGGAGCGCTTCGACGACTGGCTGATCGTGGGCGTGGGCCTCGACCACACCAGCGTCTACGCCTCGGGCATCACCAACGACGTGAGGGTGACCGGCAGCGTGCACAACATGTACTTCAAGGTGCTGTTCGAGGCCGGCTTCCCCGCGCTCATCGGGCTCCTCATCATCGTCGGGGCCACGTTGCGGGCCGCGCTGATGCTGGTGGTGAACACGCGTGACAGCGAGCTGTACCCCGTCGCGGTCGCGGCCCTGGGGTCGACCATCGCGTCGTTCACGTTCGCGTTCTTCGGGCCGATCCTGTTCGAGCGCTACTTCTGGCTACCGGTGTCGATCGTGTGGTGCCTGTGGGCGCTGCGCCGTGAGGAGCTCAGACGGCCGCGGGTCGAGGCGCCGGTGCGGCCGGCAGGCCCACCACCGCTCGCAGCTCTGCCACCCGCGCCAGCAGATGTGTGGCCCAACGGTCGGGGGTGAGCTGGCGGGCCAGTGAGCGGCTCGCCTCGGTCATCGCGAGGCGCTCGGCGTCACTGGATCCGCTGATGCGCGCCAACGCTCGGGCCAGCGCATCGGGCGCCCCCGGCGGCACGATCACGCCGTTGTAGCCGTCGACGACCAGCCGGCTGGCGGCGCCGGACGCGGACGAGGCCACCACGGGGAGGCCGGCGGCCGCCGCCTCGTGCACCACCACGCCCCACGGCTCGAAGCGGCTCGGCAGCACCAGGCAGCCGGCCCGGGCCAGCAGGCCCGGCAGGTCGTCGGGCTGGACGAAGCCGAGCATGTCCACCCCGTCGAGGCCGGAGAGCCGGGACGCATGCGGGCCGGTCCCGCCCACCAGCAGCGGCCACGGGTCGGGGGCGGTGGCCCGGTAGCGCCGGTAGCCGCCGGCCAGGGTGTCGATGCCCTTGTCCGTGACCAGGCGGCCCAGGTACAGGAACGCCGGCTGCGGCGCGGCCGCGCCCCGGGCCTCGGCCACCGCCGCGAAGCGGGGGTGGTCGCACGAGTAGATGCCCCGGATGATGCGGTCGTCGTCGAAGCCGAGGCGCCGGGCGAAGTCGGCCGAGCGCTCGCCGGGCAGGAACGCGGCGTCGAACGCGGGCCGCACGACGAAGGGCGAGGTCAGGACGCCGAGGCGCTGCTTGGGCGTGGCCCACCACTGGTTGTCCATGCACAGGACCCGCAGGGTGCGGCCCCGCCACCTACGGGCCAGCTGCCGGTACGGGCCGATGTGCCACGACGACACCAGCAGCGCGTGGGGGTCCAGCGCCTCGACGGTCGCCTCCAGGACCTCGGGGTCCGGCTCGCCCCGCCAGGCCGTGGCGGACAGGCCCTGGGTGATCGCTTGCGGGTCGTACGGCGCGTCGTCGGCGCCCGCGCTGTGGAACACGCGCACCTCGACGCCCAGCCGGGACAGCGCGGAGAAGCACGCGTGGGCGTAGCCCGACATGCCCTGCCAGCAGATGGCGATCCTGGGTCGCTCGTCGTCCATGGGTGCTCAGGCCGAGCGCACCGGCACACGGGTCAGATCGTCCACGACGCCGTGCCCGGACTGCGAGAAGCGCAGCGCCCGCAGGAACTCGGTCCAGTAGATGGCGGCCGACGCGGTGTGCGCCAGCCAGTAGCCGACAACGTAGCCCTCGCCCCCGCCCAGGGCCGTGCCGCCGAGGGGCAGCGCCAGCTGGGGCGGAGCGGTCTCCATCCGGGCCCGCAAGCTGCTGCGCGCCGCACCGAGGGCCCGCAGGCCGGTCAGGCCGCCGGTGGCGACACTGCCCGAGATCATGGCCAGGCCCATGACGCCGATCAGATTGCTGGCGTCGGACCAGGAGGCGCCGAACAGCTGGGCGCCGGCGCTGTCGGGCAGGGCCAGGCCGAACGCGGTCCACACCACCGCCACCGAGGCCAGCAGGCCGCTCGCCATCATCATCAGCCGCCGCAGCCGGGCCGGGTCCTCGCGGGCCTGGGCACCCTCGGGCACCAGCGCCAGGAAGATCCCGGCGTGGATCGTGTTGATCGGCCCGAAGAACGTCTGGGCCGCGCGCACCGCGCCGAGCACGCTCAGCCCGGCGATGGCGCCCACACCGAGCAGCACGGACTGGCCCACGGCCTGGCCGGTGGCGAACTCGCCCAGGAACCGCACGCCCATGTCGCCGTTCTGGCGCAGCCAGCGGAACGGGTGGGGGACATGGACCACGGCGGCCCGGCCGAGCACCTGGCCGCACACCGCGCCGATCCCCGCGGTGAGGCCCCAGGCCGCGACGTACCACGGCGCCTCCGCCGAGGCCGGGGCCAGGGGCAGCGCCACGAACACCCCGGCCAGCCACACCAGGTCGACGGCCAGCGACGCGGCCGGCCGGTCGTGGATGAAGGCGTAGCGCCACGTGTCCTGGACCACGATCAGCGGGAGCACCAGCGCCAGCACGACCAGCGCCGAGCCGGCGTCGCCCCCGACCAACAGCCCCGCCACCGCCACCACCAGCGACGCGATGGCCGCGACGACCAGCGCGGCGCCGAGCATGTCCGGGACCAGGTGCCGGCGGGCCTCGGCCGTGACCCGCGAGAAGCGGGACAGCAACGGCTCGCCGATCAGCGCCCGGCTGACCCCCAGCGTGAGCATGGCCACGATGGCGGCCACGCCGAACGCGCCGAACCCGGAGTCCGGCAGCGAGCGGGCGACGAAGATCGAGACGACGACGTTGGAGAGGCCCGACACGCCCTGGTCGGCCATGACCAGGACACGGCGCTGGGTGAGCCGGACCGCCACCGCCCGCTCAGGCTTCGGCCAGGCGGGCCGCGACTTGGTCGTGCACCCAGGCGTAGGTCGCGGCGAGCCCGTCCTCCAAGGAGATCGACGGCGCCCACCCCAGCTCGGCCCGGATGCGCGTGTTGTCGCTGTTGCGCCCGCGCACGCCCTGGGGCGCGTCGAGCTTGTAGGTACGGTCCAGCGTTATCCCGGCGATGGACTCGACGATATCCACCAGCTGGTTGACCGTCACAAGCTGATCGCTGCCCACGTTGAGCGGGTCGCCCACGTCGCTGGCCGTCAGCCGCAGCGTGCCTTCGAGGCAGTCGTCGATGTAGGTGAAGCTGCGGGTCTGCTGGCCGTCGCCCCAGATCTCGATGCGGTGGTCGCCGGTGAGCGCGGCGGTGGCCACCTTGCGGCAGATGGCGGCGGGCGCCTTCTCCCGGCCGCCGTCCCAGGTGCCGACGGGCCCGTAGACGTTGTGGTAGCGCGCCACCCGGGTCTGCATGCCGAAGTCCTCGGCGAAGTGGCGGCACATGCGCTCGGCGAACAGCTTCTCCCAGCCGTAGCCGTCCTCGGGCATGGCGGGGTAGGCGTCGGCCTCGGCCAGCGGCTCGACCTTCGGCGACGACTGCTTGCCCGCGGCGTACACGCATGCCGAAGACGCGTAGAAGAAGCGCTCTACGCCCTCGTCACGGGCGGCCAGCAGCGTGTGGGTGGAGATGAGCACCGACAGCATGCACAGGGCCTTGTTGTTCTCGATGAAGCCCATGCCGCCCATGTCGGCTGCCAGGTTGAACACGGTGTCGACGCCATCGCACGCGTCGCGGCAGGCGTCGATGAGCTCGAGGTTGGCGTGCAGGTTCTCGACGTCGTCGAAGACCTGGTGCCACTCCTCCTTCGGCTTGCAGTCGACGGCGCGGATGTGGCCGACGCCCTCGTCGCGCAGGCGGCGGACGAGGTGGCCGCCGATGAAGCCACCGGCGCCGGTGACGAGCACCTGATCCATGTGGACTCTCAGCCTTCCCCGGCACGGGCCCGCGCCACGCTGCGCCCGACGGCCCGCTCGATGACGTCTTCGAATCGATCTGCGATCACCGCCGTGTCGAACGTGGCTTCCGCGTAGGCGCGGGCGGCCCGTCCCTGGGCGGCCCGCAGCGGCTCGTCCACCCGCAGCTGCTTGGCGGCGATGAGGAACGACTCCTCGTCGGTGGAATCCACGACCAGCCCCGCCCCGGCCCGCTCGACCGTGCGGGCGGCCAGGTTCTCCGGCGGGATGGCGGCCAGGATCGGCCGGCCCGCGCACAGGTAGGACAGCACCTTGGACGGCACCGAGAAGGTGCCGGCGGCCGGCTCCAGCAGCGCCACGAGGACGTCGGCGGCGGCCAGGATGTCCGGGTACTCCTCGATCGGCTGGAACGGCAGCAGGTGGAGGTTGGGCAGCGGCCGCAGGCGCATGAGCTCCCGCAGGCGGGCCTCGCCCATGCCCTCGCTGATGACCACGACGTCGGCGTCGCCCGCCCGCTGCTGGGCCAGGCGGTACAGCAGCTCGGGCCGGTGCTTGAGCCCCAGGGTGCCGGTGTAGAGGTAGAGGAAGCTGTCCTCGAGGCCCTGCCGGCGCCGCCACGCGTTGTCGCGGGGCCGGGTGGGCAGGTCGCTCAGCGGCGCCCAGTTCTCGATGACCGTGCAGGCCGACGGGTCGACGCCCCAGCCCGCGAGCATGGGCGTGAAGTCATCGGTGATCGACACGACCCCGGTGGCCTGGCGGAGCAGGCGGCGCTCCAGCGCCTCGAACGTGGCCCCGACCCGGCGCCCGAGGCTGCCGGCGCGCCGCTCGGCCTCGGCCGACATGGCCAGGCTGTGCAGGTCCTGCACCCAGAACACCCAGGGCACGCCCTCGCGGCGGCACCAGGAGGCGGCCACGGACTTCGCCACCAGGGGCACGTTGCAGGCCAGCACCACGTCGGGGCGGAACGTCGACGCCACCCGCGTGAAGCGGCGGCCGTAGGCGGCCTCCTGGCTGATGCGCCGCACCGGTGAGTAGCGGGCGAAGGAGTCGCCGGCCGCGATGGGCACGACCGACAGGTTGTCGGTGTTGCCCGCGTGGAGGCGTCCCTTGCCGCTCGTGTACGACCCGCAGTACACGTGTTGCACCGTGTGGCCGCGCCGCGCGAGCGCCCGGCTCAGGTCGATCTGGAACGGATGACCGGCGAAGTCATGGATCAGCACCCGCAGTCCACCCGGGCGTTTCCGGGCGTTACCGTTCAGACCGCGCTTGTGCTGGGGCGAATGCCCATCCGATCGACCGTTGAGCCGCAGTGTCGTCGCTTGATCGGATCCCCCACGGGCGATGCCCGAATCCGTCTCGCGGAGCCACATCGACGTGTCCTCCCCCACGCTTGGCCGCCCCATCGGGAAAATCCCAGGTCAGCACCGGTGGCTCCCCAATAGCCGCAGCGAGCCCCCAGCTGTGGTCGCCTCCCGCAACCACCTATGTGACCGAAGAGTAAGGTCCGTTTCCCGTGCCGTCCAGTCCTGTATTGCCGGTCGCACCATGAGGGCTCTCGTGGTCCACAACCGGTACTCGTCGCGGGTGCCCTCCGGTGAGAACCTCGCGGTCGACGACGAGGTGCGCTGGCTGCGCGAAGCGGGCGTCGACGTGGCGGTCCACACGGTGTCGAACGACGACGCCCTCGCCCCCGGGACGTGGGCGCGCCTGCGCGACGGCGCCACCGGCGTGTGGTCCGTGCCGGCCCGCCGGCGCTTCGAGGACGTGCTCGATGCCGAGCGGCCGGACGTGGTGCACGTCCACAACCTGTTCCCGCTCCTGTCGGGAAGCGTGCCCGCGGCCGCCCGCCGGCGGGGCCTGCCGGTGGTGTGGACCGTGCACAACCATCGGGTGCGCTGCATCGAGGGCGGCAACTTCCGGGACGGCCGGCCCTGCCACGAGTGCCGCGCCGGCTGGCGGGTGCCGGGGATCGTGCACCGCTGCTACGCCGGCTCGGCCGCGGCCAGCGGGCTGGTCACCGCGGCCAGCTCGGCCTTTCGGACCTCGGCGCGGCGCCGGGGCATCCTGGCCCTGGCCATCAGCGAGCACGTGCGCGCCTGGCTGGTCGACGTGGCCGGGGTCGACCCCGCCGCGGTGCGGGTCAAGCCCAACGGCGTCGCCGGGCCCGCCGGGCCGGTCCCGCCCCCGGCCGGGAGCCGGTCGTTCGTGTTCCTGGGCCGGCTGGCGGCGGCCAAGGGCGTGGGGCTGCTGCTCGACGCCTGGCGCCGGGCCGACCTCGACGCAGAGCTGCACATCGTCGGCGGAGGCGACCTGGCGGGCGAGGTGTCCGCCGCGGCCGCGGCCGATCCCCGCATCACCTGGACCGGACCGGTGGGCGCCGAGGCCGTGGGCGAGCACCTGGCCCGGGCCCGGGCGGTGGTCGTGCCCTCCCTGTGGGACGAGCCGTTCGGCCGGGTGGCGCCCGAGGCGTTCGGCTACGGGCGGCCCGTGATCACCACCGGGCTCGGCGGCCTGGGCGAGACGGTCGATGCGACCACCGGCTGGGTCACCGGGCCCGAGCCCGATGCCCTGGCCGCCGCGCTGGCCGAGGCGGCGGGCGACGACGGCGATGTGACGGCCCGGGGGGCCGCTGCCCGCCTGCGCTGGGAGGCTCGTTACAGTCCGCCGGTGACCACCGCGGCCCTGCTCGACGTGTACCGGTCCGCCTCGGCTGGTAGTGGGTAGCGACGTGCGGGTGCTCGTCGTCCACAACGCGTACTCGTCGCGTGTCCCGTCCGGAGAGAATCTCTCCGTGGCCGACGAGGTGACCTGGCTGCGCCAGGCCGGCGTCGAGGTCGAGCTGCACGAGGTGTCCAACGACACCGTGGTGGCAGCCGGGGCGCTCGACAAGGTCCGCCAGGCGGTCGAGACCCCGTGGTCGCCCAGCGCGGCCCGGCGCTTCGCCGCCGACCTGGACCGGGTGCAGCCCCACGTCGTCCACGTCCACAACCTGTTCCCGCTCCTCACCGCCAGCGTGCCGCGGGCCGCGGTGCGCCGGGGCGTGCCGCTCGTGTGGACGTGCCGGAACCGGCGCATCGTGTGCGTCGAGGGCACCCACTTCCGCGACGGGGTGCCGTGCCACGCGTGCCGCCCCGGGTGGCGGGTGCCCGGCATCCGCCACGGCTGCTACCAGCGCCTGGCGGTGGCCCGGGGCACGGTGAGCCCGGCCGGCTCGGTGGCCGCCAGCGCGCTGGTCACCGTGGCCACCGCGAGCTTCGGCTCGCTCGTGCGGCGCCGGCGGATCCTGGCGGTCGGCATCGCGGACAACGTGCGGGAGTGGCTGGTCGACGTGGCGCGGCTGCCGCCGGAGCGGGTGGCGGTCAAGTACGTGGGCGTGCCCGGGCCCGACCCTGGGCTCGAGATCCCACCGCCCGAGGCCGGCCCCACGTTCCTGTTCGCCGGCCAGCTCGCCGACTACAAGGGCGTGCCGCTGCTGCTCGAGGCCTGGGCTCGGGGCGCACCGCCAGACGCCCGCCTGCGGGTCGTGGGCGACGGGCTGGCCGCCCCGCTGGTCACCGAGGCCGCGGCGGCCGATCCCCGGATCACCTTCGCGGGCCCGGTCGCGACCTCCGCCATGGCCGGCGAGCTGGCGGGGGCCCGGGTCGTGGTGGCCCCGTCGACGACGCCCGAGACCTTCGGCCGGGTGGCGGCGGAGGCGCTGGCCTACGGCAGGCCGGTCATCACCACGGGGTTGGGCGGCCTGGGCGAGATCGTGGACGCCGAGAGCGGCTGGGTCACGGGCGTGCACGCCGGCGCCATGGCCGAGGCCATCCGCACCGCCGCGATCGACGACGCCGCGGTGGCCACCCGGGGCGCGAAGGGGCGGGAACGCCACCGGGGGCACTTCAGCCCGGAGGCGACGACGGGCGCCCTGATCGACATCTACGAGCGTGTGCTCCGCGAGACCGGGCACCGCACTGAGCGCGCGGGTTAGCATCCGACGCCGGGACCGGGGAACGCCTGGGGGGCAGTGTGAACACAAGCGCCATCGCACAGTCCGTCGAACCGGCCGCGTCCGCCGCCTCCACCGCGGCGGCTCCGGTCGATGCGCCGGTTGCGCTGGTCCCGATCCGCCGGCCTCGCTGGCTGGCCGGCTTCGTCGCCTCGCTGGTCGGTGCGGACGCCCTCGCCATGGGCGCGGCCACGCTGGTGGCCAAGGCGTCGTGGCTCGGGCTCGACTCCGGCCCGCTGCAGGTCCGCTCGATCACCGTGCCCTACAACGCGCTGGCCCTGGCCACCGTGCCCCTGTGGCTGGTGCTGCTGGCGCTCACGGGCGCCTATGACGTCGGCCCCACCGGCGCCACCCGCGGGCACTGGAAGCTGGTGATCCGGGCCGGCGCCCAGCTGCTCGCCGTGGTGGCCGTGGGGTTCTACGTCCTCCACCTGGCCCTGCTCGGCCGCGGGATGCTGGTCGCGCTCATCCCTCTGGCCGTCGGGCTCACGCTGGCGCTGCGGGCCCTGGTCGGAGCCGGCCTGCACCACTTGCGGCGCCGGGGCCGCGCGTGCCGGCCCGCGCTCGTCATCGGCCGGCGCCGCGGCGCCGAGGCGGTGGCGTCCCAGCTGCAGATGCGGCCGGCATCGGGCCTGACCGACGCCGGCGTGCTGATCCTCGACGCCCCCGGCAGCAGCAACACGACCATCCACGACGTGACCGCCGCGCTCGCCAACACGCGGGCGGAGGTGCTGGTCGTCACCGGCGGCCTGGCCCGCGGCAAGCTCCGCGATCTGGCGTGGGCGCTGGAGGGCACGGGCGTCGAGCTGCTCGTGACGCCCGGCCCGGCCGAGATGGAGGGCCTGCGCACCGAGATCCGCCCGGTCGCCGGCCTACCCCTCCTCTACCTGGACCACTAGCGGTCGGGCCGCCGGCGCCGCGCTTCGAAGATGGCGGCGGCCTGGCGGATCGGGACCAGCTCGCGGCGGTACTGGCGGTGGGCCTCGGCCAGCTCGGCGCGGAGCCGGACGACCTCGGCCTCGAGCTCCAGCACGCGCTGGACGCCGTAGAGGTTGAGGCCCTCGTTGGTCAGCTCCTGAATGCGACGGAGCTGCTCGATGTCGGCGTCGCTGTAGCGGCGGCTGCCGCCGGTGGTGCGTGCCGGGTCGACCAGCCCCTTGCGCTCATAGATCCGCAGGGTCTGGGGGTGGACCCCGGCCAGCTCGGCTGCCACCGAGATCACGTACACCGCCCGTGTCGGTTCACGGCCGTCGCCACGCATCGCTGTCATCCTTCCTCGATCCCGAGGTGGGCTCGGGGTGATCTGCCGTCGTTGGCGGCGGCCAGGGCCTCGACCGCCTTGCGCTCATCGTCGGTCAGCTTCTGGGGCACCGCCACCTCCACGGTGACGAGCATGTCACCGGTCTTGCGGGACTTGGGGACACCCTTGCCCTTCACCCGCAGCGTGCGACCCGACCGGGTGCCTGCGGGGATGCGGACCTTCACCGGGGTGCCGTCGAGCGTGGGGACCCGCACGTCGGCTCCCAGCACGGCCTCGGGGAACGTGACCGGCACGGTGAGCGTGAGGTCGTCACCCCGGCGCCCGAACAGACGGTGCGGGGTCACGCGGGTGGTGACGTAGAGGTCGCCCGGGGGCCCGCCGTTGCGGCCGGGACCACCCCGGCCCCGGAGGCGGATGCGCTGGCCGTCGGCCACGCCCGCAGGGATGCGGACCTTGACCTCGCGCGGCCGGTGCTCGATACCGCTGCCCGCGCAGGTGGGGCAGGGATCGTCGATGGTGTAGCCACGGCCCGCGCAGGCCGGGCACGGCTGGGAGAAGCTGAAGAATCCCTGGTTGTCGTCCAGCACCCCGCGGCCGTTGCACTGCACGCAGGTGCGCGGCGCGGTCCCCGGCTTGGCGCCGGTGCCCATGCAGGTCGAGCAGGCCGCCTCGCTGGTGAGGTGGATCGTGGTGGTGAGGCCGCGCACCGCGTCCTCGAAGTCGAGGTGCAGCTCGGCCTCGAGGTCCTGGCCCCGGTGGGGACCGGTGCCCCGGCCCGGTCCCGAAGCGCCGCCGCCGCGCCGCGGCCGGCCGAACAGCCCGCCGAGCACGTCGCCGATGTCGCCGCCCTGGAAGCGGAACCCGCCTCCGGGCGCGCCGGACCCGCCGCCGCCGAACATGCCGCCCACGGGGCCCAGCTTGCGGACCTCGTCGTACTCCTTGCGCTTCTCGGCGTCGCCCACCACGTCGTAGGCGGCGGACACCTCCTTGAAGCGCTCCTCCGCGGCCTTGTCGCCGGAGTTGGTGTCGGGGTGGTACTGGCGCGACAGCTTCCGGTACGCGCTCTTGATCTCCTTGGCGGTGGCGGTCTCGCCCACGCCTAGGACCCGGTAGTAGTCCTTCTCGAACCACTCACGCTGCGGCGCCATCGCGCACCTTCGATCCCGCTACTCGTACCGGACTCAGTCCGTCACCTTGACCATGGCCGGGCGCAGCACGCGGCCCCGCCACCGGTACCCCGGGCGCAGGACCTCGGCCACGACCTGCTCGCCGCCCTCACCCGGCTCGTGCACCACCGCCTCGGCCTCGGCCGGGTCGAAGGTCGAGCCCTTGGGATCGATGCGCTCGAGGCCTTCCTTGGCCAGCGCCCCGTACAGCGCGCTGAGCACGGGCTCCACCTCGCTGGCCCCGTGGGCCAGGGCGGCGTCGCAGGAGTCGAGCACCGGCAGCAGGCCCTCGACGAAGCTGCCGAGCGAGCGGACCACCGCGTCGTCCTGGCGCTTCTGCGCCTGCTTGCGGTAGTTCTCGAAGTCGGCCTGGGCCCGGCGGTAGGCGTCGAGGTACTGCTCGCGCTCGGCCAGCAGCAGCTCCAGGTCGATCTCGAGGGCCTCGGCCGCCGCCCGGAGCACCTCGTCCGCGGCGTCGCTGTCGACCTTGTCGCCGGCGACCGTGTCACCCTCGACCTCGTCGGTTGCGGCCTCGTCGTCCACGCTGCTGTCCTCGCCGGCTTCGGCATCGATCACGCCATCGCCGGCTTCGACCGCGCCGGCGTCGCCGGTCGAGCCGGTCCCGCCGGCCTCGGAGCCGGCGCGGTCGCCACCGCCGGTGGCGGTCTCGGTGTCGGGCGTCTCAGGGCCGGTGGCAGCGCCGGCCTCGTCGGGCGGGGCGGGCCCGCCGGACGCCTTGGGCTCGGCGTCGCCCCCGCTGGGCGACGCCTTACCGGAGGTCACGCCTGCTCCTCGTCGTCGACGATCTCGGCGTCGACGACGTCGTCGTCCTGGGGCTGGCTGGCACCGGCCGCGCCGGGGGCGTCACCAGGGCCGCCACCCGCGGCCGCGCTCTCGGCCGAGGCGGCCTCGTAGAGCTTCTGGGTGAAGCTCTGGCTGGCCGACATCAGCGCGTCGGTGGCGTTGCGGATGGCCTCGATGTCGCTCCCGCCGAGCGCGGTGCGCAGGTCGCCGAGCTTGTCCTCGACCGCCGACTTCTCGTCGCCCGAGATCTTGTCGCCCTGCTCCTTGAGCAGCTTTTCGGTCTGGTAGACGAGCGTGTCGGCCTGGTTGCGGACCTCGGCCTCCTCGCGGCGGCGCCGGTCCTCCTCGGCGTGCTGCTCGGCGTCGCGGACCATCTTGTCGATGTCGTCGCGGGCCAGTGCGGACTGGCCGGTGATCGTCATCGACTGCTCCTTGCCCGTGGCCCGGTCCTTGGCGGACACGTGCACGATGCCGTTGGCGTCGATGTCGAAGGTGACCTCGATCTGGGGGATGCCCCGGGGCGCGGGCGGCAGGTCCACGAGCTGGAACTTGCCGAGCGTCTTGTTGAACTGGGCCATCTCCCGCTCGCCCTGGAGGACGTGGATCTCCACCGACGGCTGCATGTCCTCGGCCGTCGTGAACACCTCGGTGCGCCGGGTGGGGATGGTGGTGTTGCGCTCGATGAGCTTGGTCATCACGCCGCCCTTGGTCTCGATGCCGAGGGACAGCGGCGTGACGTCCAGCAGCAGGACGTCCTTGACCTCGCCCTTGAGCACGCCGGCCTGGATGGCGGCACCCACGGCCACCACCTCGTCGGGGTTCACGCCCTTGTGGGGCTCCTTGCCGGTGAGGTCGTTGACCAGGTCGTGCACGGCGGGCATGCGGGTCGAGCCGCCGACCAGGATCACGTGGTCGAGGTCGTCCTTGTTCAGGCCCGCGTCCTTGATGGCCTGCTCGAACGGGCCGCGGCAGCGCTCGATGAGGTCGGCAGTGAGCTCCTGGAAGCGGGCCCGGCTGAGCGACTCGTCGAGGTGCAGGGGGCCCTCGCTGGTGGCGGTGATGAACGGCAGGTTGATCTGGGTCTGCTGGACCTGCGACAGCTCGATCTTGGCCTTCTCGGCGGCCTCCTTGAGGCGCTGGAGGGCCATGTTGTCGCTGGACAGGTCGACGCCGTGGGCGGCCTTGAACTGGCCGACCAGCCAGTCGATCACCCGCTGGTCCCAGTCGTCGCCACCGAGCTTGGTGTCGCCGTGGGTGGCCTTGACCTCGAACACGCCGTCGCCGATCTCGAGGATCGACACGTCGAACGTGCCGCCGCCGAGGTCGAACACGAGCACTGTCTGGTCCGCGCCCTCCTTGTCGAGCCCGTAGGCCAGGGCCGCGGCGGTGGGCTCGTTGATGATGCGCAGCACCTCGAGGCCCGCGATCTGGCCGGCCTCCTTGGTGGAGGTGCGCTGGGCGTCGTCGAAGTAGGCGGGCACCGTGATGACGGCCTGGGTGACCGTGTCGCCCAGGTAGGCCTCGGCGTCGCGCTTGAGCTTCTGGAGCGTGCGGGCCGAGATCTCCTGCGCGGTGTAGGCCTTGCCGTCGATGTCGATCGACCAGTTGGTGCCCATGTGCCGCTTGACGGAGCGGATGGTGCGGTCCGGGTTGGTGATGGCCTGGCGCTTGGCCACCTCACCCATCAGGACCTCGCCGCCCTTGGAGAAGGCCACGACGGACGGCGTGGTGCGGGACCCCTCGGCGTTGGGGATCACGACGGGGTCGCCGGCCTCGAGGACCGCGACGACGGAGTTGGTGGTGCCGAGGTCGATGCCGACAGCCTTGGGCATGGGGTTGCCTCCGAAAAGATGTGCCTGAAACGCAGTCAATGATAAAAGTTGAGTGCGTTGTTTGCAACTTTCGCCCTGGTGACCTGACACCCAGGTCAGCTAGCTTGACCCCCGGATGAGCAGCTCCGTGTCCGTGGGGGGCACGCCGGTCGCCGCAGCCGGGGTCGCCGACACTCAACCGCGTGCAGAGCTGAGCGACCGCGCCCTGGTGGCGATCACCGCGCTGGTCACCCTTCCGTTGCTGTGGATGGGTTACGGCACCGACATCGACGTCACCGACGTGCTGCGGACCGCGGCGGGCATCCGCGACGGAGACTACCGGCCGTCCCGACCCCCCGGCGTGCCGGTGTTCGAGGCCATCGCGGCCGTGCTCGACCCGGTCGGCGGCCACCTGCTGCTGAACCTGGCCACCGCGGCCGCGGGCGCGGCCACCGTGGTGGGGATCGCCCGGCTGGTCCGCACCTGGGGCCATCGCAACGGCGACCTCGTGGCGCTGGCGTTCCTGGCCTCGCCCGCCACCATCATCGCCGCCACCTCGACGGGCGACTTCGTGTGGGCGCTGGGGTTCTTCGTGTGGGGTGCGCTCGCCCACCTCAAGGACCGGCCCTGGGCGGGGGGCGTGCTGTTCGCCCTGGCCATCGGCACCCGGTTGTCGTCGGTGTTCCTGCTGGCCGCGTTCCTGGTGGCCGACGGCTGGGACCCGCCGAACCGCCAGCGCTGCGTGCGGACCGGCACCATCGGCGTGGCCCTGGGCGCGCTGCTGTACGTCCCCGCGTGGCTGGCGGCCGACCGGTCCCTCGACTTCCTCCAGACCACCTCGGGCTGGCGCTCGTTCGCCAACAACCTCGGCCGCTTCGCGTACAAGAACTACATCACCGGCGGCGCGCTGTTCCTCGTGGTGGTGCTGATCTCGCTGCCCGCCCTCGTCGCCGCGCTGCGCCGCTGGGGCTCGGACCCGATGCTGCGGGCCGCGGTGCTGGGCCTGGCCGTCACCGAGTTCCTGTTCTTCCTGCTGCCCTGGAAGTACAACCATCTGCTGCCCTGCTTGCTCATGGTGCTGCTGTGGCTGGCGGCCAGCCGGCGCAACACCCGGGGCTTCTGGTGGATCGTGATCGGCGCGCTCGCCGTCAACGGCCTGATCACCTTCCGGCCGCTGGCCCCCGACCACCCGGCCGAGGCGTCCACCGGCCGCTGGGATCCCGCGCTCATGGCCGGACTCCTCGTCAACGACGTGGAATGCCGGCTCGACGCGATGCACGAGCCGCTCCAGAAGCTGAACGGCGACGCCTGGCCGTGCACGCTCAAGCCCATGCGCGGCTCGGCCGGCGATGCGGACGCCGGGCCCTAGCCGGGGACGGCGAAGCGGGCGAACACCTGCGAGTTGAGCCACCACGGCAACCGCGGGAACGGGCTGCAGGCGGTGTCAAGCAGGTGGAGGTCGCAGCCGAGCCGGGTCAGCAGCGGCCGGAAGTCGAAGCCCTTGTGGGTGACCCGGATGTCGTCGGGCCGGGGCGCAGGCCGCCCGGCGAACGAGGCCGCCAGCAGCTCACCGGCCGAGTAGTCGGTGCCCCGCCGGAACAGCAGCGCCCGGTTGGCCTCCTTGAGCAGCAGCGTCGGCCCGCCGATGACCGGCACCGAGATGAGCACCTCGCCCCCGGGGACCGCCACCCGGGCCGCCTCGGACACGAACGTCTCGATCTCGGCCGGGTAGAGGTGCTCCAGCGTCTCGAAGCAGCACACCAGGGCCGCCGACCCGTCCGGCACGCGGGCCACGTCGTCGATCGAGGTGTAGGCGTCGGGCACGTGGTTCGACTCGGGGTCGAAGCCGAGAAGCTCCAGGTCGGGACGCCGGGCGGCCAGGGCGTTGAGGAACGCGCCGTCGCCGCAGCCGTAGTCGAGGACGGTGGCGCCCCGGGGCGCGTCCCGCACCACCCCGTCGAGCGACAGCTTGGCCCGCTGGCGGTGGGCGAAACGGGCGATGGGGTTCGGCGTGTCGAGCGTCTGCTGGCTGTAGCTGACCTCGCGAGTCACCCGGGCGACGCTAACCGACGTGGGCGGCGGCAGACCCCAGGAAGTTGCGGAGCAGGTCGTGGCCGCAGCCGGTCAGGATCGACTCCGGGTGGAACTGGACGCCCTCGACCGCGTGCTCGCGGTGGCGCAGGCCCATGACGATGCCGTCGTCGGTCCACGCCGTGATCTCCAGCTCGGGCGGGACCGAGGACCGCTCGACGACCAGGCTGTGGTAGCGGGTGGCCTCGAACGGCTCGGGCAGCCCGGCGAACACGCCCTGCCCGTCGTGGCGGATCAGAGAGGTCTTGCCGTGCATGATCTCGGGCGCCCGCACCACGTCCCCGCCGAACACCTGCCCGATGCACTGGTGGCCCAGGCACACGCCCAGCACTGGTCGGCGCCCGGTGAAGTGGCGGATCACCTCGTTGGACAGCCCGGCGTCCTCGGGCCGCCCCGGCCCGGGCGAGACGAGCACGGCGTCGGGGTCGAGCTCCACGATCTGGTCCAGGCTCAGCTCGTCGTGGCGGTGGACGAGCGGCTCCGCCCCCAGCTCCCCCAGGTACTGGACGAGGTTGTAGACGAAGCTGTCGTAGTTGTCGATGACCAGGACCCGGGGTGCCACGGCGCTTGACGCTAGTAGGGCTTGGTGAAGAAGCGCCGAAGATTGCGCAGGCTCGCCTTCTCCACCAGGCGGCGGGACGCGGCGCGGCGGACATCCGCCCGGTTGGCGCGCACGGTCGCCTCGACCAGCGTCGGGACCGGCGCCGCCGCGCCGTGCCGGTCCCGGCAGGCGGCGACCACGTCGAGGGCGTATGGGTGGTTGCCGGAGAAGAAGGCGCAGGCCCAGAGGCGCAGGTAGTCGTCGCGCCCGGCCCCGGCGGCCTCCAGGGAGGCCAGCGTGCGCAGGTAGCGGGGACCGGCGGCGGTGGGGCTCGGCTTCAGGGCGAACTCGGCCACCCGCCGGCCCAGCTTGGTGCGGGCCCCGAGCAGGTCGTCGTAGGTGCTGCGCCGCAGCCGCACCGCCCGGATCAGGTCGAGGTCGGCCAGCCAGAAGCCCCGGGCCACCAGGGCCCGGTGCAGCTCGCCGAAGGTGTCCTCGCCCTCGTAGAACGCATCCAGCCCGGGCTCGGCGTCGACCGCCATGAGCGTGGCGAACAGGCCCTCGTCCAGCCCGGTGAGCAGGCGCAGGTCGGTCCCCTGGGTGTCGAGCTTGAGCCAGTCGACCCGGTCGATCCCCGCACCCGCCAGGGCCTTGGCCAGCGTGGTGGCGCCTACGGTCGCCTCCCCCACCACCTCGAACCGGTAGGCGTGAAGGTACTCGCCGACCTCGCCCTCCAGCGGGCGCAGCGTGGACGAGCACGTCGGGTTGGCGGTGAGGAAGAACGTGGCCTCCCCCGCGCCCTCGTCGGCCACCACCGCCTGCTCGACGACGATGCGGCGACCGCGGCCGTCCGCAGATGAGGACGTGTGCAGCTCACGCCGGTCGGGGTCGAAGCCGACGTAGGTGGCCGCGCCCAGCAGCGGCTGGAACGGGGCGAACGGCTCCAGGGACGCGCCCACGTCCACCAGCGTCAGCGTGACGCCCGCGTCCGCCAGCTGGTCCAGCAGCTGCGCCCGTGACGCCACGACTACCGCCCCACCCTGGCCTGGGCCTGCGCCAGGTCGGGGACCAGCACGACGTTGCCCCCGGCCGCCTCGGGCCATGGCGCCTCGCCGAGCGTGCCGGCGTCGGGGTCGTGGGCCACCGGCGTGTAGCCGTGGGCCGCGGCGAAGTCGCGCAGGGCGTCGATGTCGTTGAGCTCGAGGATCAGGGCCGGCCGGTCCCGCGCCAGCAGCGCTCCGGCGCCGGCGAGCACGGCCGGCTCGTGGCCCTCGACGTCCACCTTCACCAGGCTGACCTGTTCGACGCCCGCGGCGGTGACGTAGCTGTCGAGGCTGACCGTCTCGACCTCCTCCGCCTCGCCCGCGTAGGTGCCGTCGACGAGCGCGTTGGTGGCCCAGCGATCGGCGCTGAGCCGGGCGGTCCCGTCCCGCTCGCTCACGGCCCGGGGCACCAGCGTGACGGCGCCCCCGACCCGGTTGAGGGCGATGTTGGCCTCGGCCCGCTCCCGGGCCAGCGTCCCCGGCTCGAACGCCACGGCCCGCACCCCCGGCACCCGGGTGGCCAGCAGCGAGTACGGCGCCACGTTGGCCCCGACGTCGAGGAACGTGTCGCCCGACCGCAGCCAGGCCAGCAGGAAGCGCATCTCGGCCCGGTCGTAGAGCCCGTAGTACATGGCCATGGTGGTCACGTGGTCGTGCGGGTGGCACACCAGCCGCAGCCCGTCGTGCCAGCGGACCGTCCACGGTCGCCGGACCGTCCGCTGCCAGCCCTGCCACGCCACCCAGCGGGCCAGCCGGCGACCCCGCACCCCTCGGTTCTCGGGGTGCGACCAGATGCTGCCCGCGGTGCGGCGCGCGACCGTGGCCGCGGACCATCCGCCCTGCTCAGCCTGCACCCCGATCATGCCGGGGCGACTGTAGTGGCGACCGCCGCTCAGGCCGGGATCTCGGCCTCGACGCCGCCGGCCTCCACCACGTCCACGGGGATGCCGAGGGCGTCGGACAGCAGGTCGGCCCGGGTGCCCGCGGCGTACAGCTCCAGGGAGATGTCCCGGCCCGGCTCGGGCACGGCGCCGATCACCACCCGGCCGTCGTCGTCGGCCACCCGGACCCCGGTCACCTGGCGGGCGTGGTTGCGGTCCAGGCCCACGGCCACCCGCAAGATCCCGGCCAGGACCCGCACCCGCTGCTGGTCGTCGCTCTGCAACTCGGCGAACTCGGGATGCTTCTTCCGGGGCGCCGACTTGCGGTGGTAGCGGGCCACCTGGGCGATCAGCTCGATCTCCCGATCGGTGAACCCGGTGAGCAGCTCGCTGTTGCGGATCACGTAGTAGCTGTGCTTGTGGTGGCCGGCGTGGGACACGAACAGGCCCACGTTGGCCAGCAGGGCGGCCGCCTCCAGCACCTCGCGGCTGTCGTCGCCCAGGCCATGGCGGGCGGCGGTGGCGTCGAACAGGTCGAGCGCCAGCCGGGCGACGTGGGTCGAGTGCTCGGTGTCCTCGTCCATCTGCCCGGCGAGGCGCAGCACGCTGCGCCGCCGCAGGTCGGACAGGTGGTGCAGCGACGAGCCGTGCTTGCGCCGCCAGGTGTCGAGCAGCACGCCCTCCCGCAGCGCGTAGTCGGAGAAGGTCAGCGCCTCGGCGTCGATCTCGTGGATGACCTGCTCCAGGATGAGCGCCCCGGCCAGGATGATGTCCGCCCGGCGGGGATCGAGCCCCGGGGTGCGGGCCCGCTCCTTGACCGTGGGCGCCTTGATCAGGCGCCGGACCACGCCGTCGATGTCGTCCCGGGTCACGGTGAGGTTGTTCAGCGTGCGGGGCACGGCGCCGTCGCGGCGGGCCGCCGCCATGGCGCACACCGCGCCGATGGTCCCCGACGACCCGACGGCCACGTCGAAGCCCGCCTTGCGGATCTCGCGCACCCCGGGCGTGAGCGCGGTGCGGATGTCCCGGCGGCAGCGGTCCACGGCGTTGGACGACAGCTTGCGGTCGGCGAAGTAGCGCCGCGTCAGGCGGATGGCGCCCAGCTTGAGGCTGCGAACGGTGAGGATCTCGCCCCGGAGGCCGACGACGAGCTCGGTCGAGCCGCCGCCGATGTCGCACACGACCACCTGGCGGTCGTAGACCGGCACCGCCTGCAGCACGCCGAGGTGGATCAGCCGGGCCTCCTCGAAGCCGGAGATGACCTCGATGTCGACACCGACCTCCCGGGCCCGCTCGATGAACGTGCCCCGGTTCTCGGCCTCGCGCACGGCGGACGTCGCGACGGCCCGCACCTCCGCGCCGTGGATGGCGGCGACCTGGCGGAACCGGTTCAAGGTCTCGATGCCGCGCTTCATGGCCGCGGGCGTGAGCCGCTTCATGTCGGTGGCCGAGGAGCCGAGGCGGACCATCTCGCGTTCGCGGTCGATCACGTCGATGCGGTTCTCGCCCACCCGCGCCACGACCAGGTGGATCGAGTTGGTACCGATGTCCACGGCCGCGAGGACGTCGTTCACAGCTCCTACTCTGGCCTGTGCGCCGCCCGTTGACGACGACCCTGGCCGCCCGGGTCCTACCCCGGCGGCGAGTGCGTCTAGTCTTGGCGCCCATGGCCAAGCCAGCGAAGCGACATGTGCCCGGCGGGCGGGTCACGGCCAAGGGCACCACGCCGTCGGGCCAGCGCCCGGGGCAGTCGACGCGCTA
>JBKPRS010000343.1:0-6597 GCA_046734695.1 Actinomycetota bacterium | reverse complement strand
CCCGACCGCTCGGCCAGGCCGACGGCGGAGCGCAGGCGCCGGGCGACGTGCGGCGGGGCGACGCCCACGCCAAGGGTGACCCGGGCCGGCTCGCGGCCCTCGGCCAGGGCGTCGACCCGGGCTCGCAGCTCGGGCCCCGCGGGCTGGGCGATGGAGAACCCGTCGCCCAGGCGCAGCGTGGTGATGCCGACCAGCCGGCCCTCCCGGTCGACGACCGGGCTGCCGGAGCTGCCCCGGGCCTGGGGCGCGGTGTGCTCGATCCCGCCCGTCACCAGGCGGCCCCGGGGGCCGCGGAACGATCGGTCGACCGCCGAGACGATCCCGGCCGTGACCCGGTGGCCTCCCGGGATGCGGGACACGGCGTAGACGGCCAGGCCCAGCTCGGCCGAGCTGTCGGACCACGCCACCGCGGGCACGCCGGCGGTGTCCACCGCCAGCACCCCGAGGTCGCCGTCGACGTCGATGCCGGTGGCGCGGGCCTGGACGGCACGGCCGTCCGCGAAGGTGACCTGCGTCGTGCGGTCCCGCAGGTTGTGGGCGTTGGTGACGACCAGCCCGTCGGCGACCACGACGCCACAGCCCCGGCCGCCGTGGCGACCGATGCGTACGACGGACGGAGACACGGCGTCGGCCACTTGCCGGATGGTGGCCTGTTGCTCCTCTGCACTGGTGCTCATACATGCTCCTTGGGGGGTATGACTACTCACTTGCAAACTGCAAGTCACTGTATCCTGTGGTCATGCCTTCGACGCAAGGGCCTATTTCCCGCACGGCGATGGACGAGGCCGCCGACCAGGCGCTGGCCACCGCGGCCTCCGCGGTCGGCGACCGCTGGTCGCTGCTGGTGGTGGCCCAGCTCCTGCACGGTCCCCGGCGGTTCGGCGAGCTGCTGGACGAGCTCGACGGGCTGGCCCCCAACATCCTGGCCAAGCGCCTGGCCCGGCTGGAGGAGGAGGGCGTCGTGGTCGGCGAGCCGTACTCCACCCGACCGGTCCGCCACGCCTACCGCCTCACCGCCGCGGGCGCCGATCTGGCCGGTCCCGTGCGCATGCTGGCGGGCTGGGGGGCACGCCGCCACGGCGAGGGGCCAGGCCCGCGGGGCGCGGTCCCCGCCCATGCCCGCTGCGGCACGGCGCTCGAGGCGCGCTGGTTCTGCTCGACCTGCGAGGAGGTCGTGGAGCCGCCTTCGAGGGCCGCGGGTACACCTGGGGACGAGGCCGATCTAGTGTGGCTGTGACCCTCGCGGGCGGGGGACGATGGGGGGTGGCGATGCCACCTCCGGCGCGAACGTCCAGGGTGGCGTTACGCGCCAGCTAGCGTCGTCCCCCTCGGCGGACATACGTATCCAAGAGGAGACACTCCGATGTCCCAGGTCAGTCCCGGCTGGTATCCGGATCCGTCCGGACGCTTCGCCCAGCGTTACCACGACGGCACCCGATGGACCGAGCACGTCGCGGATGCGGCCGGTCAGCGCAGCGTCGACACCCCCGACGCGCCGGGCCCGTCCGCCCAGTCCTATGAGAGCGCCGGCCAGCAGGGCTACGGCGCCTCGGCCGGCTACGGCGGGCAGGGCGGCGGTCAGTCGGGTCAGGGCTACGGCCAGCCGCAGCAGGGCTACGGTAGCCAGCCCTCGAGCGGCGAGGGTTGGCCCGCGGCCGGCGGGGGCAGCGGGCAGAGCTGGCCCGCCGCGGGGCCACAGGACCAGGGCCAGTACGGCCAGCAGGGCCAGTACGGCCAGCAGGGCCAGTACGGCGGGCAGCAGGGTCAGTACGGCCAGCAGGGCCAGTACGGCCAGCAGCAGGGCCCGGGCTACGGCCAGCCGGGCTATGGCCAGCAGCAGGGCTACGGCCCCCAGGGCTACGGCCAGCCGAACTACGGCTACGGCGGGGCGCCGGCCGCGGGCGGGTTCGTCCCCACCTGGGGCCTCATCGCCGGTGGCGTGGGCGCCTTCCTCGTGCTGCTGTCGCTCTACGTCCTCGACTTCGTGAAGGTGTCCGGCGCGGGCGGTGGCACCCTCGGCGATGTCAGCGACATCCCGGGCGGCGTGGGCATCGACGTCCCCGCCGGGCTCGACACCTATGCCAGCTTCGGGCGCCTGCTGGCGATCCTCGCCATCGCGTTCGGCATCCTGGCGATCCTCAAGCTGCCGCAGATCCCGCAGCTCAGCAACCTCCCCAACCTGCCGATCATCGCGGCCGCCGTGCTCGGCGTGTTCGCCCTGTGGCACCTCTTGGCGACGCTGATGATGCCGGACGGGTTCTCCGCAGCCTTCGGTGCCTGGATCGGATTGATCGGGTGGGCGGGCCTCATCGCCGGCCAGTTCCTGACCCAGCCGGTCAGCAGCACTCAGCACTGACCCCGTACAGGACCCCGGACAGAGCCTCTGCGGTCCCGCTCGGCAGGCCCGGGCGGGACCGTGCGCGTGCCTGACGCTACTGTCATCTGACATGTCGTCAGATACCGAGTTCGCCCTGGCCCCGGTGTTCGACACGGTGGCCCGGGTGCACCCGGACCGACCCTGTCTCATCTGGGGGGACGTCCGCATCACCTTCGCCGAGATGGCGGACCGCAGCCGCCGGCTCGCCACCTACCTGCGGTCCCGGGGGCTGGGCTCGGTGACCGATCGGGGCGGCCTCGCCGGCCACGAGTCGGGCCAGGACCACCTCGGCATCTACCTCTACAACGGCAACGAGTACCTGGAGGCGATGCTCGGCGCCTTCCGGGCCCGGGTGGCGCCGTTCAACGTCAACTACCGCTACGTCGAGGACGAGTTGGTCTACCTGCTCGACAACGCCGAGTGCCGGGCGCTCGTCTACCACGCGGCGTTCGCGCCCACGCTGGCCCCCATCGTCGGCCGGCTCGGCGTGGACGTGCTCATCCAGGTGGCCGACGGGTCCGGCCACGACCTGCTGCCGGGTGCCGTCGACTACGAGGAGGCGCTGGCCGGCGTCGTGCCCGAGGACGGACCGGAGCCGTCGCCCGACGACCTCTACATCCTCTACACCGGCGGCACGACGGGCATGCCCAAGGGTGTGCTCTGGCGCCAGCACGATATCTACATGTCGGCCATGGGCGGGCGGAACATCCTCACGCAGGCCGTGGTGAACAGCTACGACGAGGTGGCCGAGAACGCGACCGCGTTCGCGGAGCCGCTCCGGTTCCTGATCCTGCCGCCGCTGATGCACGGCGCCGCCCAGTGGGCGTCGTTCATCGGGCTCAACAACGGGCACACCGTCGTGATGCCGCCCGAGACCCGGCGCTTCGACCCGGCCGAGACGTGGCGCACGGTCGAGCGGGAGCGTTGCACCACGATCACCGTGGTGGGCGACGCCATCGCTCGGCCCCTGGTCGAGGAGCTGGAGGCGGGCAGCTACGACACGTCCAGCCTGCTCGGCATGGGCAACGGCGGGGCGCCGCTCACGCCGACGATCAAGCAGCGGCTGCTGGCCCAGATGCCCCACATCATGCTCAGCGACTCCGTGGGCTCGTCGGAGACCGGGGCGCAGATGAGCCACGTGTCGACCAGCGGCGGCGAGATCTCGACCGGCCGCTTCCGGCCCATGGCGGGCACGGTGGTCGTGAGCGAGGAGCTCGACGCCCTGCTGGAGCCCGGCCACGAGGGCATGGGGTGGCTGGCCCAGGAGGGCTGGGTCCCGCTCGGCTACCTCGGCGACGCCCCCAAGACGGCCCGCACGTTCCCGGTCATCGGGGGCACCCGCTACTCCGTCCCCGGCGACCGGGCCCGGCTGCTCCCGGACGGTGAGATCGAGCTGCTCGGCCGCGACTCGGTCACCATCAACTCCGGGGGCGAGAAGATCTTCGCCGAGGAGATCGAGCGGGCCATCGCCGGGCACCCGGCCGTGCACGACGTGGTCGTCGTGGGCCGGGCCAGCGAGCGCTGGGGCCAGGAGGTGGTGGCGCTCGTCGAGCTGTCACCGGGCGAGGCGGCCACCGCGGACGACATCGTCGCCCACGCGGGGATGCACGTCGCCCGCTACAAGCTGCCCAAGGACGTGCTGTTCCTCGACGCCATCCAGCGCAGCCCGTCGGGCAAGGCCGACTACCGCTGGGCCAAGGCCCAGGTCAGCGACTGACGCTGAGGGCCTTGCGACGCTTGGCGGCGATCGAGTAGATCACCCCGCCGACGGCCAGGAGGCCGAGGCCGACCTTGGCCAGCGGGAGCGACGTGCTGTCGCCGGTGTGGGGCAGCGTGCCGCCCGACGTGCTGGTGCCGCCGCCCTGGGCCGGCACCACCTGGATGGCGAGTGACAGCGACAGCATCTGGCCGGTGGGTGCCGGTCCGCTGGCGACCAGGGTGTGGGAGCCGAGCGGGGTGTCCACCGGGATCGTGGCCTGCAGGGTGATCTGGCCGGCCGCGTTGGCGGTGGCCGACCCGAGGGTGACCGGGTCGGAGTTGAGGACGATCGTGGCGGTCGCGCCCGGGGCGAACGTCTGCGCCTGGATCGTGACCGTCTGGCCCGGCGACGGAGTCGTGTCGCTGCACGTCATGCTGTTCACAGCCGGGGGATACTGCTGTGCGGCTGCCGGGGCGGCCATGGCCAGCACAGCCAGCGCGCCCAATGCGATCAGTCGCTTGACCATCGTGGTTACTCTCCCTGACGCCCGTTGCCAGGGGGCCCCGGGCCCCCAGCCCTCCCGAATCGCGGCAGACTAACACGCGCACTTGGGAACGGGAACTCAAGCGTTCACGCGCGCGAGTTGACCAAACGCTCGCCGTGGCGGTCCCCCTACGGGCCCTACGATGGGCCCGCGGGCTTCTCCCGGGGGTGTAGCTCAGTTGGCAGAGCGGCCGCCTTTTAAGCGGATGCGCGAGGGTTCGAGCCCCTCCACCCCCACGCTCGACTCTCCCGGCGTACCCTGAGCGCCGTGGACGACGCGGCCGCCCGCCAGCACCTCGCCGAGGAACGGGACCGGCTCACGAAGCTGCGCGTGGGCTTGGAGAACGAGCACCTCCACGACGAGCCGTCCCAGGACAGCGCGGCCGACCTGTCCCACGTCCACCAGCACCTGGCCGACACGGCCAGCGACGCCTTCGAGCGGGAGAAGGAGTTCTCCATCCTCGAACAGGTGGAGGCCGAGCTCGCGGACGTGGACCGGGCGCTGGACCGGCTGGACGGCGGCACCTACGGCAGCTGCGAGGTCTGCGGCGGCTCCATCCCGGACGACCGCCTGGCCGCGCTCCCCGCCGCCCGCTTCTGCATGGACCACCAGGGCGACGCCGAGGTCTAGTCCCGCCCGGGATCAGATCTGGCCGGGGACCGTCAGGTCGTCGGGGTCCGCCAGGAGGATGCGGTCGCCGAGCTGCAGCCGCTCGCCGTCCACGGCGATCCAGCGGCCTTCGGTGTTGGCCAGCCGGTTGCGCGGCGCGCCGAGGTGGCTCTCCAACCGGTAGACGAGCCCGCCGTGGGTGACCGCCAGCACGTCGCCGCCGGGGACCTCCCGGGCGATCTCGTGCACGACCCGCAGGGCCCGGGCCAGCAGGTGCTCGTCCGGCTCCCAGCCCGGAGGCCGGCGGTGGTCCTCCAGGTAGCCGGGGAAGCGCTCGTCGATCTCGGCCCGGGTCAGGCCGGAGAAGTCGCCCGCGTCCCGCTCGCGCAGGTCGGGGTCGAGGACGACCGGCCCCACCCCGATGTCGGCGGAGATGATGGCCGCGGTCTCGGCCGCCCGCTGCAGGTCGGACGCCCACACCGCGTCGACGGCACCGATGGCGCGGGCCGCCTCCCGGGCCTGGCGCCGGCCCAGATCACTGAGCGGCGGATCGGCCTGACCCTGCCAGCGACCGGCGGCGTTCCACTCCGACTGACCATGGCGGACCAGCAGGACGCGCGTCGCCGACGAGAGGGCAGGGTCCATGCCGAGGACGCTACCGGGAGTGGGCACGAGTAGGCTCGTCGGGCACTTCGACTGGGGAGCGCGCTAGGAGTTTCCGTCATGGCACCGCCGCCCGACATCCTGCAGAACGACGGCGGCTCGGCCGGAGCCGTCTGAGGTAGAAGGCACGAATGCCCGTGCTCCGCCTCTTCGCGCAGGCCCGCGAGGCCGCCGGCACCAGCCGCGACGTGGTCGACGGCGACACCGTGGACCAGGTCCTCGCGGCCGCCCGGGCCCGCTACGGCGCGGTGTTCGCCGCCCTGCTGCCGTCGTGCAAGGTGTGGGTGAACGGCGAGCCGGCCCACGGCACCGACCCGGTGACCGACAGCGACGAGGTCGCGATCCTGCCGCCCGTGTCGGGTGGAGCCACGTGAGCCCCCCGGTCCCCGACGCGCCCTGGTCCGACGGCCCGTCGGCCGGCTTCCCCGACCCCGGGCGCCGGTCGGAGCCGCACGACCTCTACCCTCCGCCGGGCCGCGGGAACAGCGAGCGGAACGGGTTCGACGCCGCGAGGTCGAGCGCGGGCGGACCGTCCGGTGCAGGGGGCTGGCCGGTGCCGCCCGAGCGCCGGATGCCCACGCCCGGGCCCACCGCGCCCGACCGCCAGGTGTTCGTGCCCCCGCCGGAGACGCTGCCCGACCCCGGTCCGCCCGAGCCGCCGGGTGGCTGGGGGCCGGCCCCCGCCCCGATGGCCCCGCCCGAGCC
>JBKPRS010000342.1:0-7368 GCA_046734695.1 Actinomycetota bacterium | reverse complement strand
GCTCGTGTGCGACGTGATCGTGGCCGGGCGCTCGGCCCGCTTCGACACCCGCTTCCTGCAGCTCGGGCTGCACCCCGGCGGCGGCCACACCTGGATGCTGCAGCGCCGGGTCGGTCCCCAGGCCGCGGCGGCCATGGTCCTCTTCAGCCGGGTGCTCGACGGCCCCGCCGCCGAGCGGGCCGGGCTGGCGTGGGCGTGCGTGGACGACGGCGACCTCCTTGACCACGCCCGCGAGCTGGCCGCCAGCGCGGCCGCCGCGCCCCGCGATCTCGTGGAGCGGATCAAGGCCACCATGGTCGAGGTCCGCACCCTGGACGACCACGAGGCCGCGGTCGAGTGCGAGCTGGATCCTCAGGTGTGGTCGATCAACCAGCCGGCGTTCGCCGAGCGGCTGGCGGCCCTCCAGCGCCGGATCACGTCCCGGGGCTGAACGTCAGGGTCTTCTGGATCGCGTCGACGAGCTGGTCGTGGGAACCGGCGTCGTCGCTCGTCACCGTGATCTCCCACAGGATGTCCCGGGGCCCGGCCACGACCACGTTGGTCGCCTTGGCCGATGCCTGCGCCCCGGCCGCCCCGCCACCCACCGTGAACGGGACCAGCGCCGTGGGGTACTGGCTACCGTCGACCGTCCGCACCGCGGCCGGATCGGCCCCCGCCTGCGCCGCGATCTGCTGGGCCGCGGTGGCCAGGTCGGCGGCGGTGGCCACGCCCGCCTGCGGGGTGGCCCGCACCACGACGTCGCTGATCCCGCCGGCCTGGTCCTGTCCGGCCGCGTAGACCAGCCCGCCCTGCGATGCGGCCGTGTGGGCCAGGTCGGTGAACTCGGGCACGTCGGGCGAGGCGCCGGCCAGGGTGGCGAGGCCCTCGGGCGAGAGCAGGGTCGCCTCCCAGCCCGGGGGCACGGCCAGGCCCATGCCCAGGTCCGGCACGGGGATCACGGTCCAGCCGTCCGGCGCGTCGACCTCGATCCCGCCGGTGTTCATCGTGGTCGTGGTGGCGGCCTGGCTGCCCGCGGGGGTGTCCCCGGCGTCGTCGCCGCCCTTGTCACCCGAGCACGCCGCGAGCGCGAGCACGACGGCGAGGGCGGCGCCCAAGGCGCCGCGGCACCCCAGCCTCACGCCAGCCACTCGCGGGTCAGCTCGTCCTTGCGGTCCTGCCACTCCTCGATGGTAAGGGCGTACCGCAGGTGATCCTCCCAGACACCGTTGATCTCCAGGTAGCGCTGGGCGACGCCCTCATCCCGCAGTTTGAGCTTCTCCACCACCCGGCGGCTGCGGTGGTTGCGCGGGATGATCGAGATCTGGATGCGGTGCAGGTGGACCTGCTCGAAGGCGAAGCGGGCCAGCAGCACCACGGCCTCGGGCATGTAGCTGTGGCCGGCCTGGCCCTGGTCGATCCAGTAGCCGACGTAGGCCGACTGGAACGGCCCGCGCTGCACCGACGACAGGTTGATCTCACCGCAGAACCGCTCGGCGTGGCGCGTGGCGCCGGCGCCATCGGGCACGAAGATCCCGAAGCCGAAGCCGGTCCCCAACTGGCGCTCGCGCTCGCGCGCCGAGCAGCGCATGGCGAACGCCTCGCTGGACTCGACCACGTCGGGCAGGTTGGGGTTGCGGGCCGGCTCCCACGGGGTGAGCCAGCCCGCGTTGCGGCGGCGCACCTCCTGCCAGGTCGGGAAGTCGGATGAGACGAGCGGCCGGAGCTTGATCCGGCGGCCGGTGAGCGCGTTCATGGACTGCCGAAGACCTCCGCCAGGGCACCCAGCAGCGTCGTCACGTTGCGGGGACGGGCCGTGTGGCCCATGCACCCGATCCGCCACACCCTGCCCGCGAACTCGCCCAGCCCGCCGCCGATCTCGATGCCGTAGCGGTCGAGCAGCGTGGCCCGGACCTTGGCGTCGTCGGTGCCCTCGGGCACCCACACGGTGGTCAGCTCGGGCAGCCGGTGGCCCTCGGCCGCGAACAGCCCGCAGTCCAGCCCCTCGAGGCCGTCCTGCAGGAGCCGGCCACACTCCTCGTGCCGGGCGATGGCGGCGTCGAGCCCCTCGTCCAGCACGGCGCCGAGGCCGGCGTGCAGCGACTGGATCATCGAGACCGGCGCGGTGTGGTGGTACACCCGCGCTCCGGTGGCGGGACCGGTGTAGCGACCGATCATGCGCAGGTCGAGGTACCAGCTGGGGCTGCGCTCGACCAGACGCTCGCGGGCGCGCTCGCTCACGGTCAGCGGGGCCAGGCCAGGCGGCACGCCCAGGCACTTCTGCGTGCCCGAGTAGGCCACGTCCACGCCCCAGCCGTCGATGTCGACCTCGATGCCGCCCAGGCTGGTGACGCAGTCGACCAGCAGCAGCGCGTCGCCCTTGCCCGCGCCCAGCGGGGCGATCTCCGAGCGCACGCCGGTGGAGGTCTCGGCGTGGACGACTGCGATGACCGTCGGCGACGGATGGGCGCTCAAGAGGGCGTCGGGCTCGACCGGCCGGCCCCACGGGACCTCGACCGCCACCACCTCGGCGCCGCAGCGGGCGGCCACGTCGCACATGCGGGCGCCGAACACGCCGTTCACGCCGATCACGACGGGATCGCCCGGCCGCACCAGGTTGACGAACGCCGCCTCCATCCCGGCCGAGCCCGTGCCCGAGACGGGCAGGGTCATGGGGTTGGCGGTGCGGAACACGCTGCGCAGCCGGTCGCACGTCTCGTCCAGCACGGCCACGAACTCGGGATCGAGGTGTCCGAGCATCGGGCGCGCCAGAGCCGCGACGGCCTCGGGGTACGGGTTGCAGGGCCCCGGCCCCATCAAGACACGGTCGCTCAGTGGCATGTGCGGCCCTGACGGTAGGTCATTCGAGGACGCTCAGTGCCAGTCCGTCGAGGATGTCGGCCTCCGACACGATCATCTCGTCGAAGCCGAAGCGCCGGAACAGCGCCACGAGCACGCAACAGCCCCCCACGATCACGTCCGCGCGGGCCTTCTCCAGGCCCGGGTTGTGGATGCGGCGGTCGTAGGGCTCGGTGGCCAGAGTGCGGAACACGTCCTCGGCCGCGTCGCGGGTGAGGCGGAAGTGGTGAATGCGGTCGCGGTCGTACTCGGCCAGCCCGATCTCCACTGCGGCCACCGTCGTGATGGTCCCGGCCAGGCCCACCAGCGTGCGGGCCTCGGTCGCGGTCGGGACCTCGCGGGCGACATCCTCCAGGTGGGCGTCGACGAAGCTGATGCAGGCGGTCAGCTCCTCGGGCATCGGCGGGTCGTGCTCCAGGAACTTCTCGGTCATGCGCACGCAGCCCACGTCCACCGAGATCACGCCCTCGACCTCGTCGGTGCCGGCGATGAACTCGGTGGAGCCGCCGCCGATGTCCACGATGAGGAACGGCCCCAGGGCGTGGTCGAGGTCGCCGGTGGCACCGAGGAACGACATGCGTCCCTCCTCCTCGCCGCTCAGCAGCTCGGGGCGCGTGCCGATCACGTCCTCCACCGCGTCGAAGAACTCGTCACGGTTGGCCGCGTCGCGCGAGGCGGACGTGGCGGCGACCCGCACCCGTTCGACGTGGTGCTCGTCGAGGATCTTGCGGTAGTCCCGCAGGCAGGCCAACGTGCGCTCGACCGCCTCGTCGGCCAGGCGCCCGGTAGCGCCCACGTCCTTGCCCAGCCGGGTGATCGTGTTGCGCCGGTCGAGGATGTCGAGCTTGCCGGCGCCGTCCGGCCGCGCCACCAGCACGCGGGTCGAGTTGGTGCCGATGTCGACGGACGCGACGGTGCTCATTCCCCGGAAACTACCCCGAGCCGGTCCTGCACCCACCGGCCGACGGGATCGTCGCCGCCGGCCAGGAACCAGGCGTAGTGGGCGTGGAGGCACTTGACCCCGGTGCGGGTGCCGCCGACACCGCCGGACGGGCGGGGCCCGGCGTGGCCCGGGGGGAGCGCCGCGTCCCGCTCCGTCGCGTAGCGCTCGTGGGCGGCCGCCAGCTCGCCCGGGTCGACCTCGGCCTCGGCCTCGCCCACGCCTCCGTCGCTCTCCAGGCGGGACACCTGCGTCCGCTCCGGCTCGCCCACCAGCCAGTAGCGGGTGGGCATGGGCGTGCCGTCGTCCAGCAGCGGCGCGTTGCGGATCACGAGCGGGGACCCGTCCGGGTGGCGGACCACGACGGAGTACGCCCCTTGGGGCCGGCGGCCCAGCAGCCGCTCGACCTCCTGCTCGTCAGGATCGTCGTCGTGGGCCCGGTCCTCGGCCGGGCCGGTCACGCCGGCTCGGTGCTCCACGAGACCCGGTGCACCCGCCAGGGTTGGGACAGGCCCTTGAGGTCGAGCTCGTGCCCGTCGTCGAAGCTCAGATCGCCGCCCGCCTGCGTGAGGTCGCGGGTGAGGCCGGAGACCAGGATCTCGCCCGGCGCGGCGTGGTCGGCGATGCGCACGGCCACGACCACGTTCTGGCCGAACACGTCGCCGTCGACGTCCACGATCTCGCCCGTGTGCAGACCGATCCGCATGTCCAGCGGATGGTCCGGGTGCTCGTCGCGGTAGACGGCCAGCGCCCGCTGCACGTCGACCGCGGCCAGGATGGCCCGGCGGGCGCTGGCGAACACCACGAGGAACCCGTCGCCCTGCGCCTTGACCTCGGTGCCGTCGTACTTGCCGACCTGCTCGCGCACGAGGGCGTTGTGGTCGTTCATCAGGTCCATCCACCGGCGGTCGCCCAGCGCTTCGGCCAGGCGGGTGGAGCCCACGATGTCGGTGACCATCATCGTGAGCGTCCCGCTGGGCCCCGGGGTCGGCGTCGGGTTCGGGGTCGCGGTGGCGCCGGCCCGGGGCGCCTCGGTCGGAGTCGCACCGGCCGGCATCCCGGCGCGGTCGTCGCCGTTGTTGCGGTAGCGGGGATGGGGCTGCATGCGCTCCCGTTGCCTGCGCCCGATGTCGATGTTGATCTGGGGGATCAGGTCGCTCAGGTTCGGCATCGGCAACTGAGGCGGCGGCGGTGGGGTCGGGATCGGCGGGGCAACCGGCGCGTGCATGTGCCCGTGGCCGCGGCGGCGGTCCCGGTCACGGTCGCGGTCACGGTCGCGGCGCTCACCGCGGGGCTTGCCGGTGCGCGCCCCGACGCCGCCCCACAGGCCCCGGGCGTGCACCCGCACCAACGGCGTGCCCGGCAACACCGGGCCCGGCCGGGTGTGGTCGCCACTGCCGCCCATGAGCACCATGCCGTCGAGCTCGACAGCGACGCCCGCCGGCACGACCACGTCGACCGATCCCATGATGGCCCAGGCGAAGATGTCGATGACCCCCGTGTCGAACACCGCGGACCGCAGGTCGACCTTCACCCCGCCCATGCAGGCGAAGGCGGTGATCTGCGCCGGTGCCCGCCAGCGCCCCCGCGTGTTGCTCCCGTTCATGATGGCGATCAGGCGCTTGGGCTTCGCGGGGCTTCCCTCGGAGACGGCGGGGACGGGCGGGACCAGGGGGCCGGCGGGCTCCACGCCGGGCGGCAGGCCTTCGAGGACCTTCTCCAGCTCGCGCCGCGTGCGGGCCGCGAACACCTCTCCGGCCAGGTCGGAGAACTCGTCCAGGGTGAGCCGTCCCGCTCCGGTGTGGGTGCGCAGCACGTCGATCACCTGCTGCCGCTCGGCATCGGAGACGCGCTCGTCCCCCCGATCGCTCATGGGCGACAGTCTCGCGCCGGTCGTAGGGGTCCGGTGACGTAGACGCACGGCGAATTCGAGACATCAGTCACGTTCTGGTCGCCAGCCTACCGACCAGTCGGTAGGCTGTGCCGATGGCCGCCGCTCACATGCCTCCCGCCGTACTCCTGTCCGAGCTCGAGCCTGTCGTCGCCCGGCTGCTCGACCGCCACCTGGCGCAGGCGAAGGAGTGGTTCCCGCATCAGCTCGTCCCCTACAGCCGGGGGCGGGACTTCGAGGACGGCTACGAGTGGTCGCCGGAGGAGACGGCGCTGCCCGAGACCGTGCGGTCCAGCCTGTTCGTCAACCTCCTCACCGAGGACAACCTGCCCTACTACTTCCGCACCATCGAGAACACGTTCGGCCGCCACGCCGCCTGGGGCGAGTGGAACCGGCGCTGGACCGCGGAGGAGGGCCGCCACTCCATCGTCATCCGCGACTACCTGACGGTGACCCGGGCGGTGGACCCGGTGGCCCTGGAGCGGGCCCGCATGGCGCAGGTGAGCTGCGGGCAGGTCCCCGAGCCCGAGCTGCCGCACGACGTGGTGGTGTACGTGGCGCTCCAGGAGCTGGCCACCCGCATCGCCCACCACAACACGGGCAAGCTCATCGACGACGGCGTGGGCTACGAGGTCATGAAGCGGGTGGCGGCCGACGAGAACCGCCACTACCTCTTCTATCGCGACCTCGCCGCCGCCGCCCTGGAGCTCGACCCGTCGGGGGTGATGCTCGCCATCGAGCGCCAGGTGCGCGAGTTCGAGATGCCGGGCACCGGCATCATCGACTTCGACACCCACGCCCGCGCCATCGCCCGGGCCGGCATCTACGACTTCACCATCCACCACGGCCAGATCCTCGTGCCTGTGGTGCTGCGCCATTGGGCCGTCGAGGACGTGACCGGCCTGTCCGACGAGGCCGAGCGGGCCCGCGACGCGCTGGTCACCCGCATCAACCGCATCGGCAAGGCCGGCCGGCGCCAGGCCCGCAAGCGCCTGGAGGCCGAGGCGGCCCTGGAGGAGCGGGTCCCCGAGCCCGTCTGACCATTGGCTCGGCCGTCCCTGCCTCAGTTGGTGGGGACGGTCGTGGTCGTGGCCGAGTCGTCGGGCGGGGGCGCGGGCAGGACGTGTTCGTGCGCGGCCTCTGTTCTGGCGCCCCTGCCCGGCCCTGCCTCAGTTGGTGGGGACGGTCGTGGTCGTGGCGGAGTCGTCGGGCGGGGGCGCGGGCAGGAGGCCGTAGGACTCCTCGCCCGGTTTGACCAGGCCCAGCTCCCGGCGGGCGAGCTCCTCGATCGTCTCGGGGTCACGCAGGTCCTCCGCCCGGTTCTGGAGTCTGTCGTTCTCCCGGCTGAGCACCTCGATCTGATCACGCGCCCGATCGGTCGCCGCCCGCTGGTTGAGGTAGGTCCGCACCGGGAACACGGCGTAGATCAACATGGCGGCCAGGGTGAACGACCCGACCCGCATGCCCACCCGCCGCAGCCGGGCCAGGCGCCGCTGGCGGGCCTCCTCGTCGGCCGGGAGCAGGCGGTCGAGGCTGAAGTTGCGGTTCAAGGCCGCCACGGCCTGCAGGACCCGCTGGGTCCGTGGCTCACCGGGCCGGCTCGGCGCCGGTCGCCTCGCGCCGCGGCCCGACACGTGCCCCCGCGCCGACCCGACCGGCCGCAACGCCGCGGGCGACGCCTCGTGCTCACCCTCCACCTCGC
>JBKPRS010000341.1:0-12465 GCA_046734695.1 Actinomycetota bacterium | reverse complement strand
GTCTGCTGCTGGGCACCGATGCTGTGCCGATAGCGCAGAAGGCGGCACACGAGCTCGCGGCCAGCGACGAGGCCTGGCGAGAGGTCAGTCTGAGCGTGTCCGACGGGACCCTGTGAACACTTGTTCGAGTGTCGGAGGGGGGACACAAGACCCTGCATCCACGCGCTGGCGGTCCTGGTTTGGTCGCAGCGTGATGCTGCGCCCCGTGGCCGCGGACGCCGGTCAGCGAGCCTTTGACGCGGTCTGCCGGTAGCGGCCGGGGGTGAACCCAAGTCGGTCGCGGAAATTGCGTGTGAGGTGGCTCTGGTCGGCGAACCCGCACGCGCTTGCCGCCACGCTGACCGGGGTCCCGCCCGCCAGCAACTGCCTTGCATGGGCGATGCGGACGCTGACCACGAACTGGTGGGGAGTGAGGCCGACCTCCGCGCGGAAATGCCGCAACAGGCGGAACTTCGTGGTGCCGACCTCCGAGGCGAGCGTGTCGAGGTCGATCCGGTCGAGGTAGCAGTCGCGCACGAACTCGAGGGCCCGGGCCACCATCGGATCGCCGTGGCGGCGTGGTGTGGCCCCCGCGGCAGGAGCGAGGTCATCCAGCAATCCCAGCAGGGCGCACTCGCGCCAGAGCTTGGCCGCGCCGTTCGAGCTCGCCCCGTGCAACGCGAGGAATCTGTCGCGTAGCGCAGGCGCGTCGAGGACGGGATTATCGATACGGGCGCGCACCAGCGATGGCACCTCGTCGCAGGTCGCGCTCAGCAGCGCGGCGGGGAGGACGAGCAGCCGCGCGTCCCACGGTCCGTCACGTGTCTGCGTTCCGGCATGGTCGTGCTCGGGATCGAGCACGACCAGCGCATCGGGGCGTACCCGGTAGGTCGTCGATCCGCGGCGGAGGTCGTAGCCGGCGCTTCCCGTGAGCGCGCCGATCACGTACTCGTCAACGGTATCTATCCGATACTCGCTCGACAGACCGCTCATCCACACCACGCCGGGCAACGTGTCGTCGTGCCAGACCTCGGGTCGGTCCACGCGTCGTTCGGGCCCGGCTGCAAGATCGTTCAAGACCGACCCCAGGAGCATGCCGTACAAATCGACGTCGTGATCACCATCCACATCATCGTCGACGGCGCCGACCGTGCGTCGCGTTGGTACCAGGACGTCTTCGGGGCCGTGGAGCGCTCACGGGTAGCTCTTCCGGACGGCAGGCTGATCCACGTCGAGCTCGACGTAGGCGGCTCGACGATGATGCTCGCCGACGAGTTCCCTGACCACGAGGCGCTCTCGCCGGCCACGACCGGGCACATCTCTGCGACGTTCTACCTCCACTGCGACGACGTCGAGGCCGTCTGGGAACGCTCCATCGCAGGTGGCGCGGCGGTCGTGCGCAACTTGGCGGACACGTTCTGGGGCGAGCGCGAGGGCCAGATCACGGACCCCTTTGGCCACCGCTGGGGCCTCACCCAGCACGTGCGCGACGTCCCGATAGCGGAGATGACCGAGATAGCGGCGCAAGCATTCTCGGGTTCGTGAGGGCCGATCACAGGGCGGACGTCCCCAACGGCCTCTCAGATGACCGGTACCGGGCTGCACGCGGAACCGCTCAAGTCTTACGTTGACTCGAGCGGTATCGAACACTTGTTCGAGTGTCGGAGGGGGGACTTGAACCCCCACGCCCTTAACGGGCACCAGGCCCTCAACCTGGCGCGTCTGCCAATTCCGCCACTCCGACGTGGCTGCCCGATGCTCCGGGCAGGCGGAACACTCTAGCGCGCAGGCTCTGAGCACCCAATCAGCGGTTACGGCGGCGGCGGCGCAGGAAGATGCTGAGGAGCCACAGGACCGTGAGGCCGATGACGGCGGGGGCCAGGCGCTTGACCACCGGGGCGCCGGCGGCGTCGAGGAGGTCGACCGGCTCGGCCTCGGGGGCGTCCACGATGCGGACCGCGGGGCCGGAGGTGCCGTTGAGGCGGTCCTGGCCGGACACCGCCGGGGCGGCCTTCGGGGCGGAGGCCGCCGCTGTCGGGGACGCCTCGCCGCTTGCTTCTTCCAGGCTGCGGGTGGCGGCCGCGCCCTCCGAGGCGATGTCGAACGGGCCCGTGGGCCCGGGCTGCGGGGCCGGGTTGTCCGCCGGCTCCGAGGACGAGGACCCGGACGAGGACGAGGACGCGGACGAGGACGAGGACCCGGAGTCGGAGTCGGAGCCGGCCAGCAGCTTGGACTCCAGGCAGTCGACGAACTGGCCCAGGAGCTTGCCCGAGACGTCGGCCATGACGCCCCGGCCGAACTGGGCGACCCTGCCGGTGATGGTCAGGTCGGTCACCACGGTCACCTGGGTGCCGTCGCTCTCGGGGGTCATGGTGGCCGTGATGGTGGCGTTGGCGTTGCCCTGGCCCCGGGTCTCGCGGCCCTCGGCCCGCAGGACCACCTTGTGGCCCGCCTCGTCCTGCTCCAGGAAGCGGGCCGCGCCCTTGTACTGGGCGGTGATCGGGCCCACCTTGACCTTGACCACCCCCCGATACTCCTCGCCCTCGATCTCCTGCAGCTGGGCACCGGGCATGCACGGGGCGATGAGCTCGACGTCGGTGAGCACCTCCCACGCGCGCTCCACCGGCACACCCACCTTGAACTCGTTCGTCAGTTCCATGCCCTCACCTCGGCCTCAGCTCCACTCACGGAGATCGTCCACCGTATCGATGTCGGCGGAGCCACCCGGACACGGTACTTCGACCACCATGTCCGGCCTGCGCCGCATCACCACCTTCGCCCCCTCGTCGCCGGACCGGGGCAGCAGCGGCCACACCATCGACGACAGCCGCACCGGGTTGCCCCGGGTCCCCTTGTACGTCGCCACCGCCAGCGGGGCCGTGGTGGCCCGGGCGATCAGCCGCCAGGCATCGCTCAGCACCAGCGGCTGGTCCCCCAGGCCCACCACCACCGCGGCGTGGCCGTCGCGCCGGGCCTGGGTCACACCCGCCTGCAGCGAGGTGGCGATGCCCTCCCGCCAGCGGTCGTTGCGGACGAAGCGCACCCGGTCGGCCACCAGCGGCGGCAGGGGCAGGTCGGTCGCCCCCCGCACGACGTAGGTGGCGTCGAGCTGGGCGGATGCCGCTGCGTCGATCGCCCACTCGACCACCGTACGCCCGAGGTAGGGCGCCAGCAGCTTGTGCACGTCGCCGCCCGACTCCCGGAACCGGGAGCCTCCGCCGGCCGCCAGGACGATGGCCGCAGTGGTCATGAGCTAGGGCCTAATGATGGATCGGGCCTTCGGTGTCCCGCAGCGGCCGGGCGTCGGCCCGCCCCGTGCGGTGGGCGATGATCTCGGCGCAGATGGACACCGCCGTCTCCTCCGGGGTGCGGGCGCCGATGTCGAGCCCGACCGGAGCCCGGATCCGCCCGAGAGCGGCGTGGTCGACGCCCGCCTCCAGCAGGCGCTTGACCCGGTCGGCGTGGGTGCGGCGGCTGCCCATGGCCCCGATGTAGCCGACGTCGGTCTTCAGCGCCGCCACGACCGCGGGGACGTCGAACTTGGCGTCGTGGGTCAGGACGCACACGACGTCCCGGGTCGTCAGGGACGGGCCGACCTGGCCCAGCAGCCGGTCCGGCCAGTCGACCACGACCTCGTCGGCCTGGGGGAACCGGGCCCGGGTGGCGAACACCTCGCGGGCGTCGCACACGGTGACCCGGTAGCCGAGCACCTTGGCCACCTTGACCAGGGCGGCGGTGAAGTCGACCGCGCCGAAGACCAGCATGCGGGGCGGCGGGGCGAAGCTCTCCACGAACACGGCCACGACCGCCTCGCGGGCTTCGCCGTGCTCGCCGTAGTGGCGCACCGCGCTGGTGCCCGCGGCCAGCTCGCCGAGGGCGTCGCGGGCCACCACCCGGTCGAGGTCGGGGTCTCCCAGCGAGCCTTCGGGCGGGGCGCCCGGGCGCACCAGCAACTTGGCGCCCGCGCCGGGGCCGCCGATCACCGTGGCCAGCGCCACCGGCTGATCGGACCGCACGGCCGCGGCCAGGTCGTCGTACAGCGACGGCGCACTCACCAGTCGAGGGGCTCCACGTAGAGGTGGATGATCCCGCCGCAGGTCAGCCCCACGGCGAAGGCGTCGGCGTCGCTGTAGCCGAACGTCACCATCTTGCGCTCGCCGGTCTCGAGGACCTCCAGCGCCTCGGTGACCACCGCGCCCTCGACGCAGCCGCCCGAGACCGAGCCCACCACCTCGCCGCGCTCGTTCACGGCCATGGCCGCGCCGGGCAGCCGGGGCCCCGAGCCGTCCAGGTCCACCACCCGGGCGATGGCCACGCCCACCCCCTCGGCGCGCCAGCGATCCAGATCGTCGAGCAGGTCTCTCATGCGCTGCGTTCCTCCATCCTCGGGATCATCGAGCGATCACCTCGGCCAGCGCCTCCAGCGACGCCACCGAGTGGCCTTCCACGAACTCGTCCACGTGCGGCAGGGCGGCGGCCATGCCCCGGGCCAGGGGCGCGTAGCCGGGCGACGCCTTGAGCGGGTTGACCCACACCAGCCGGTAGGCGACCCGCCGCAGCCGCGCGAGCTCCTCGCCCAGCACCGTGGGATCGCCCCGGTCCCAGCCGTCGGACAGGATCACCACCACCGAGCCCCGGGCCAGGCCCCGCACGCCCCAGCGGTCGTTGAAGCGCCGCAGGCCCTCGCCCAGCCGGGTGCCGCCGGACCAGTCCGCCACCGCGTCGCCGGCCCGCCGCAGGGCCTCGTCAGGGTCGTGGGTGGACAGCTCGCGGGTGATGCGGGTCACCCGGGTGCCGAGCGCGAACACCTCGACCTGGCCCCGGCGCCGGGCGGCCACCGCGGCGTGGGCGAAGCGGGCCAGCGCCCGGGCGTAGGGCTCCATGGACCCGCTCACGTCCAGCAGCACCACCAGCCGCCGCGGCCGGGTGCCGGGCTGGGTGGAGGCGGGCCGGACCACCTCGCCCGCCGTGCGCAGGGACCGCCGCACGGTCCGGCGCAGGTCGGGCGTGCCCCGCCCCGTGGGCGCGGGCCGGCGCCGCCGTGAGCGGCGCAGCGCGGCGTGGACCCGCAGGTCGGCCATGAGCCGGTGGGCCTCGGCCAGCTCGTCCGGAGTGCAGGTGGCCAGGTCCCGGTGGCGGAGGATCTCGGTCGCGCTCCAGCGCACCGAGCGCACGTCGCCCGGCGACGGGCCGCTGTCGTCGCCCTCGTCGGCCAGCGCGTCGGGATCGTCCACCTCCAGCTGGATCTCCACCACCCGGGGCAGGCCCGGAGGCGGGGCCGGTACCTCGCCCCCGAACACCGTGCCGAAGGCCCGGTCGTAGGCGGGGACGTCCTCGGGCTTGCAGACCAGCGTGGAGCGCCCGGCCCAGTAGGCCCCGCTCGGCGAGGACCCCACCGACGCCAGCGCCCGGGCGTAGACGACCGTGGCCCCGGTGGGCACGCGCACGCCCTCGCGCCGCAGAGCGAGGACGAAGGCCACGGCCAGCTCGTCCAGCTCAGGCACTCCGGGCTACCGCCTCCCGCACCAGGGCGTCGATCCCCCGGTCGCGCACCCGCTGGCCGTCCTCGTGGTACTTCACTACCGACCCCAGGGTGGCGGCCGCAGCCGCGGGGTCGAGCGTGGTCCGGCCCAGCAGCGTCAGCGCCCGGGCCCAGTCGATCGTCTCGGCGATGCCCGGCGGCTTGTACAGGCCCAGCGTGCGGATCTCGCTGACCGCCTCCGCCACCTGGCGGGCCAGCTCGCCGGCCACCTCGGGAGCCCGCAGCCGCACGATGGCCAGCTCCCGCTCCACGTCGGGCTGGTCGACCCAGTGGTACAGGCAGCGGCGCTTGAGGGCGTCGTGGACGTCCCGGGTGCGGTTGGACGTGAGCACGGTGACCGGCGGGACGTCGGCCCGCACGGTGCCGAGCTCGGGGATGGTGACGGCCCAGTCCGACAGCAGCTCCAGCAGGAAGGCCTCGAACTCGTCGTCGGCCCGGTCGATCTCGTCGATCAGCAGCACGGGCGGCGGGTGGTCCTCGGGCGTGTACAACGCCTGCAGGAGGGGCCGGCGCACCAGGAAGCGCTCGTCGTAGAGCTCGCCCTCCAGCGTCTCCGGCTCGGTGGACGCAGCCCGGCCCGCGGCCTCGGCCGCCCGCAGGTGCAGCAGCTGGCGGGCGTGGTCCCACTCGAAGAGCGCCTGGGTCGCGTCGATGCCCTCGTAGCACTGGAGCCGGACCAGCCGGCCGCCGGTCCAGGCCGCGAGGGCCTTGGCGATCTCGGTCTTGCCCACGCCGGCGTCGCCCTCCAGGAACAGCGGGCGCTGCAGGCGCAGGGCGAGGAAGACCGCGGTGGCCAGGCCCTCGTCCGCCAGGTAGTCGTGGGCGGCCAGGCCCTCGACCACGGACGCGACGTCGTTGGCGATGGTCGGCCCCGGGTCTGACATGGGCATCAGCCTACGAGCAGGACCCTGGGACCGACCGAACCGGCCACGGTCAGGACGTGTTTCCGCTCTTGCTGCGGAGCAGCGGGCCGCTACGCCCCGGCGGTCTGGAGGGCCCTCCGGGTGAGCACCTCGGCCAGGTGGCGCCGGAACTCGGGCGAGGCGTTGAGGTCCGAGGGCGGATCCGCGCCCTCGGCGGCCCGGGCCGCGGCGTCGGCCGCGCCCGAGCCGGAGCGCAGGGCCTCCTCGGTGCCGGCCGCCCTCATCGGCTGCGAGCCCATGTTGACCAGGCCGACTCCGGGACCGCCCGAGCCGTTCGTGAGCACGGCGGCGACACCGACGATGGCCCAGTCCTGGGCCCGGCGCTGGAACTTCTCGAACGCCCAGCCGGTGCCGGGCACGGCCGGGACCCGGATCTCGGTCAGCACCTCGTCCGGCGCCAGCGCGGTCTCCAGGAACCCGGTGAAGAAGTCGTCGGCCGCGATCGTCCGCTCGCCGCCCGGGCCCCGGGCCACCAGCGTGGCCCGAAGTGCCAGGAGAGCGGCGGGCAGGTCCGACGCAGGGTCGCCGTGGGCGACGGAGCCTCCCACCGTGCCCCGGTGGCGCACCTGGGGGTCACCGATCTGGCTTGCCACCTGAGCCAGGAGCGGGACCTGCTCGCGCAGCAGGTCGGAGGTGGCGGCGTCGTGGTGGCGGGTCAGCGCGCCGATCCTCACCTCGTCACCCTCGCCCCGCACGTACGACAGGTCGGCGATGCGGCCGATGTCGATGAGCACGCTCGGCGCCGCCAGCCGCAGCTTCATCAGCGGCAGCAGCGAGTGCCCGCCGGCGATGAGCTTGGCGTCCTCGCCGGCCTCGGTGAGCAGGCCGATGGCCTCGTCCACCGAGCCGGCCCGCTGGTAGTCGAACGCGGCCGGGATCACGACTCCCCCCTTGCACTCTGGATGGTGGACCACACCCGCTCCGGGTGGGCCGGCATGGCCATGTCGGTGACGCCGAGGTGGGACAGGGCGTCGACCACGGCGTTGATGACGGTGGAAGCGGCGCCGATGGTGCCCGCCTCCCCGATGCCCTTGACCCCCAGCGGGTTGGTGGGGCTGGGCGTGACGGTGTGGTCGAGCTTCAAGCTGGGCACCTCGGCCGCGCTGGGCACGTAGTAGTCGACCAGCGTGGCGTTGCGAAGGTTGCCCTCGTCGTCGTAGATGGCCTCCTCCCACAGCGCCTGGGCCACGCCCTGGACGATGCCGCCGTGGAGCTGGCCCTCCACGATCATGGGGTTGACCTGCGGCCCGCAGTCATCGACCGCGGCGTAGTCGAGCAGGTCGATGGCCCCGGTCTCCTCGTCGATCTCGACCACGGCCACGTGCGTCCCGAACGGGAACACGAAGTTGGGCGGGTCGTAGGTGACCGTGGCCTGGAGGTTGGGCTCCATGCCGTCGGGCAGGTTGTGGGCGGTGAACGCCTCGAACGCGGCGGCCTGGATGGGCATGGCCTTGGCCGGAGTGCCCCGCACGGAGAACTCGCCGGCGGCCAGCTCGAGGTCGTCCTCCGACGCTTCGAGCTGGTGGGCGGCGATGGCCTTGGCCTTGGCGATGACCTGGTCGGTGGCCATGGCCACCGCGACCCCGCCCACCGGCAGCGAGCGGCTGCCGTAGGTGTCGAGGCCGAGAGGGCTGACGGCCGTGTCCGAGTGCAGCACCTCGATGCTGTCGGGATCGATGCCCATGCGGTCGGCCACGATCTGCGACCAGGTGGTCTCGTGGCCCTGGCCGTGGGGCGTGGACCCGCTCACCACCTGGACGCTGCCGGTGGGCAGCATCCGCACGGTGGCGGCCTCCCAGCCGCCGGCGCCGAAGTTGAGCGAGGCCAGCACCCGGCTGGGGGCCAGGCCGCACATCTCGACGTAGGTGGACATGCCCACGCCCAGGTGCTTGGTCTCCCCCGCGTCCCGGCGGCGCTGCTGCTCGGCCCGGATGGCGTCGTAGCCGACCATCTCCAGCGCCCGGTCCAGCGTCGGGGCGTAGTTGCCCGAGTCGTAGGTCAGGCCCGCGATGGACTCGTACGGGAACTGGTCGGGCCTGATGTAGTTGCGCCGCCGGATCTCGGCCCCGTCGACCCCGACCTGACGGGCCAGGGCGTCCATGGCCCGCTCGATGGCGTAGGTGGCCTCGGGCCGCCCGGCGCCGCGGTAGGCATCGGTGGGCGTCTTGTTGGTGAACACGCCGGTGCACTCGAAGTGGTAGGCGGGCACGTCGTAGACGCCGTGGTAGAGGAAGGCGCCGAGCAGCGGGATGCCCGGGGTCACCAGCTGCAGGTAGGCGCCCATGTCCGCCGTGAGGGACACCCGCACGGCCGTGACCTTGCCGTCGGCGTCGGCCGCCAGCTCCATGTTCTGGATCTGGCCCCGGCCCTGGATCGTGGCGACCGCGTTCTCGGAGCGGCTCTCGGTCCAGCGGGCGGGAACGCCCAGGCGTCGGGCCACCGCCACCGCGATGAGCTCCTCGGCGTAGACGTTGAGCTTGGACCCGAAGGCCCCGCCCACCGAGGGGGCGACCACCCGCACCTTGTGCTCGGGCACGCCGCACACCGCCGCGATCTGCACCTTGAGGATGTGGGGGATCTGGGTGGCCGAGTAGAGGGTGAGGTCGCCGCCGTAGACGCCGGGGACCGCGGCCACGCCCCGGGGCTCCATGGCCTCGGGGATCAGCCGCTGCTGCACGTAGGTCTCGCTGACCGTGTGGGCGGCGCCGGCGAACGCGGCCTCGACCGCGGCGGGATCGGGCGACAGCGTCCAGGTGTAGCTGCGGTTGGTGCCGAGGGCGTCGTGGATGACCACGCTGTCGCCCGCCGCCTCCTCCAGGTCGGACACGGCCGGCAGCGGGTCGTAGTCGACCACGACGGCGTCGACCGCGTCGGCCGCCCCGTAGCGGCTGTCGGCCACCACCACGGCCACGATGTCGCCCACGTAGCAGGCCTTGCCGGTGGCGATGGGCCAGTGCTCGGGCGCCTTCATGTCGTCGGTGACCGGCCAGGCGCAGGGCATGGGCGACAGGTAGGCGTCGTTCAGGTCCTCGCCTGTGAGCACCTGGCGGACGCCGGGCATCGCCAGCGCCGCGCTGGCGTCGATGTTGCCGATGCGGGCGTGGGCGAACGGGCTGCGCACCATGCCCAGCCACAGCGCCCCGGGGATGGCGAGGTCGTCGACGAAGCGGCCCTCGCCGGTGAGCAGCCGGGCGTCCTCCTTGCGGAGCAGGCGCTGGCCGAACGCCCCACCAGTGGCGGCGGCGGTCTCTTCGGTGGCGGTCATGCGCTCACCTCCTGTCCAGCCGCGGCCAGCACGGCCCGAACGATGTTGTGGTAGCCGGTGCAGCGGCAGAGGTTGCCCTCCAGGCCGACCCGCACGTCCTCCTCGCTCGGGTGCGGGTTCTCGGCCAGCAGCGACACCGCAGCCATGACCATGCCCGGCGTGCAGAAGCCGCACTGGAGGCCGTGCTCGGTGTGGAACGCCTGCTGCATCGGGTGCAGCGTCGCGTCGCCGTTGGCGGCGCCGGCCGTGGCGGCCAGGCCTTCGATCGTGGTGACCTCGTGCCCGTCGGCCTGGGCCGCGAGCACGGTGCACGACTTGACCGACTCACCGTCGAGCAGGACGGTGCAGGCCCCGCAGGACGAGGTATCGCAGCCCACGTTGGTGCCGGTGAGACCGAGGTCGTCCCGCACGTAGTGGACGAGCAGCCGGCGGGGCTCGATCTCGCTCGACCGCTCCTCGCCGTTGACGGACACGGTGATTCTCACGTGGATCCCTCCCGTGATGCCTGACTCCGGCTGTGACGAACGTCATCCTGCCCGCTTTGCGAGCAGTGTGCTTGCCGAAACGTGAATTCAGGCGGAAGCGGACTTGATGGCTCGCCACACCCGTTCGGGGGTGCAGGGCATGTCCACGTGGCGCACGCCCAGATGGGCCAGCGCGTCGACCACGGCGTTCTGCACCGCGGGGGTCGAGCCGATCGTGCCGGACTCGCCGATGCCCTTGGCGCCCAGCGGGTTCACCCAGGTGGGGGTGGCGAAGTCGACCAGCTCGAAGGACGGGAGCTCGGCGGCGGAGGGGAACGCGTAGTCGGCGAAGTTCGTGGTCAGGGGGTTGCCGTCGGCGTCGAAGGCCACCTCTTCGAACAGCGCCTGGGCCGCGCCCTGGGCCAGGCCGCCGTGGCGCTGGCCCTCGGCCAGCAGCGGGTTGAGCACCCGGCCCGCGTCGTCGCACGCCACCAGGCGGACCAGGCGCGCCTGGCCGGTATCGGTGTCGACCTCGACCACCGCGACGTGGGTCCCCGACGGGTACGTCGGCTGCTCGGCGGCGAAGTCGGCATCGGCCGCGAGGCCGTCGCCGTCACCGTCGCCCGCGGCGGCGACCTCGGCCCACGAGCGGGTCACCGTGGGCGTGCCCACGACGTGGAAGACGCCGCGGTCGCCGTCGAGCACGATGTCCTCGGCCGGGGCTTCCAGCAGGTCCGCGGCCCGGCGCCGCGCCTCCTCGATCACCTCCAGGGCCGCAGCCCGCACCGCGGACCCCCCGAGCTGGAGCGACCGGGACCCGAAGGTGCCCACGCCCCGGGCCACGTGGTCGGTGTCGCCGTGCAGCACCCGGATGCGCTCCAGCGGGACGCCCAGCTGGTCGGCCGCCAGCATCGAGAACGCGGTGGCCAGGCCCTGGCCGTGCGGCGAGCTGCCGGTGTAGACGACCACGTCGACGCCGTCGCCGTCCTCGCGGGGATGGATCTCCACCCGGCCGAACTCCGAGCCGGCCGCCGGCCCGCCGGTGACCTCGACGTAGGTCGACAGGCCGATGCCGAGGGCCAGCGTCTCGCCCGCCTCCCGGCGCCGGGCCTGCTCGGCCCGCAGCTCGTCGTAGCCGGCGGCGGCCAGCGCGGTCTCGAGAGTGCCCGCGTAGTCGCCGCAGTCGTAGGTGGTGCCGGTCGGCGTGGTGTGGGGCTCGTCGAACGGGGGCAGCAGGTTGCGCCGCCGCACTTCGGCGGGGTCGAGTCCCGCCTCGGCCGCGAAGAGGTCGACCGCCCGCTCGATGGCGGCGGTGGCTTCGGGCCGGCCCGCGCCCCGGTAGGCGGCGGTCGGCACCGTGTTGGTGACCAGCGACCGGACCTCGACCGTCACGGACGGGATGGCGTAGGTGCCCGGCGCCATCATCCGGGTCAGTCCGGGGAGCAGGGCGCCGATGGCCGGGTAGGCCCCGCAGTCCTGCGTGATGGCGAGGTGGTAGGCCTCGATCGTCCCGTCGCGGCGGCCGCCCAGGATGATCTCCTGGACCTGGTCCCGGCCCTGCACCATCGCCGTCATGTTCTCGCTGCGGGTCTCGACCCAGCGCACGGGCCGGCCGCAGTGGCGGGCCAGCCAGCCCAGCAGCGCGTCCTCGGGGCTCGCCCCCGCCTTGGCCCCGAAGCCGCCGCCCACGTCGGGGGCGATGACGCGCACGTCGTCGTGCTCCAGCTCGTAGAGCCCGGCCAGCATGTCGCGCGTGCCGTGGGCGCTCTGCGTGGAGCACCACTGGATCAGCCTGCCGTCCACCCAGGCCGCGGCCGAGGACCGGACCTCCAGCGGGCAGGCGGCGACACGCTGGTTGACGATCCTCTGGCGGACGACCACCTCGCACGCCTCGGGCCCCTCGCCGTCGGCGGGGCCGTGGCCGAAGCCGAGCGCCTGGTTGGTGCCGAGGTCGGGGAACAGCAGGACCTCGCTGTCCGCGGCGGCCACGGGATCGACCAGCGCGGGCAGGGGCTCGTAGTCGACGGCGACCAGCTCGGCCGCGTCCTCGCCCTGCTCGGGGTGCTCGGTCAGCACCACGGCGACCGGCTCGCCCACGAACCGGACCCGGTCGCGCGCCAGCAGCGGGCGCGCCATCCCGGGGTTGCCCATGCCCGGGAGCGGCTTCAGGTCCACGTCGGGCCCGGTGACCACCGCCACCACGCCCGGCGCGGCCAGGGCGTCGGAGACGTCGATGCCGAGGATCTCGGCGTGGGCCAGCGTGGCCCGCACGTAGGTGGCGTGGACGGCGCC
>JBKPRS010000340.1:0-1704 GCA_046734695.1 Actinomycetota bacterium | reverse complement strand
GGCCGCGGGTGGTGGTGCTGGGCCGGGGCGGCGCTGGTCGCCGCCCTGGTCGTGACCGGCAGCGCGTACGGCGTGCTGGCCCTCCGGGCGGACGAGCCCGAGGCTCGGGCGCTGGGGCCGGGCGACGTGACCGTCCGCCTCGACATCGAGCACAGCCTGTTCAGCCCCACGAGCCTGCGGGTGGTCGAGGGCACCCGGGTGCGCTTCGTGGTCGTCAACGGCGACCCGATCCACCACGAGCTGATCGTGGGGCCGCCCGAGGTCCACGCCCGCCACGAGCAGGGCACCGAGGCGTCGCACCCGTCGATCCCCGGCGAGGTCACCCTCGGCCTGGAGGGGACGGCGGTGACCACCTACACCTTCGACGAACCGGGCACGGTGGAGTTCGCCTGCCACCTGCCGGGCCACTACCAGCACGGGATGCACGGCGTGGTGGAGGTGGTCCCCGCGGAGTGACGTCTAGGTTGGGCGCGTGGACGACGAGGGGACCGGTGCGACCACGGGGCGGGGGCGGGTGCTGTGGCGGCCGCCGCCCGGCGCGGGCGACGCGACCCGGATCGGCCGCTACCTCCGCTGGCTGGCCGCGGAGAGCGGGCGCAGCTTCCCCGAGGGCGACTACGACGCGCTGTGGCGCTGGTCGGTCGAGGACCTCGACGGCTTCTGGCGCTCGGTGTGGGACCACTTCGACCTCCGCTCATCCACGCCCGTGGGCCCGGCCCTCGCCACTGCGGCCATGCCCGGGGCCCGCTGGTTCCCCGGTGTAGAGCTGAACTACGCGGCCCACGCGCTGCGCTCCGAAGGGTCCGGCCCGGCGCTGGTCGGCCTCTCCCAGTCCCGGGCCCGGGTCGAGCTGAGCCGGGCCGACCTGGCCGGCCAGGTGGCCCGCTGCCGCGCCGGCTTGCAGCGCCTGGGCGTGGGCCGGGGCGACCGGGTGGCCGCCTACCTGCCCAACATCCCCGAGACCGTCGTGGCCCTACTGGCCACCGCCAGCCTGGGCGCGGTGTGGTCGTCCTGCGCCCCGGAGTTCGGCACCCGCAGCGTGGTCGACCGGCTGCGCCAGATCGAGCCGGCGGTGCTGCTGGCGGTCGACGGCTATCGCTACGGCGAGCGGGTGGTGGACCGGGCGGCCGAGGTGGCGGCCATCCGGGACGCCCTGCCGTCGCTGCGGGCCGCCGTCACCGTGGGCTACCTCGACCCCGGGGCCCGGCTCGAGGGCACGAGCACGTGGGACGAGCTGCTGGCCGAGCCCGCCGGCCCTGCCTACGACGACGTGCCGTTCGACCACCCGCTGTACGTCCTCTACTCCTCCGGCACGACTGGGCTGCCCAAGGCCATCGTGCACGGCCACGGCGGCATCCTGGTCGAGCACCACAAGGTGCTGGCCCTGCACGCCGACCTGGGGCCGGGCGACCGCTTCTTCTGGTTCTCCACCACCGGGTGGATGATGTGGAACTACCTGGTCTCGGGCCTGCTGGTGGGGGCCACACCGGTCCTGTTCGACGGCGACCCCGGCCGCCCCGACCTGGGGGCGCTGTGGCGCATGGCGGCGGAGGAGGGCGTGACGTTCTTCGGCACCTCCGCCCCGTTCCTGCTGGCCTGCCGCAAGGCCGGGATCGTGCCCTCGGCCGAGGCCGACCTGGGCGCCCTGCGGGCCGTCGGGTCCACCGGGGCACCGCTCCCCGCCGAGGGCTTCGAGTGGGTGTA
>JBKPRS010000339.1:0-5462 GCA_046734695.1 Actinomycetota bacterium | reverse complement strand
CGAGTTCGTGGGCGACCTCGACATCGCGGGCGACGCCGGCGTCGACGCGACCGTCGGCCTCCAGCGGGCCGAGGAGCTCTACGACCGGGTGTTCTTCGAGTACGGCGACGACTCGGTCGCCCAGCTCGGCGGCGTCCACCTGGCCTGTGAGCAGGCCTCGAACCTGCTCACCAAGGTCCTCGAGTGGGGCCGGCTCATGTCCTATCTCGAGCAGTCCACCCGCTACAACGCCTACGACGCCCGCCTCGGCGGGCGCTACCGCTACCACCGCGACCCCGAGGTGCTGGGCAGCCCGCTGGGGCTGCGCTTCGTCGGCGACCTCGACCGCATGTTCGACACCTACGCGGCCATGGCCGAGGTGATGCTCGAGTACTTCCGGGAGCGCTACCCCCGCCAGCAGGGCGACAGCGACTTCGTCCACCGCCAGGCGCTCAAGGCCAAGGCGCTCGACTCGGTGCGCGGCGCCCTGCCGGCCGCCGCCCTGTCCAACGTCGGCATCTACGGCACGGGCCAGGCGTACGAGGCGCTGCTGCTGCGCATGCGGTCGCATCCGCTGCCCGAGGCCCGCAGCTACGCCGACCTGATGCTGGGCGAGCTGCGCAAGGTCATCCCCAGCTTCCTCAAGCGGGTCGACGTGACCGACCGGGGCGTGGCCGCCAGCACCTACCTGGCCACCACCCGCACCGCCACCGACGAGATCGCCGCCCGGCTGTTCCCGCCGGGCGAGGCCGAGGGCGAGGGCGGGCCCCGGGTCGAGCTCGTCGACTTCGACCCCGACGGCGAGGTCAAGCTGATCGCGGCCATGCTCTACGCCTACACCGACCGATCCGAGGCGGAGATCGAGCGCCGGGTGCGGGACATGACCGTCGACGAGCGCCTCGCGGTCCTGCGGGCCTACGTCGGCGACCGCACGAACCGCCGGCACCGGCCGGGGCGGGCCTTCGAGCGCACGGGCTACCGCTTCGACGTGCTGGCCGACTACGGCGCGTTCCGGGACCTGCAGCGGCACCGCATGCTGACCGTCGAGTGGCAGCCGCTGTCGCCGCGCCACGGCTACACCCGGCCCCCGGCCGTCGACGACGCCGGCCTGGGCGAGACGTTCGACGAGACCATGGCCCGCTCGGCGGACCTCTACGCCGCCCTCGACGCCCGCTTCCCGGCCCAGGCGCCCTACGCCGTGGCGCTGGCCTACCGGGTGCGCTTCGTCATGCAGCTGAACGCCCGTGAGGCCATGCACATGCTGGAGCTGCGCAGCGCGCCCCAGGGCCATCCGGCCTACCGGTCGGTGGCCCAGCAGATGCACCGGCTCATCGCCGAGCAGGCCGGCCACCGGGCCGTGGCCGAGGCCATGAGCTTCGTCGACCACAGCCCGGAGCCCCAGCTGGAGCGCCTGGCGGCCGAGCGCCGCGCCGAGGCCCGCCGCCTGTCCCGTTGACCGTAAAAAAGTGATCTGTGTCACGCCGCAGTCGGGTACTCGGGTCGCTACCCTGACCGCCTTTGCACAGCCGGTGCGCAGACCTGGTCCGCGGTGTCTCATCGTGGTGAGCCACGTGCCTATGATCCGGCCGCGCTAGGCCCACCCGCGAAGGGACCCGATGGCTGAAGACGAAACCCCTGAAGACGAAGACTTCGAGGCTGATGCCCTCGACGAGGACTTCAGCGAAGAGCCCGACGAGCTGCCGGAGGAGCTGGAGGAGGACGCCGAGGTCGACGAGGCGTTCGTCGACGACGACTTCAGTGATGACGACGAAGTCGTGGTCGACAGCGATGACGACGAGGACGTGGTCGACCTCGCGGTGGAACCGGTCCCCGTCCCCAAGGCCACGGCCACGAAGACCAAGCGGGCCGGCGGGGACGAGGAGGAGGAAGAGGACGACGACGACGAGGTCGATCCCGACGACGTCGAGGCCGACCTCGACGCCATCCTCAAGGACCGCATCGCGGCCCAGCCCGAGGACGAGGACGACGACGAGGACGAGGCGGCCGAGCCGGACGACCGCGGCGACGGCACCGGGCGCATCCAGCCCAAGAAGGCCGACGAGTTCGTGTGCCAGTCCTGCTTCCTGGTCAAGCACCGCCGGCAGCTCGCCGACGAGGAACTGATGCTCTGCGTGGACTGCGTCTGAGATGATCGTGCTAGTGAGCGAGCCTGTCGAGCGAACCAGAGACACAGTGCGTTACTCGGCCCCGTGGGCCGAGCGCTCATTGCGCGCTGCCCGAAGGGTGCGCCAATGAGCGAAGACGACAAGACTCCGATCGACCACCTCGTGGAGGGGGCCGTCGACCTGTTCGTCTACGCGCCGATCGGCCTGTTCTTCGAGGCGCCCACCCTGCTGCCCAAGCTGGCCGAGCAGGGCCGGGTGCACGCCAACAACGCCCGCCTCTTCGGCCAGTTCGCGGTCAAGCACGGCGAGGCGGAGATGCGGCGCCGGTTCGGCGACGTGGAGCAGCAGGCGGTCGGCCTGCTCAAGATGTTCGGCCTGCTGCCCGACGACGACAGCGACGCCGCGCCCGCGGGCTCCGCCCCGACGGGCTCTGCGGCCACGGCCACCTCGCCGCCGCCGTCGGTCGTGACCCAACTGCAGCCGGTGGGCGGCAACGGCGAGGCGCCGCCCGGGCCCGCGGTCGACGACCTGGCCATCCCGGACTACGACAGCCTCTCCGCGTCGCAGGTGGTGACCCGGCTGGAGGGGCTCAGCCCCGACGAGCTGGAGGCGGTCCGGACCTACGAGGCGGCGCACCGGGGTCGCAAGACGATCCTCAACAAGGTGGCCCAGCTCCAGGGGTGAGCGCCATCCCCGCACCCCACGAGGCGGCCCGCACCGCCGTTTTGGACGACCTCCCCGCCATCGTGCCGCTGGCCGGGGCCGCGGCCGCAGAGAAGCGTGACCAGAAGGGCGGCCCGGTCTGGTGGCGTCGCGAGCGACGCCAGGGCGACCTGGGCGAGGCCCTGCGGGCCGCGGTGGCCGCCCCCGACCACGAGGTGGCCGTGGGCACTCTGGACGGCACGGTGATCGGCTATGCGGTGGCCCGCGCGGAGCCGCTGGCCGATGGGGGCCTGCTCGGGGTCGTGGAGGACATCTACGTCGATCCGGGCGCCCGGGCCGTGGGCGTGGGCGAGGCGCTGATGGACCACGTGCTGGCCTGGGCCCGGGACCGGGGCTGCTTCGGGGTCGACAGCCTGGCCCTGCCGGGCGATCGGGCGACGAAGAACTTCTTCGAGTCCTTCGGGCTGGTCGCCCGCGCCATCGTCGTCCACAAGCCCTTGGCGTGAGCACGCCGCCGGCTCCGGCGCCCGTGCTCGCGGTGAGCGCCGTCGCCTTGCACGACGGCTGCCTCCTGTTGGTCCAGCGGGCCGGCGACCGCCCGGACGGCGGCCTGTGGGCGGTCCCCGGCGGCCGGGTGGAACCGGGCGAGCCGGTCCGCGACGCGGTGGTCCGCGAGCTGGCGGAGGAGACCGCCCTCGCGTGCCGCTGCGGCGATCTGGTGGGCTGGGCCGAGCGGATCAGTCCGGCGAACCACTTCGTGATCCTCGACTTCCGTGTCGACCTGCTGGACCCCGACCCGCGGCGCGTCGCAGTCGCGGGCGACGACGCGGCCGCCCTGGCCTGGGTCCCGGTAGGGGAGGTCGCTGCTCACTCACTGGTTCCGGGCCTGGCTGAGTTCCTGGCGGATCACGGTGTGATCCCGCCGCCGCCCGCGGCCGGCGTCAGCGCTTGGGGCGCTTGAGCAGCAGTGTGGGGCTCTCCGTGGCGCCACCCTGGGCGAACAGAGTGATGTCGTCGGTGACTTCCCAGCCCTCCTCCCCGAGCTTGTTCAGCCCGTTCAGCCAGGTTTCGCCCTTCTGCATGAAGACCGAATAGGTCCGGTATTCCCAGCGCGTCGGCAGCATCGACATCTCCCGAGGCTACCGGTGGGCCCGCACGGGGGGAGCCGCGGTCAGCGACCCTGCCAGCGCGGTGGGCGCTTCTCGATGAACGCGGTCAGGCCCTCGCGGAAGTCCTCGCTGCTCATGGCGGCGGCCATGCCCGCGGCGGACATCTTCCAGCCGATCTCGTCGGGCGCGTGGGTGGCCTCCAGCACGACGCGGCGGGACTCCCGCACGGCCACGGGGGCGTTGGCGCAGATCTGCTCGGCGAGGGCGGTGGCCACGGCGAGGGCCTCACCGGGCTCGCACAGCCGGTTGACGAGGCCGTGGTGGTGGGCCAGCTCGGCGGAGATGGGGTCACCGGTGAGCGCCAGCTCCATGGCGATGTTGAACGGGATCTTCCGGCCGAGGCGGAACAGCCCCCCGGCCGCGGCGACGAGCGAGCGCTTGACCTCGGGGATCCCGAACGTGGCGGTGGTCGACGCCACGACCAGGTCGCACGACAGCACGATCTCGGTGCCCCCGGCCAGCGCGGGCCCGTCGACGGCCGCGATCATCGGCTTGGTCCGCTCGCGGGTCACGATGCCCCCGAACCCACCCTTGGCGGTGGCCAGCCCGGCCGCGTTGCCGGCGTTGATCTCCTTGAGGTCGGCCCCGGCGCAGAAGACCGGCGGCTCCCCGGTCAGGATGCCCACCCAGATGCTGTCGTCGGACTCGATCCGATCGACGGCGTCCTCGATGCCCTGGGCAACGGCCGGATTGACGGCGTTGCGAGCCTCGGGACGGTTGATCTTGACGACGGCGAACGGTCCCCGTTGTTCGAATTCGACGGCCATCCCGCAACCCTAGGAGATCGCACGTCGACTGCAAGAAAAGCGGCAGCCCGGGACCACCATCACCCACCCAGCGTGAGCCCGAGGCCAAGATCGGAGGAAACGTTCGCTAGGGTGAGAGGGTCGAACCAGATGAGCGCAGGTTGAGCAGGGGCACCGCCCGGATTCGACAAGGGGACGGCAGCAAAGACATGGACGACTCCACAGGGCACATGCAGTGCCCCTTCTGCGGGGCGTACGAGGTCGACCGTCTGTTCATCGGGTCCCTGCGAGTGGACTCGTGCACCTGCCAGGGCTGCGGCTCCCGCTGGGACGAAGACGCCACCACAGGCGCCTACCGCGGCCGCGGCGACGCCGAATCCGTGATGGCCCCCAGGCCCCGCTGACGACGTAATCGCCCCAAAGGCCTCCAAAGGGGGCCTATTGGGCCTGCTGCTCGCCCTGGGCTATTGCTCGCCCGACGCCTGCGCGGCGTGCGCGCTCGCGTCCACCGACCCCCCGTTGGCCGAGCTCCCCCCGTTGGCAGCAACGTCACCCGCAGGCTCGTCAACAGGCGGGGCCTCCGCCTCGGCCTCGATCGGCTCGCCAGCGTCTGCGGCGGGCTCGGTCGGCTCGGATGCGGCAGGCTCGGATGCGTCGGAGTTGGCGCTGGGCTCAGTCGCCTCGGAGGCCTCGGGCTCGCTGGGCGCGTCGGCGTTGGTGGTGGGCTCGGGCTCGCTGGGCGCGTCGGCGTTGGTGGTGGGCTCGGGTTCGCTGGGCGC
>JBKPRS010000338.1:0-7480 GCA_046734695.1 Actinomycetota bacterium | reverse complement strand
GCCCAGATCGCCCTGGTCGGACCGCCCAACGCGGGCAAGTCGAGCCTGCTCCAGGCCCTGTCGGACGTCCAGATCCGCACCGGGGACTACGCCTTTACGACCACCCGGCCGGTGGCAGCGGCCACGCGGGCCGGCGGGGTCCTGGTCCAGCTGGTCGAGATCCCGGGGCTGATCGAGGGGGCGGCCGAGGGCCGGGGCGGTGGTCCGGCCCTGCTCAGCGTGCTGCGCACGGCCGACGCCATGGTCCTGTGCCATGACATCAGCCAGCCCCTCAGCCGGCTCGACGGGCTGCGGGGCGAGCTGGCGGCGGCGGGCATCGACCTGCCGGCGCTGGTGGCCGCCACCAAGGCCGACGAGGCCGCGCCCGGCGCGGCGGACGCGCTGCGCCGTCACGTCGCCCCGCTGACGGTGGTCGAGGTGTCGGTGATCGACGACGCCAGCCTGGACGCGCTGCGCGACGCGGTGTGGAGCCTGACCGGCTTGCTACGGGTCTACCTGCGCCGCAACGGCGTGGCCGACCCCGAACCGATCGCCCTGCCACCGCCGGTCACCGTGGCCGACGTGGCCCATTCGATCCACCTCGAGGTCGGGTCCGCCTGCCGCGGCGCCCGGCTGTGGGGCGGCTCGGCCCGCTTCGCCGGCCAGCGCGTCGGTCCCGGCCACCGCCTGGCCGACGGCGACACGGTCGAGATCGTCATGTGAGGTCACGTGACGAGGGGACGGACCTCCGCGTCCTCCAGGATCCCCAGGATCGCCTCGGCCAGCCGCCGTGCCGACGCCGCGTCGAGCTCGACGGCCACCCGACCGCCGGCGCCCCACACGTCCACGCACAGCGCGTGATCGAGTGGGGCGTCCTGCGGGTGGTCGAAGTACACGACCGCCCGGTCGACCGGGAACCAGTCGTCGCCCGTGTAGCCGCTGCCCGCGACCGGAGTGGTGGTGGTCACGTAGGTGCACATGGCTCAGGCCCCCTGCAGGTGCTCGCCGTAGAACGCCCAGATCTGCTTCCAGCCGTCCTTGGCCGCGTCGAGGCGGTAGGAGGGCCGGTCGACCGAGAAGAACGCGTGGCCCGCGCCCTCGTAGGAGTGGAAGACGTAGCTCTTGCCGTGCTCGTCGAGCACCTTGGCCAGCGCCCGCACATCGTCTGGGGTCGGGAACTGGTCGTCCTCGCCGAACAGCCCGAGCAGCGGGCAGCGCACGTCCGCGCCCCAGGTGGGATCGGCCCGGCCGCCGTAGCAGTCCACCGCGGCGTCGACGTCGAGCCGGCTCGCGATCAGCAGGCTCTGGCGCCCACCCGAGCAGTAGCCGATGACCCCCACCTTCCCGTTCGACTCGGGCCGGGCCCGCAGGAAGTCGATGGCGGCCTGCACGTCGCCGAGGCACTGCTCGTCGGGCACCCCACCCGCCTCCCGGGCCGCGGCCGCCGCGTCGGACGCCTTGGCCCCCGGTGCGTAGCGATGGTGGAGGTTGGGCATGAGCGTGGCGTACCCGTACACCGCGAACGTACGGGCGATCTCCTTCGACGCCCGGTCGTAGCCGGGCATGTGGTGGCACACCACGACGCTCGGCTGGCTTTCCCCCGCCAGCGGATGGGCGAGGTACGCCTCGATCTCGTCCCCTCCGTGCCCGGTGATCGTGGTCGTCTGCGCGATGATCCCCTCAGTCATGGCGCCCAGCCTTGCGCGTGTCAGGCCTTGGTGTCGGCTCCCGCACGCAGCGCGGCCGCCAGCGTCGTGGGGGCCAGCTCGGTCAGGGGGATCGGGGGGTGCGGGGATCCCTCGGCGCCCGCCAAGGGGCGCTGCCACCAGCCCACGTCGTGCCAGGTGCCGAACTTCCAACCCACGGCCCGGTAGACGCCGACGAGCCTGAAGCCGGCGCCCTCGTGGAGACGGACGCTGGCCTCGTTGGGCAGGGCGATCCCGCCCATGGCCTGGCGGTAGCCCTGGGCGGCGAGGACGGCCATCAGGGCGGCGTAGAGACTCCGCCCGACGCCCCGGCCGCGGGCCGCCTCGGCGAGGTAGACGCTGGTCTCGACCGACCAGTCGTACGCGGCCCGGCCCGAGAACCGGCCCGCGTAGGCGTAGCCCACCACGCCCCGGCCGTCGTCGCCCTCGGCCACCAGCCACGGGTGCGCGGGCTGGCGCCCGGCGATGCGGGCAGCCATCTCGTCCTCGGACGGCACGACGAGCTCGAAGGAGATGGCGGTGGTCTCGATCACGGGCGCGTAGATGGCCCGCACGGCGGCGGCGTCAGCCGCGGTGGCGAGGCGGATGGGCATCCGCCCATCCTGGCTCAGTACAGGATCGCGAGGTTGAGCCGGCGGTCGCTGCCGGTCCAGGCCGCCAGCGTGGTCGCGTCGCCGAGCGGGCACAGCGAGGGGGCGTGGGGGCTGGTGGCGTCCAGCTGCTCGGCCGGCGAGGCGCCGTCCGGCCCGAAGGCGAGGACGTTGATGCGGCGGTCGGTCCCCGTCCAGGCGAGGGCGAACCGGTCGCCCCGGGGGCACAGCGCGGGCGGGTCCGAGCTGGTCTCCTCCAGCCGGACCGGTGCTCCCCACTGCCCGCCGCGGGTGACCATCACGTTGAGGTGGCGATCGGTCCCCGTCCAGGCCAGGGCCAGGTCGGTGGCCGAGGCGCACACGGCAGGCGCGTAGGCGCTGGTCTCGTCCAGCGTCCACTTCTGGCCCCAGTGGCCGCCCTCGATGCTGCGCAGGTTGAGGCGGCGGTCGGTCCCGGTCCAGCCGACCCACATGTCCCGGCCCCGCCCGGCCAGGGCCGGCGGGTCGGTGGTGTGCTCGCCCAGGCCACCGCCGCCGTGCCCGCCGAAGGCGTACCAGACGAGGCGGCCGGGGTACTCGGTCCACACGAGGTGGTCGCCGTCGTCGTTGGTGGCAAGGGCCGGCGCCAGGGCGACCGTCTTGCTGGTCGAGTGCCCGTCGCTGTCGGTGTCGTGCTCGACGATGTAGCTGCGGAACGGCAGCGTGTGCTTGTCCCCGAACACCCGCCCGTCCGCCGAGGTCAGCACGTTGAGGCGGGTGTCGGTCCCGGTCCACGCCAGGCGGACCCGCCCGGGTGACGACGCCACCGCGCACGCCGCGTTCGATCGCTCGTCCAGTACGACACTGCTGGCCAGGCCCACCATGGCACACTCCCGTCCGTCCGTACCCCCGCACTCAGAGCCACGCGGGACGGCGGGAAATACGTTGCCGGGCCCTCAGGCGCCGGTGAAGCGGCCGGGGCGGCGCTCGGCCACCGCGGCGACGCCCTCGCGGAAGTCCGCGGTGCGCATGAGGCGCTGCTGCTCAGCGCGCTCATGGTCCACCGCCGCCGCCACCTGGTCGGCCAGGTCGCCCCGCAACGTGGCGCGGATCGAGCGGACGGCCAGCGGGGCCGCGGCCGCGATGTCGGCGGCGAGGGCGTGGGCGCCGGCGCGCACCTCGTCCAGGGGGACCAGCCGGTCGGCCAGACCGATGCGCAGGGCTTCCTCGCCGCCGATGCGGCGGCCGGTGGTCAGCAGCTCCGTGGAGGCCTGGGGGCCCACGATTCGGGGCAGCGTGACCGAGAGCCCGAACCCTTGGTGGAAGCCGAGCAGCACGAAGTTGGCGGTGAAGCGGGCCTCGGGCGCCACGACCCGGAAGTCGGCGGCCAGCGCCAGCCCCAGGCCCCCGCCCACCGCGGCGCCCTGGACCGCGGCCACGATCGGCAACGGCTGGCGGAACAGCCGCACCGCGGCGTCGTAGAGCCGGACGGTCTCGTCCGCGCCCTCCCCGCGCGCTGCGAAGTTGGCGCCGGCGCAGAAATGGCGACCCTCGCTGCACAGCACGATGGCCCGGGTGTCGCCGTCCTCGGCCAGGTCCTCCGTGACCCCGGCCAGGCGGGTGATCAGGGCCGCGTCGAAGAAGTTGTTGGGCGGCCGCCGGATCTCCACGGTGGCCACGTGGTCGTCGCTCCGCTCGACCCCAACCTCGTCGTCGCTCACCGCGGCAACGTACCAGTCAGCCGTTGCGGGGCAGGTCCCGGAACGGCGCGTCGCGGTCGGGCGCCGGCTCCCGGGGCAGGCCCAGCGCCTTCTCGCCCAGGATGTTGCGCTGGATCTCGTCCGTACCGCCCGCGATCGACTGGGCCGGGACCGACACCAGCACCTCGGCGATCACGCCGCCGAGCGGGCTGTCGGGCCCGGTGAGCAGGGCATCCGCCCCGGCGATCAGGGAGTGCACCCGGGCGGCCTGGCGGGCCACGTGGCTGAGGGCGAGCTTGCCGATCGAGCCCTCCGGCCCGGGCGTGCGCCCGAGGGCGAGGTTGGCCCGGGCCCGCTCGGCGGTCCAGCGGCTGGCGCGCTGGAGGGCGTGCAGGCGGGCGATCTCCTGGCGGACGACCGGATCCGACGCGGCGCCGGTGGCCTGGGCCTGGGACACGACCAAGTCGGCCCGGCCCGCGCGCTGCGGGTACCACTTGTAGGTCTCGAAGTAGCCGGCGGCCTCGGCCTGCGCCTCCTCGACGGCCCGGCCGGCCGACGGGGAGAACGACGGCCGCGCCATCGCCCCGAAGCGGCGCTCGAACGCCAGCGTGGTCAGCGCCACCCGCCAGCCCGCGCCCACCTCGCCGACCACGTGGTCCCGCGGCACCCGGGCGTCGGACAGGAACACCTCGTTGAACGAGCGGTGCTCGTTCATCTGCCGCAGCGGCCGGACCTCGACGCCCGGCTGGCGCATCGGGAGCACGAAGTAGGTCAGCCCGTTGTGCTTGGGCACGTCCCAGTCGGTGCGGGCCACCAGCAGCCCGAGGTCGGCGTGATGGGCGCTCGTGTTCCAGACCTTCTGGCCATTGACCACCCACTCGTCGCCGTCCAGGCGGGCGGTGGTGGTGAGCCCGGCCAGGTCCGAGCCCGCCCCCGGCTCGCTGAACAGCTGGCACCATGTCAGCTCGCCGGTGATCGTCGGGGCCAGGAGCCGTTCCCGCAGGGCATCGGGGCCGTGCTCCAGGATCGTGGGCGCGGCCAGCCCCGGGCCCACGCCCAGCGGCAGGCCGACGGCACCGGCGGCGCCGAGGGCCCGGGCCACGACGTCCTCGGCCCACCGGGGCAGGTCCCGGCCACCCCAGCGCGCGGGCCACGACGGCACGGCCCAGCCCGAGTCGAACAGGTCGCGACGCCAGTCCAGCAGGGACTGGTCCGGGTCCCAGTGCGCCTCGATCCAGGCGGTCACCTCGCTGCGCACGTCGGCTTCCATCGCCGGGATCTTTCCAGATCGTCAGGCGGTGGCGACGACGATCAGCCGCGGGCGATGGATGGACGGCGCCTCGCCGTCCCCGGCGAAGAACTCCGCGCCCGCGAAGCCGGCCCCGCCCAGCCAGGCCCGTAGCTCGGTGATGGTCGGGAGGCGCACGGAGAAGTGGCTGCGCCGGACCTGCCCGTCCCGCGCCACCAGCCGGTCGGTCTCCATGCGGCCCTCCACGCAGTCGAACTCACTGGTGTCGAGCCGGATGTCGTCGCCGACCTGCACCACCATCCCGAACGGCGCCGGCGTCATCCGCCGCACGAGCTCGTCCCGGTTCTGCGTGTCGATGAGCAGCCTGCCCCCGGGCCGGAGCACTCGGCGGTACTCGGCCAGCACCGCCCGGTTGCCGGTGTCGTCGAAGTAGCCGAACGAGCCGAACCAGGAGACGGCCGCGTCGAACGGTCCGTCGACCGGCAGGGCCCGCAGGTCGCCGGTGTGGTAGTCGACCCCGGCGCCCTTGGCCCGACCTGTGTCTCCGGAACGAGCGATGGCGAGGAAGCGCTCGGAGGCGTCCACGCCGACCACCCGCATGCCCCGGGCAGCCAGCCGGTTGGCGATGCGCCCGTGCCCGCAGGGCGCGTCGAGCACCAGGTCGCCCTCGTGCAGGTCTGCGAAGCGCACGATGGCGTCGGTGTCGCGCTCGCTCTGCTCCTCGTTGATCCGGCCCTGGTAGAAGTACAGGTAGTCGTCGCCGAAGATCTCGTCGAAGTCGAAGCGCACGGCCGCGAGCATCCCATCGGGCCCAGGCTGCTGGCACGGAATTAGAACACGTTCTAGAGTCGGCCCATGGTCGACCTGCCTCGCATCATCTCGGTCGACGACCACGTGGTCGAACCGCCCGATCTGTGGTCCAACCGGCTGCCCTCCCGCTACCAGGACATCGGTCCCCGGGTCGTCCGGGACCGGGCCAAGTTCAGCTTCAAGGGCGGTGTGTTCAGCTACGAGAAGGGCGTGCCCGACGGCGAATGGTGCGACTGGTGGCTCTACGACCAGCTCGTCTACCCGTTCCCCAAGCTGTCGGCCGCGGTCGGCTTCGATGACCTCGACGTCACGCCGACCACCTTCGACGAGATCCGCTCCGGGTGCTGGATCCAGAAGGACCGCCTCGCCGACATGGATGCCAACCATGTCGACGCGTCGATCTGCTTCCCCAACACGCTCCCGCGGTTCTGCGGCCAGACGTTCTACGAGCAGGGCGTGAAGCGGGAGGGCGGCGACCCCGAGCTCGCACTGCTGTGCGTCCAGGCCTACAACGACTGGATGATCGACGAGTGGTGCGCCGGCGACGGCCAGGGCCGGCTGATCCCGCTGGGCATGGTCCCGCTGTGGGACGCCCACCTGGCGGCGGCCGAGGTGCGGCGCAACGCGGCGCGCGGCTGCTTCGCGATCGCGTTCTCCGAGAACCCGCACCCGCTCGGCCTGCCGTCGATCCACTCCGGGCACTGGGACCCGCTGTTCACCGCCTGCCAGGAGACGGACACGGTCGTGTGCATGCACATCGGGTCCTCGTCCCGCATGCCCGCAACATCGCCGGACGCGCCGTTCATCGTGTCGTCCACGCTCACGTTCCAGAACGCCATGGGCTCGCTGCTCGACTACATCTTCTCGGGCACGCTCGAACGCTTCCCCCAGCTCAAGATCGCCTACTCCGAGGGCCAGGTGGGCTGGATGCCCTACGTGCTGGAGCGGGCCGACAAGCTGTGGGCCGAGCGCGGCGACAACAGCTTCGGCACGTCGCTCCCCCGCCCCCCCACCAGCTACCTGCCCGGCCGCGTCTACGGCTGCATCTTCGACGACGAGACCGGGCTGCGGAACCGGGACGTGATCGGCATCGACCAGATCTGCTTCGAGACCGACTACCCCCACGCGGACTCGACCTTCCCGGAGTCCAAGCAGGTGGCGACCGACATCTGTGCGAAGGCCGGGCTGGACGACGGCGAGATCTACAAGCTCCTGCGGGGCAACGCCATCTCCGCCTTCGGCCTCGACCGCTTCGGGATCACGGCATGACCGCGACCGCGGACGAGACAGCGGACGCCGACCTGGGCGGCGAGGTGCGGCTGGGGAGCGCGCTGTTCACCCTGGTCGAGCCGCACCGCGGCCACGAGGTCGCCTACAACCGCTGGTACGAGCGGGACCACTTCTACGCCGGCTGCATGATCGGCGCGTGGTACTTCGCCGGGCGGCGCTGGGTGTGCACCCGCGACC
>JBKPRS010000337.1:0-4262 GCA_046734695.1 Actinomycetota bacterium | reverse complement strand
GTCGAGGTCACCCTGGGCGAGCTCCCGGAGAACTGATCCGGCTCTGGGAGGGGGCGACGACGCGATACCTCAGATCGCGTCGTCGCCCTTCTCGCCTGTCCGGACCCGCATGACCCGGTCGAGCGGGTGGGCCCAGATCTTCCCGTCGCCGATCTTGCCGGTCCGGGCGGCGTCCGCTATGAGGTCGATGACCTTGTCGAGGTCGGTATCGGGCGTGACCACCTCGACCCGCACCTTGGGGACGAAGTCGATGGTGTACTCCGTCCCCCGGAAGGTCTCGGTCTTGCCGCTCTGGCGCCCGTAGCCCTGGACCTCGGTGATCGTGAGCCCGGCGATCCCCGCACCCTGCACGGCCTCGCGCACGTCGTCGAGGCGGTGCGGCTTGATGATGGCGGTCACGAGATAGGCCATGGTCGCCACGGTAGAAACCGTTCATTTCGCCGTCATACGACCCGTGTTACCGGGCTGGGTCGTGCTCGTGACGGGAATCTGACATCCGGCGCTGGGGCCGGATGTCGGTGCTCTCAGGTGGGCGTCCCGCATGCGGCGCTGGGGCCGGATGTCGGTGCTCTCAGGTGGGCGTCCCGCATGCGGCGCTGGGGCCGGATGTCGGTGCTCTCAGGTGGGCGGCTCGGGGGCGGTCGTGAACGCGAGGCTCATGTGGGCGGTGTCGTTGTAGCGCCGGAGGATCCAGCGCTCGTCGGTCACCACCACGTGCGAGATCGCCCCGTTGTCCGATCCCACGAAGGCGAACGGCCGCGAGTCGGTGGCCATGGCCAGGATCTGGCCGATGGTCCCGCCGTGGGACACCACCACGACGGCCTCGTCGCGGTGCGCGGCCGCGACGCGGGTGATGGCGGCCCGCACGCGGGCGGCGAAGGCGTCGGCGGGCTCGGCGCCCGGGATCACGTCCCAGCGCCCCTGGAGGTACATCTGCTGGGCGATCGGGTGGCCCTCGGCGATGTGCCTGCGGAAGGTGCCCTCCCACTCGCCGAGGCCGACCTCGCGCAGGTCGGGCTCCACCCGGGGCGTGATGCCGAGCCGGGCGGCCAGCGGGGCCGCGGTCTGGACCGTGCGTTGGAGGGTGGTGACGTAGATGGCGGCCACGTCCTCGTGCTCCAGGCGGTCGGCCACCCGCTCGGCCTGCTCGTGGCCCCGGGGGTCGAGCTCGGGGTCGCCTTGGCCGTCCACCAGCGGGAACGGCTGGTCGTCGCGGGCGGGGATGGACTCGCCGTGGCGGACCAGCAGCAGCTCACAGGCGCCCGGGGGCCGGCGGAAGCGGGCCTGGGGGTAGGTGCGGACCTCGGTCACGGCGCACAACCTAGGCGGGGCCCGTGAACGCGGGAGAAACGGTCAGTGGCCGTCGTGCTGGCGGGGGGCGAAGGGCCACTCCTCGAACGCCCGGCAGCGCCCGTCGGGGGCGAAGCGCAGCACCCACAGGTCGCGCCAGCGGCCGCCGGTGGGCCGGCCGTAGTCCACGGCCAGGCGCACGACCGCCGTGTCGCCGTCGACCGCCACGATCTCGGCCGCCAGCGTGAACGGCTCGTCCGGGCCGTCCCGCTCGCTCTCCCACAGCGAGGCCAGGGCGTCGAGGCCGGCCACCGGCTCCCGCCAGGGCGACATCGAGTAGGTCGCGTCGGGGGTGAACAGCTCGGCCAGGGAGCCGGTGCCGGCCGTGCGCCAGGCCGCCTCGTAGCCCGCGACCCAGCTGTCCACGTGTGCCCGGTCCACGCCCATGGCAGATTTCTAGACCGTGATCCTGCGCATGTCGACGCTGCTGGCCCGGACCCTGCGCGACGATCCCGCCGACGCCGAGGCCGCCAGCCACCGGCTCCTGGTGCGGGCGTCCTACATCCGCCGGGTGGCGCCGGGCGGGTTCGCGTGGCTGCCGCTGGGCCAGATGGTGGCGCGCAACGTCGAGCGCATCGTGCGCGAGGAGATGACCGCCATCGGGGCCCAGGAGGTGCACCTGCCCGCGCTGGTGCCCCGCCAGCCCTACGAGGCGACCGGCCGCTGGCACGACTACGGCGACAGCCTGTTCCGGCTCAAGGACCGGCGCGGAGCCGACTTCCTGCTGGCGCCCACCCACGAGGAGCTGTTCACCCTGCTGGTGCGGGACCTGTGCTCGTCCTACCGGGACCTGCCGCTGATCCTGTTCCAGATCCAGGCCAAGTACCGGGACGAGGCCCGGCCCCGGGGCGGCCTCCTGCGGGGCCGCGAGTTCGTCATGAAGGACTCGTACAGCTTCGACGTCGACGACGACGGCCTCGCCCGCAGCTACGGCCTGCACCGGGAGGCCTACCAGCGGATCTTCGACTGCCTCGGACTGCCCTACGTGATCGTGGCGGCCCACGCCGGGGCCATGGGCGGGTCCCGCTCGGAGGAGTTCCTGGCCCCGCTGGCGAGCGGCGAGGACACCTTCGCTCGCTGCCCGGCGTGCGGGCTCGCCGCCAACACCGAGGCCCTCGACGTCCCGATGCCGCCCACACCGGAGAGCGACGATGCCGTCCCCGCGGCGCACGTCGAGGACACGCCGGGCACGCCGACCATCGCCACGCTCGTCGACCTCCTCAACGCCCGGGACGACCTGCGCCGAGCGGACCGGCCGTGGACCGCGGCCGACACGCTCAAGAACGTGGTCGTCGGCGTGCGGAGCCCCGACGGCCGGGCCGAGCTGCTGGCCGTGGGCCTGCCGGGCGACCGCGAGCTGGACCTGAAGCGCCTGGCCGCCCGCCTGGCCCCGGACGAGCCCGAGGAGCTGGGCCCCGGCGATCTCGATAGCCACCCCGAGCTGGTGCGGGGCTACATCGGACCGGGATCGCTGGGCACGGGCTCGCCCAGTGGCGTGCGCTACCTGCTCGATCCCCGGGTGGTGCCGGGGACCCGCTGGGTGACCGGCGCCGACGAGCCGGGACGCCATGTCGTCGACCTCGTGGCCGGCCGGGATTTCCAGGGCGACGGGGTGGTAGACGCGGCCGAGGTGCGGGCCGGCGACCCGTGCCCGGCGTGCGGCGCCGGGCTGGAGCTGGCCAAGGGTCTGGAGATCGGCCACATCTTCCAGCTGGGCCGGCGCTACGCCGAGGCGCTGGGCCTCAGCGTTCTCGACGATCACAACCAGGCTGTGCCCGTATCCATGGGGTCCTACGGCATCGGCATCTCCCGGGCGGTGGCCGCCATCGCCGAGGCGACGCATGACGGCAAGGGGCTGTGCTGGCCCCCGGCCGTGGCGCCGGCCCGGCTCCACGTCGTGGTGGTGGGCCGGGGGGACGAGCACCGCGAGGCGGCCGAGCGCCTGGCGGCGGCGGCCGACGCCGCGGGGCTGGACGTGCTGGTGGACGACCGCGCCGAAGCCAGCGCCGGGGTGAAGCTCACCGACGCCGAGCTGCTGGGCATGCCCACGCTGGTGGTGGTGGGGCGGGGCCTGGCGTCCGGCGTGGTCGAGCTCGTCGATCGGGCGAGCGGCGAGCGGACAGACATCCCGGTGGATGCGCTCGACGCGCTCGTGGCCGGCCTGGCGCCCTGACCGTCAGCCGTCGACGCCGTCGGCGGTGGTGAGCCAGGCCACCGGCTCGTAGGCCCGCACGCGCTGGCCCGATCCGGCCAGGAGCCCCATCAGCTGGCCCGTGAACGGGCAGTGGATCGGGTGCTTCTCGCCGTTCTGGACAACGACGCCGATCTCGTCCCCCGGCGCCACCATCGCGGTCTCGTCCGGCCGGACCTCGGTGTACGCGGGGAAGAAGACGCCGGCGCGCGGCGACACGACCAGCCGTTCGTCCAGGTGGACGTCCTCGGCGCTGACCTCCGGCCCGAACATGACAGTCAGCAGTAGCGCAGATATCGACGTTGAAGTCAACAAAGTGGCAATAGATCGCGGTCTGGTCCACAATGACACTTGGCGAGCACAGCGGATCGATAGGGGGAAGGCACTGTGCAGGTCGGTCGATCGCTGCCGCGCGATGTGGATCTCATCTGGGTGGAGACGCCGTTCGGGGAGCCGCAGCCCCGCGTCGTCGTGGGTGCCGTCCGGGCCGGAGGGTTCGGTGTGCTCGACCTCGGCGCCGACGCGGCCCGGGCCCGGGACGCCCTCGCCCAGGTCACCCGGCGCACCGAAGCACCCTTCGGCGTGCGCGTCGACGCCCGCTGCCCGCTGGGCCCGGACGATCTGCCCGCCGGCGTGCACACCGTCGTGGTGGCCGAGCCCGGGCTGCTCGGTGCCTGGGGCGGGGACTGGCGCCTGGTGGCCGAGGTCCACAGCGCGGACG
>JBKPRS010000336.1:0-11955 GCA_046734695.1 Actinomycetota bacterium | reverse complement strand
CCGAGGGCGACGTCACGGGGGAGAACCTCCCCGAGGGAGCCACGGGCACCGGGACCTGGGTGTTCGTCATCCCCGACAGCGGCAAGAACGCGGCCGTCCACTTCGGCGGCGACTCCCCGCCGGACAACCCCCCGGGCCCGTTCACGCTCCCCACGCTCCCCTGAGGCGAGCTGATCCCAACCCCGAGGCGTCCGTCCGTGTCAACGGCGACACGGACGGACGCTGGTGGCGCGCCCGGGCCCCGGTAATCTGCCCCGGGTGGGCACACCGACGCGCGGCTTCTTCGGACGGGGGCGGCGCCCGCCGGGCGACCGGCTGCCGCCGGGCCAGTACGACACGGGGGCGGACTGGCCGGTGCTGAGCGCCGAGGTCACGCCCCGCCTCGACACGGCGACCTGGACCTTCACGGTCGACGGCCTGGTCGAGCGGCCCACCACCTGGACCTGGGACGAGATCCATGCGCTGGCGCCCTCGTCGTACTCGGGCGACATCCACTGCGTGACGACCTGGTCCAAGCTCGACGTCAGCTTCGGCGGGGTCTCGGTCGACACGCTGCTGGACATCGCCGGCCCGCGGCCCGAGGCCGCCTTCGTCCTCGCCCGCTCGCACACCGGCTACACCACCAACCTGCCCCTGGCCGACGTCACCGGAGGCAAGGCCTGGGTCGTGTGGGACTACGGCGGCGCCCCGCTGCCGGCCGAGCACGGCGGCCCCGCCCGGTTGCTGGTGCCCCACCTCTACTTCTGGAAGAGCGCCAAGTGGGTGTCGGGGCTGATGCTGCTGGCCGAGGACACCCCCGGGTTCTGGGAGCGCAACGGCTACCACGACCGCGGCGACCCTTGGCTCGAGCAGCGCTACCAGGGTGACTGACGCCCCGCCGCCCCGGGCCACGGGTTGGCAGACCGCCACCGCGGTGGAGGTGCGCCAGGAGACCGAGCGGGCCAAGACCTTCCGCCTCGCCCTGGAGCGCCCGAGCCCATTCCGGGCCGGGCAGCACTACGTGGTGCGCCTCACCGCGCCCGACGGCTACACCGCCTCGCGCTCGTACTCGGTGGCGTCGGCCCCCGACGACAGCGGCGAGATCGACCTCACGGTCGAGCTGCTGGACGACGGCGAGGTGTCCGGCTACCTGCACGAGGTCGTCCAGGCCGGGGACCACCTGGAGGTGCGCGGCCCGATCGGCGGCTGGTTCGTGTGGGACGCCGATGCGCCCGCGCTGCTGGTGGGCGGCGGGTCGGGGCTGGTGCCGCTCATGTCCATGCTGCGCCTGGCCCGGCGCCTCGACCGGTCGCACCTGGTGCGCCTGGTCGTGTCCGTGCGCTCGCCCGCCGACCTCTACTACGCCCACGAGCTGCCGGGCCCGGAGGTCCGGATCATCTACTCCCGGGAGGCGCCGCCCGGTGAGGCCCGGCCCCCGGGGCGGCTCACGGCCGAGGACCTGCGCCCGGCCCCGGACCCCGCCGCTACGACCTACCTGTGCGGGTCCGCAGGCTTCGCGGAGGCGGCCAGCCGCCTCCTGGTGGACGTGGGCGTGCCCGTCGAGCGCATTCGCGTCGAACGCTTCGGACCAAGTGGCTAGGGGACGGGCGTAGAGTCGGAACGTGCCGTACGTCTACGCCTTCGATCACCGCCATCCGCGGCCGCCGATGGACATGAAGGACCTGTTGGGCGGCAAGGGCGCCAACCTCGCCGAGATGACCTCGGTGCTGGGCCTGCCCGTGCCCCCCGGGTTCACGATCACCACCGACGCCTGCCGTGACCACATGCGCTCCGGCTGGCCCAAGGGCCTCACCGACGAGGTCTCGCGCCACGTCGGCCGGGTCGAGAAGACGATGAAGCGCCGCCTCGGCGATCCGTCCGACCCGTTGCTCGTGAGCGTGCGCTCGGGCGCCAAGTTCTCGATGCCCGGGATGATGGACACGGTCCTCAATCTCGGCCTCAACGACCGCAGCGTGAAGGGCCTGGCCCTGGTCACGTCGGACGAGCGCTTCGCCTACGACTCCTACCGCCGCTTCATCGCCCTCTACTCGCGCATCGTGCTGCGCCTCGACGGCGAGGAGTTCGACGCCGAGCTGGACCGGGCCAAGCGCAACGCCAAGGTCGACAGCGACGCCGCCCTGCCGGCGGAGGCGCTGCGGGACCTGTGCGTGATCTACAAGAAGCACGTCAAGGAGCGCACGGGCAAGGCCTTCCCCCAGGACCCCCAGCGCCAGCTGCGGGGCGCCATCGAGGCCGTGTTCGCCTCGTGGGACAGCCCCCGGGCCCGGGCCTACCGCGAGCGGGAGAAGATCCCCCACGACCTCGGCACCGCGGTGAACGTGCAGGTCATGGTATTCGGCAACCGCGACGACGAGTCGGGCACCGGGGTGGGCTTCACCCGCAACGCGGCCACCGGCGAGGACAAGCCCTACGGCGACTTCCTGGTCAACGCCCAGGGCGAGGACGTGGTGGCCGGCATCCGCAACACCGAGAACCTCGACGACCTCGGTCACCACTTCCCGGGGATCAAGGACGAGCTGCTCGCCATCTTCGCCAAGCTCGAGGCGCACTACCGGGACATGTGCGACACCGAGTTCACCATCGACCAGGGCAAGCTCTGGATGCTGCAGACCAGGGTCGGAAAGCGCACCGGCCGGGCCGCGCTGCGCATGGCGGTCGACATGACCAACCAGCGCCGCCGGGGCTGGAAGATCACCCGGCCCGAGGCCCTGCAGCGCATCACCGAGGACCACGTCGAGCAGGTCCTGCACCCCCAGTTCGCCTCGTCGAACGTGCAGGTCATCGCCACGGGCCTGGCCGCCTCGCCCGGCGCGGCGGTCGGGCAGGCCTACTTCACCGCCGACGACGCGGCCGAGGCCGCGGCCGGGGGCGCCAAGGTCATCCTGATCCGCAACGAGACCTCGCCCGAGGACGTGCACGGCATGCAGGCGTCCGAGGGCATCCTGACGTCCCGCGGCGGCCTGGTCAGCCACGCGGCCGTGGTGGCCCGCGGCTGGGGGATCCCCGCCGTGGTCGGCGCCGAGAGCGTGAAGATCTCCGGCAAGTCCTTCACCGCCGGGGGCGTCACCGTGAAGGAGGGAGACGTCATCTCTCTCGACGGCACCACGGGCCAGGTGGTGCTGGGCGAGGTCGAGCTGGCCTCGTCGGACGCACCGCCCGAGCTGGAGACGCTGCTGGGCTGGGCGGACACCATCCGCCACGGCCGCAACCCCCGCCGCGCCCGGCTGGCCGTGCGGGCCAACGCCGACACCGGGGCCGACGCCGCCAAGGCGCGCGAGCTGGGCGCCGAGGGCATCGGCCTGTGCCGCACCGAGCACATGTTCCTGGGCGAGGACAGGCTGCCCATCGTCCGGGAGATGATCCTGTCCGACACCCCCGACGGCGAGGCGGCGGCGCTGGAGAAGCTCCGGGCCGCCCAGCGCGAGGACTTCTACGAGATCCTCGAGGCGATGGACGGCCTGCCCGTCACGATCCGCCTGCTGGACCCGCCGCTGCACGAGTTCCTGCCCAGCGTGGAGGATCTGGCCGTCAAGGAGGCGTCGGGCACGCTGAGCAAGGAGGAGGAGCGGCTGCTGGCCGCCGCCCGCCTGTGGAGCGAGCAGAACCCCATGCTCGGCACCCGGGGCGTGCGCCTCGGGGTCATCAAGCCCGGCCTCTATGCCATGCAGGTGCGTGCGCTCATGGAGGCGGCCCTCGACCGGTCCAAGGCCGGGGGCAAGCCTGTGGTCGAGATCATGATCCCGCTCACGGTCAGCCGGGCGGAGATGGTGGAGGCCCGGAGCTGGGTCACCGAGGCCATCTCCGAGGCCATGAAGGGGTCGCGCCGGAAGCTGGACGTCACCATCGGCACGATGATCGAGACGCCGCGGGCCGCGCTGCGGGCCGACGAGATCGCCGAGGTGGCCGACTTCTTCAGCTTCGGCACCAACGACCTCACCCAGATGACCTTCGGGTTCTCGCGTGACGATGTGGAATCCCGGCTGATGCCCGCCTATCTGGAGAAGGGCCTGTTGCGGGCCAACCCCTTCGAGACGGTCGACATCGGGGGCGTGGGCGCCCTGGTGGAGATGGCCGTCGAGCGGGGCCGCTCGACCAACCGCAAGCTCAAGCTGGGCGTGTGCGGCGAGCAGGGCGGTGACCCGGCATCGGTGGCCTTCTTCCAGAAGGTCGGGCTCGACTACGTGTCCTGCTCGCCGTTCCGGGTCCCGGTGGCCCGGCTGGCGGCCGCCCAGGCCATCGTGGGCTCGACCTCGTCCGACACGCGCTAGTCGCGCGGCCGGTGCCACTTTCCGCGAGGTTCGGCGACCGCAGACCGGGTAGGTACACTGCATCGACCGGAGGGGAGTAGCCCCCGATGTGATCATCGTCAGGACGGCCTCGGCCCGGTGATCACAGCCCGTGTGGCGGGCGAGACCTTCGGCTGGAAGTCCTAGGTGGCATACAGCCGGAGGTAACTGGTGATCTCTTCCCTCGCCGTTTTGGCGTCCGAGAAATCGTCGGACGGCAATTTCGCGAGCTTCCACGTCCCGTTGTGGGCCTGGTTCGCGTTCCTGGCCTTCGTCACGGCGCTGCTCGTCGGCGACCTGCTGATCGTCCACCGCCGGCCGCACGCGCCGACCACCAAGGAAGCCGCGATCGAGTCGGCGGTCTGGATCAGCATCGGCGTGGCCTTCACCGGGGTGATGTTCTTCTGGCACGGCGGCCCGGCGGCCACCGAGTACATCTCCGGCTACCTGATCGAGAAGAGCCTCAGCGTCGACAACGTGTTCGTGTGGGCGCTGATCATGAGCTACTTCGCGGTGCCGCGCGCCTACCAGTTCCGGGTGCTGTTCTGGGGCATCTTCGGCGCCCTCGTGCTGCGCTTCCTGTTCATCCTGGGCGGGATCACGCTGCTCGAGCGCTTCGACTGGATGCTGTTCGTGTTCGGTGGCCTGCTGCTCATCACCGCGGTGCGGATGCTCGGCCACGACGACGAGGAGGTCCACCCGGACAAGAACCCGGTGTTGCGGGCGCTGCGCCGGGTGATCCCCTCCACCACGGAGTACAACGGCCAGCGCCTCACGGTGCGCCGCGCCGGCAAGCTGCTGGCCACGCCGCTGCTGGCCGTGCTGATCGTGGTGGAGACCAGCGACGTGGTGTTCGCGGTCGACTCGATCCCGGCGATCCTGGCGGTGAGCCGCGAGCAGTTCATCGTGTTCAGCTCGAACGCCTTCGCCATCCTCGGCCTGCGGGCGCTCTACTTCCTCCTCGCCGACCTGCGGGACAAGTTCAGCCTGCTGCAGGAGGGCCTGGCGATCATCCTGGCCTTCGTCGGCGTCAAGATGCTGATCTCGTACTGGTACCACATCCCCACCTACGTCAGCCTGGGGGTGATCGCCCTGGTCCTGACCGTGGCCATCGTGCTGTCGATCCGCAAGGACCGACGGGAGCAGGCGGCGGCCGCGGCGCTGGCCGGCGGGGCGGGAGTCGAAGCGGGCAGCGAGGAGCGGGTCCCCTAAAGCCGGGCCACGCCCGCCCGGGCCCGCTCGACCCACCAGGCGAACTCGGCGTCGTCGCCCAGCGCCTTCTCCCAGCCGAACTGGACCAGCATGCCGAGCAGGCACAGGTCCAGCTGGCGGTCCCACCAGGCCGTCGTGTCGACTCCGTGGCGCTCCAGCGCGGCCCGGAAGCGCTCGATGGACGCCTCCTTGGACTCGGGCAGCCGGGACCGGTTGATGGCGAGGTACCAGCCCAGCTCGCTGCAGGCCGGGCCCTCGCCCGGGTAGGCGCAGTCGAGCAGGATGGTGCGCCCATCGGGGTGGCTGCCGAGGTTGCCCATCTTCCAGTCGCCGTGCAGGAAGGTCGAGGGCGTGGTGGCCTGCGCATCGGCGAGGACCCAGGGCGCCCGCCGCAGCTCCCGCACCGCGTCGCGCATGTCGCCCGGGGCCCGCTGGGCGAAGGCCCGCCAGCCCCGGGCCGCGATCGGCGGCACCGCGTCGGGCCAGCCCCGCTCGCGCTCGCAGGCCAGCATGTCGTCGCCGAACAGGCTCCAGCGGACCGACGGCGGCGTGAGGCCCACCGTGTCGGTCCAGCCCCACAGCCGGGCCGCCAGCTCGGCCATGTGGTCGACGAACGCTGCGTGCTGTTCCGGGGGGACCGGATCGTCGCCCTCAGGGACGAGGAGCTCGCCCACGTCGCGCATCAACAGCGCCGCGCCCCAGCCGCCGGGCCCGAAGCCGCGGGCGGCGCCCACCACGGTGTGGTCGAGCGAGGGCGGGTAGAGGTCGAGCAGTCCCGCCGCCCACACGGTCACCTGGCGGCAGCCCAGGTCGCCGAGTCCGCGGGCCAGCCAGTCGTCGTGGACGTGCATGGTCTTGAGGACGTAGCGCTCGCCGTCGATCTCCAGCCGCTCGAAGGACGAGCCGGACTTGCCGTCGTCGTTGCGGAACGCACGGCGCCCGGTGGCGCCCTCGACGAGCTCGTCGATCGAGGACGCAACCGGGCGGGGGGTGGGGGAGATGGGCCCGGGCGAGGTGGTCATCGCCGGGTCAGCTTGGCAGGGACTCAGGCCGCTCGCCGGTAGCGGCGCACCGCCAGCGGGGCGAACACCGCCACGAGGCCGACGGACCAGGCGATCGAGGCGAGCACGTCCGCGCCGGCGGGCAGGCCTAGCACGAGGTCACGGGCGGCGTTCACCGTATAGGTGACCGGCTGGTGGTTGGCGAAGGCCTGCAGCCAGCCCGGCATGAACGAGGTGTCCACGAAGGCGGACGAGGCGAAGATCAGCGGGAACAGCAGGGGGAACATCGCCGCCTGCGCCGCCTCGGCGTTGGGGGCGCCCAGCCCGACGGTCGCCGTGATCCAGGACACCGCGAAGGCGAACAGGATCACCAGCGCGACGGCGAACAGGTAACGGAACAGCCCGTCGTGGATGCGGAAGCCGACCATCATGCCGACCACGGTGACCAGCGCCATCACGAACACGTTGCGCACCGAGTCGGCCATGGTGCGGCCGGCCAGCACCGCGGACCGGGCCATGGGCAGCGACCGGAAGCGTTCGATGAGGCCCTTGTGCAGGTCCTCGGCCAGGCCGATGCCGGTGGCCATGGCCCCGAACACCGCGGTCTGCACCATGATCCCCGGCATGAGGTAGTCGACGTAGGCGATCGACGGGTCGGCCAGGACGATCGAGTTGCCGAACACGTACCGGAACAGCAGCACGAACATGATCGGCTGGATGGACGAGAACACCGCCATCTCGGGCAGCCGCACGTAGGCGAGCAGGTTGCGCCACATGACCGCGGTCGCGTCGGACACGGCGTAGCTCCAGCGGCCCCGGGTCAGCGACGGGGTGAGCGCGGGGGTCGGGCTCGGGACGTTCGTGGGGAAGGTCGTGGCGGTCATGCGGCACCTCGCGCGGCGGAGACGGGGACCGGCTCGGCGTCTTCGGGCTCGGCCCGGTGGCCGGTGAGGGTCAGGAACACGTCGTCGAGGCTCGGCTCACGCACGCCGAGGCTCGTGACCGGCAGGCCGGCGTTGTCGAGGACCCGGACGACCTCGACCACGGTGGCCGAGTCGTCGACGGTCATCTCGAGGGAGTGGCCGTTCACGGTGGGCCGGCTGTTGAACCAGGTCGTGAGGACACTGGCGGCCCGGGCCGCGACCGCGGGGTCCTGCATCGCCACGGTGACCACCGTGCCGCCCAGCTCCGACTTGAGCGTGGCGGGCGTGCCCTCGGCGATGACCTGGCCGTGGTCGATGACGGCGAGGCGGTCGGCGAGCCGGTCCGCCTCCTCCAGGTACTGGGTGGTGAGCAGGACGGTGGAGCCGTCGGCCACGAGCTCCTCGATGACCTGCCACAGGTCGCTGCGGCTGGCCGGATCGAGCCCGGTGGTGGGCTCGTCCAGGAAGAGGACCGTGGGCCGGTGCACCAGGGCGGCCGCCAGGTCGAGCCGGCGACGCATGCCACCGGAGTAGGTCTTGGCCGGGCGGTTGGCCGCGTCGGCGAGCCCGAAGCGTTCGAGCAGCTCGTCGGCCCGGGCCCCGGTCGACCGGCGGGGGAGGTGGGTCAGCCGGCCCATGAGCCGGAGGTTCTCCCGCCCGGTCAGGTTCTCGTCCACCGCCGCGTACTGGCCGGCCAGGCCGATGCGCTCGCGGACCGCCTGGGGGTTGGCGGTGACGTCGATGCCGAGCACCTCGGCCCGGCCGGCGTCCGGGTTGAGGATGGTGGTGAGGATGCGGACCGCGGTGGTCTTGCCGGCGCCGTTCGGCCCGAGCAGGCCGAACACGGTCCCGGCGGGCACGGCGAGGTCGATTCCGGCGAGCGCCTGCACGTCGCCGAAGCTCTTGATGAGACCCTCGACGGATATCGCCGTGACGCCCGCGGGGGCGTGATGCAGGGTGGGGGATGCCATGGCCGCCATGCTGGTCCAGATACTTGATCTGAGTCAACCTTCTTTTCGGCTAAAAGGTTGAATCTGCGCAAGGAAGTGCTTGCGCGGGTAACATCTCAGGCGTGACCGAAGAGGAGGCCGCCCGGCTGATCTCCCAGGCCGTGACCGATCTGTTCTTCTCCGCGGAGAACCAGGCGGTGTTCCACGACACGGCGGCCGAGCTGGGCCTCACGCCGCCCATGCTCAAGGGCCTCCTCGAGCTCGACGCCGGCGACGCCCTCCCCATGCGGGAGCTGGCCGACCGGTGGGGCTGCGACGCCTCGTTCGTCACCGTGGTGGTCGACGGCCTCGAAGGCCGGGGCTTCGCCGAGCGGCGCGTCGCTCCCCACGACCGCCGCATCAAGGCCGTCCAGCTCACCGACGCGGGCATCGCCGCCCGGGAGCGCGCCGTCGCGATCGTCTACGGCCCCCGCGCCGGCTTCAAGGCGCTCACGCCCGAGGAGCGGACGACCCTGGCCACGCTGCTCACCACCATGGCCGCGGCGCAGGCGGCGTACGACGAGGAGCTCCTGGCCCGGCCGGGCGTGCGCGGCCTGGCCCGCCGGGCCTCGGCCCAGCGCACCCGCGAGTTCCGGGCCCGCTCCGCCGACGACCGCGAGGTGTCGGGCGGCTGGCGCGAGCACCTCGACGCCCACAAGGAGGAGCTGCGCTACCTGCGTGAGGAGCTGATCCGCATGCGGGACGAGTTCAAGGCCCAGGCTCGCTCCGGGGGCGCCGACGTCAAGGCGACCAGGAACGAGGTCAAAGAGGAGCTGAAGGCGATGCGCGACGAGATGGTCGAGCAGCTCAAGGGGAAGCGCCCCCGCCGGTAACCTCGCCTCGATGGGAATCCACGACGACGACGTTGCCACGGTGCGGACAACGTCGGACATCGTGCAGATCGTCACCGAGTACACCCCGCTGCGGAAGGTGGGCCAGCGCTGGACGGGGCTCTGCCCGTTCCACTCGGAGCGCACGCCGTCGTTCTCGGTCAACGCCGAGGAGAACCTGTACTACTGCTACGGCTGCCACGCGAGCGGCGACGTGATCACCTTCGTGCGGGAGAAGGAGCAGCTCGACTTCGTGGGCGCGGTCGAGCGGCTGGCGGCCAAGGCCAACATCACGCTGCACTACACCGACGCCGACGCGGGCGAGGGCCGCAAGCGGCGCGCCCGGTTGGTCGACACCGTGGCCAAGGCCGCGGCCTGGTACCACGAGCGGCTGCTGTCCGGGGCCGACGCCGGCGCCGCCCGCTCCTACCTGCGGGCCCGGGGCCTCGACGGCTCGGTCGTGCGGGAGTTCGGGATCGGCTGGGCGCCCGATTCGTGGGACGAGCTGACCCGGGCGCTGCGGCTCGACGACGACCTTGCCACCGGCACCGGGCTGGCCCGGCGCAACAGCCGGGGGCGGCTCCAGGACCACTTCCGGGCCCGGATCCTGTTCCCCATCTACGACGACCGCGGCGATCCGGTCAGCTTCGGCGGGCGCATCCTGCCCGGGGGTGAGGGGCCCGGGAACCAGGGCAAGTACAAGAACACCACCGAGACCCCGCTCTACAACAAGTCCAAGGTGCTCTACGGGCTCGAGCGGGCCAAGGCCGCCATCGTCACCGCCGGCACCGCGGTGATCTGCGAGGGCTACACCGACGTCATCGGCTTCCACCGCGCAGGCGTCCCGCTGGCCGTCGCCACCTGCGGCACCGCCCTGACCGACGACCACGTGCGGCTGCTGGGCCGGTTCGCGGCGCGCCGGCTGGTCCTGGCGTTCGACGCCGACAGCGCCGGGCAGGCCGCGGCCGAGCGCTTCTACCGCTGGGAGCGCGAGCACGAGGTCGAGGTGGCGGTGGCCGACCTGCCCCCGGGCCAGGACCCGGGCGACGTCGCCCTGGCCGACCCGTCCCGGCTGGCCGCCGCGGTGGAGGGCGCCACGCCGTTCCTGCGCTTCCGGCTGGACCGGGCCTTCGCCGCCGCCGACCTGTCCTCGAACGAGGGGCGCGCCCGGGCCGCCGAGCGGGCGCTCGAGATCGTGGCCGAGCACCCCACGGACCTGGTGCGCGACCAGTACGTGATGGACGTGGCGTCGCACTGTCGCATCGAGCCGGCCCGGTTGCGCGAGCAGTTGGCGCGCGTGCTGGCCCGGCCCGCGGCGCGGCGGGCGCCTTCCTCGTCCTCGTCATCGTCGTCGCCGGTGCGGGGCGAGGGCGGGCCGTGGGCGCCCGAGGGCGGCCGGGTGATCGGGAACCGGCCCGACGGTGGCGCCCCCGGCGAGGGCGGCGCCGAGCGCGGGGTCAACGGGCGCCACCCGGCGCCGCGGGAGGGCCCGGCGCTGGAGGTGCTGCGCCACGCGGTGCACGATCCCGAGTCGGTGGGCCGATGGCTCGACGCCGCGCTGTTCGACGACCCGGTGCTGCTGGGGACCTACGAGGCGCTGCTCGCGTCGGACACCCACGCCGAGGCGATGGCGTCGGCCCCACCGGCGGTCGCGGACCTGCTGGCCCGGTTGATGGTCGACGAGCCGTCGTCCGAGCCGTTCGAGGCCGTGCGGCTGCTGTGCAGGGAGGTGGCCCGGCGCGAGCTCAACACGGTCCGGTTGGCGTCGGCCACCGCCGCCGACGGCACGCAGGCGCTGACCGACGCGACCACGCTGGGGCGCATCATCGACGGCCTGCGGAGTAGCCAAACGGCAACCGAGTCGGCCAACAGATTGCTAGCCTGGCTTGAACATCGGGACCGGAAGGGGGCTTGACTCACGTGCCATCGGCGCTCGACGCATGGAACGGCTCGGCGGAAGACGAGCTCTCGCGCCTGGTCGAGCACGCCCGCGAGTCCGGTCGTCTGACGCAGCACGACCTCGTCCGGGCCCTGGCGCACGTGGAGATGACCCCCGAGGTCCTGGCGGAGATCTACCGGCGGTGCGCCGCGGAGGGGATCGTGGTGGAGGAGACCGAGGACCTGGATCTCACCCATCCGGTGGAGGCCGCCATCGGCGTGTCCGACGCCTCGCTGCTGCCGGGCGCCGACCTCGTGGTCGACGACGCCACGCCCACGGTCGTGATGTTCGCCCCCGAGGCCCTGGCCCGCGGGCCCGAGCGGGCCCACCTCCGCCGCCTGTCGGCCACGATGCGCCGCCGCACCCGGCTCAACGCCGACCGCGCTGCCGAGCGCGGCGGCGGCACGTCCGATCCGGTGCGCATGTACCTGCGGGAGATCGGCCGCGTGCCGCTGCTGGTGGCGGCCGAGGAGGTCGACCTGGCCAAGCGCATCGAGGCCGGCGCCGAGGCGTCCGAGCACCTGGCCGACCTCGACGCCGCCGGCTCGCTGGGCGACCTGCCGGCCGACGAGTCCCGCCGCCTCCAAGCCCTGGCCGACGACGGCGACGACGCGAAGAGCGCACTGATCCAGGCCAACCTGCGGCTGGTCGTGTCGATCGCCAAGCGCTACGTCGGGCGCGGCATGCAGTTCCTCGACCTGATCCAGGAGGGGAACATGGGGCTCATGCGTGCGGTCGAGAAGTTCGACTACACGAAGGGCTTCAAGTTCTCGAC
>JBKPRS010000335.1:0-4128 GCA_046734695.1 Actinomycetota bacterium | reverse complement strand
GCTGTGCGAGGGGCCGCCCTGGCAGCGGAACAACAGGCGCCGGCGGGGCACCACGCCTACGCCCCCGCGGGGCGGGCCGGGCGGCGCACGACGGTGTCCCGGGAGCGCACCTTGACCTCGCTGAACCCGCTGGCGTCGTACATCTTCCGGCTGCCGCGGAAGTTGCGCTCGCCCGCCGCGTCGGAGTTGGGCGGGTAAGCCTCGACCGCGTCCAGGCCGCGGTCGGGGGCGTCGGCGATGACCCGCTCCAGCAGCCGCTGGGCCAGGCCGTGGCGCCGGTAGGGCGGGGCGATGGCGAAGCAGGCCACGGCCACCGTCCGGTCATCGCCGGCGTCGCCCCGCCGGAACAGCGCGGTGTCGCCCCGCCGGGAGGCGTTGACCCAGCCGGCCGGGCGCCCGTCCACGTAGGCCAGGTAGCCGAACGCCTTGCCCGCCCGGAACAGGCCGACCATCTCCTCGCGGCGTTCCCGCCAGTTGCGCAGCTCGGGCGGTGGCTGGTGGGGGTCCCATTCGTGGGGCTCCAGGCAGTAGCACGCCGAGTTCTCGGCCACCCCGACCATGGCGTCGAAGTCGAAGAACGCCAGCCAGTCGTCGAGCCGGTCCTCGGTGACGGGGTGGATCTCGACCTCGCCGATCTCCGCCAGGCGCTCGGACCCGCCGGTCATCCGGGCTTGGCCCTCGTAGTAGTTGCGCACCGCCATGTCCGGGTAGGGAACCTCGTCCGGGTGCCGAGCCCGGGCATGGGCCAGCCCGGCCTCCCCCACCGCAGTGAGGTCCTCGCCCTCGATCGCCTCCCCACAGACGTGACACGGCGTGGACAACATGACGTGACGCTACGCCACGCACCACGATGGGATCGGTGCGACTTCCCGTGATGCCCCCGGTCGCCCCCATGCTGGCCAAGCCGGTGGGGGCCATCCCTCCCGGGCACTACTACGAGCCCAAGTGGGACGGCTTCCGCTCGATCGTGTTCCGCGACGGCGACGAGGTCGAGATCGGCAGCCGCAACGAGCGCCACATGACCCGCTACTTCCCGGAGCTGGTCGTCGCCTTCCGGGCCAGCCTCCCCGAGCGCTGCGTGGTGGACGGCGAGATCGTGGTGGCCGGGGCCGAGCACGAGGGCCTCGACTTCTGGGCGCTGCAACAGCGGATCCACCCGGCCGCCAGCCGGGTGCGGATGCTGGCCGAGCGCACCCCGGCCAGCTTCGTCGCCTTCGACCTGCTGGCCCTGGGCGACGACGACCTGACCGGAAGGCCGTTCCGGGATCGGCGCGCCGCGCTGGAGCGGGCGCTGGCGGACGCGGCCGCGCCGGTCCACCTCACGCCCATCACCGAGGACCCGGAGGTGGCCCAGCGCTGGTTCGAGCTGTTCGAGGGCGCCGGCCTCGACGGCCTCATCGCCAAGCCGGGCGACGTCACCTACCAGCCCAACAAGCGGGTCATGGCCAAGATCAAGCACGTGCGCACCGCCGACTGCGTCGTCGCCGGCTACCGGGTGCACCGCAGCACCGGCGAGGCGGTCGGATCGCTGCTGCTGGGCCTCTACGACGACGGCGCGGAGGCGGGCATCCCCGACGAGTTCCGCGGCGAGAGCGATGGGCCGACGCTGGTGTCGGTAGGGGTCGTGGGCGCGTTCCCCATGGACGTGCGCCGCCGCCTGTACGTCGAGCTGCAACCACTGGTCACCGACTTCGAGCACCACCCGTGGCACTGGGCGGCCGAGGCGTTCACCCAGCGCGGGGCCCGGGGCGAGGGCACCCGCTGGAACGGGCGCCAGGACATGTCGTTCGTGCCGCTTCGGCCCGAGCGGGTGGTCGAGGTCCGCTACGACTACATGGAGGGCTTCCGGTTCCGCCACACCGCCCAATTCGTGCGCTGGCGGCCCGACCGCGACCCCGAGTCCTGCGGCTACGAGCAGCTGGACCGGCCGGTCCGCTACGACCTGGACGCGGTGCTCGCGGGCCGGGTCCGCTGACGAGGGATGGGGTCCGGCTGGCGGGGACCACGACGCGCGGGTCAGGCTGCATGAGATGGCACGAGTCGCCGTGCGACGCACCTTCGACGTGGCGGTCCCGCTGCGCGTGGCGTGGGACCGCCTGGCCGAGATCGAGCGCTGGCCGGAGTGGGCGCCCCACCTCAAGACCGTGACGGTCTCGCCCCCGGGCCCGTTGGGACCGGCGTCGGCCGGGGCGCTGCACATCCGCTACCTGGGCCGCAACACGTTCCGGATGACCTCGTGGGACCCACCCTCGGGCTGGGTGTGGCGGGGCGGGCTGCCGGGCGTCCACATCCTCTACGACCACCGCTTCGAGGCCGCGGGCGACGACCTGACCACGATCACGTTCGCGGCCAGCCTGGAGGGCCCGCTCGCCGGCGTGGCCCGTCCGGTGTTCGCCCGGGTCTACGGGCGCCTGATCGACCGGGCCGTCCCGCGCCTGCAGCGCTGGATCCTGCGCTGATGCCCTGGACCTGCCCGGAGTGCGGCCGCCAGTTCCGGCGCACGCGCCAGTCCCACGAGTGCGCCCCGGCCATGACGCTGGACGACTACTTCTCCACCGGACCGCCGCACGAGCGCCCGGTGTTCGACGCGGTGATGGCGCACGTGAACACGCTGGGACCGGTGCACATCGAGCCGGTGTCGGTCGGGATCTTCGTCAAGCGCGAGGGAAGCTGGATGGAGCTGCGGCCCATGGAGCGCTGGGTGGCGATGTCGTTCCCGCTGCACCGCCGGGCCAGCCACCGGACCATCGTCCGCAAGGTCATGCAGTGGAACGGCCGCTACTACCACATCGCCAACGTGACCGGCCCCGAGGACTTCGACGACGCGCTGGCGGACCTGGTCACCGAGTCCTACGCCGATGCGTGACTACCTGGCCTGGCACGACGACTACGACCATCCCGGCTCGTCCCTGCACCTGCGGCTGCTGGTGGTCCAGGACCTGATCGCCGCGGCCCTGGACGAGGCGCCGCCCGGTCCGGTCCGGTTCGTGAGCATGTGCGCGGGCCAGGGCCGCGACGTGCTCACCGTGGCGCGCCGCCACCGGCGCGGCGGTGACCTGGTCGGACGGCTCGTGGAGCTGGACCCGGCCAACGTCGCGGCGGCCCGCGCCACGATCGCGGGCGCGGGCCTCGACGGCATCGAGGTGGTGGAGGGCGACGCGGGGCGCAGCGACGCGTACCTCGGCGCCGCGCCCGCGGACCTCGTGCTGGCGTGCGGCATCTTCGGCAACGTGACCGACGAGGACATCCGCGCGACGGTCGAGTTCCTGCCCGCGCTGTGCGCGCCGGGCGCGACGGTGATCTGGACCCGCGGCCAGCGCGAGGACGATCTCGTGCACACGATCCAGGACTGGTTCACGGCCGCGGGCTTCGAGGCGCGGGCGCTGGTCACACCCGCGCGCGTCAGCTTCGGGGTGGGCGCCACCGAGTTCACGGGGACACCCGCGCCGCTCTACCCGGGCACGACCTTCTTCACGTTCGTGCGCTGATCAGACGGTCAGCCGTCGGGCACGCCGTGGATCTGCGGCTTGATGTCGACGACCGGCGTGCCGTCGAGCGCCTCCAGGTCGCGCACGCGCAGGCGCGCGCCGTCCACCTCGACGACCTCGACCAGGTGCAGGCCGATGGGGTTAGGCCGGTCGGGTGAGCGCGTGGCGAACACGCCGAGCTCGGGTCGGTCGGGGTCGTCGCGCGGCCGCGTCCGCAGCACGGCGCGGTCGGCGCGGTCGAGCCAGGTGAGCACGATCACGCGCTGGCCGGCCGCGATGCCGTCGAGCCCCTCGGCCACTTCGGGCACGATCTCGATCCACACTTCGGGCGATCCTTCGAAGCCCTGGCGGGGCGCTGCGGACCGGTCGGTGAGCGGGGACGCGACCCGGCCGATTGATTGCAGGTTCATGACGACCATTTGATCGCGCGCCGTGGCGCGCCACTCGTCGCGACTACGCACGGTGTGACGAAGGCGAATCTCACCGACCGTTGACAATTTGCGCTGACCGTGGTCAGTTTGGAGGATTCCGCGCCTCAGCGTAGCGAGGTCATCACTTGGAGAAGTTCGGTGTCCTCGTCTCCACCCTGCCGGGCGCGCCAAACGTGGCGGTGGCGGTGGCGGCGAGTCGAGCGGGTGCG
>JBKPRS010000334.1:0-25241 GCA_046734695.1 Actinomycetota bacterium | reverse complement strand
CGAAGCCCTGGTCGCCCCCGAGGTGGCCAAGGCCATCATCGAGGGCCGCGGCGAGGACACCGAGCGCAACCGGGTCCTCGACATCGCCCGCGGCTCGGCCTGGCCGGAGCGCTACACGGCCCGCACCCTGCGCAACGCCTTTCTCGACCGCTGGCGAGACCGGGAATCCGAGCTCCACACGTCCGCGCAGGCCAGAGCGGAGTACCGGGCCGCCGCCGACCGCGGCGACCTGTCCGCCGTCCCGGTCTGGGCCGGCGAGGCGCTCGACCTCATCACCGACCTGGCACCGGCCGCCGACCTGGTCGCCGTCATCGCCGCCGAGGCGGAGGAGTCCCTGCTCCGTACCGGGCGAATGGTCCAGTAGGGATGCGGGCGCTGGTCGGGACCGGTGAGTCCCGGGGACTGCTGGTGGTCGACCGGAGCGCGGGTGCCCGCCAGGCATCGCTGCGTCTCACCGCCCCCGGTGACGCGGCCGATGAGCGCGGTCGTCGTGCGGCTCTGGACCGCACGGAAGCCGCGTGGGCGGAGCGGTTCGGGGACCCGGTGGCGACCCTGCGCGGCGGGCTGGAGGCGCTGGTCGGCCGGCTCGACCTGGAGCTCCCCCACTTCCCGATGGTCTACGGACCGGCCGACACGCGCATCACCGGCGGTTGGTCCGTGACCTCCCCCGGCCAGGACTGGCGGGCGGTGGCCCGGGACAGCCCCGGCACCGCCGCCGGCCTCCCCCTCAGCGCGCTGCTGTCCCAGGCCTTGGGGCCGCGCCCGGACGGGTCCGGGTGAACGCCACCCGGTAGAAAGGACGCCATGCCAGCCGCGCCGACCATCCCCGACAGCCACGCCGACCTGCTGGACGCGGCCGGCGTCGCCACGCTCAGCACGATCGGGCCCGACGGCCGCCCCCAGGTCACCGCGATCTGGTACGTGCGGGACGGCGACGTCGTCCGCATGTCGGCGCTCCGCTCCCGCCAGAAGTACCGCAACGTGGCGGCGCGGCCCCAGGCCACGCTGTTCCTGCTCGACCCGGCCAACCCCTACCGCACGCTGGAGATCCGGGGCGACGTCGCCCTCGAAGACGACGCCGATCTGGCCTTCTTCACCCAGGTCGCCCACCGCTATGGGTCCCAGCCGGAGGAGTTCCCCACCGACGGCCGCGTCATCCTCACGCTCACACCCCGCCACGTGAGCTCCTTCGGCTAGCCGGGAGCCGACGGCGTGGCGGCCTGGAGGTGGTCTCGCCCCTCGCGCAGGCCGTAGGCCACCAGGACCGCGCCCGCGGCGACGTCGGCCCACCACCAGCCGGCGATCGCGTTGAGCGCGAGGCCGAGGAGGATCGCCGCGGCCAGGGCGCCGTCGATCAGGGTCACCTTGGCTTCGGCCTGCAGCACCGCATGGCCGAGCTCGGCGCCGGTGCGGGCCTTGCCGGCGGCCAGGCCGAGCATGACGACGCAGGTGACCGCCAGCCAGGCGGTGCCGAGCGGCGACGGGTCGGGCCGGATGCCGAGGGCCAGGGTGAGCGCCGCCTGGGCGGTGACGTACAGCGCCAGCAGGAAGAACGCGACGCCGATGCGCCGCAGTGCCCGGCGCTCGTGCTCGGGGGTCGCATCGCCCCGAAGCTGGCCGACCACCACGAGCGAGGCGAAGATCTCGATGCAGGAGTCCAGGGCGAAGCCCGCGAGCGCCACCGACCGGGCCGCGGCGGCCGCGTAGACCAGGAAGCCGATCTCCACGACGTTCCAACCCAGCGTGGCGTACTCCAGGCGCAGGCCCCGCGCCAGGAGCGCGGCCCGCCGGTCGACACCGACGTCGTCGATCACACCAGCCCCGACAACCAGCCGCCCGCTTGAGCCCCCTGCGCCACCCGCCGAGATTAGGACGCGTCCGGCACCGTCCCCGCCCCCTTAACATCGCGCCGGGGCGGTCGACGCTGGGAGGCGGCGATGCCGGACTACAGCACGAGGCCATTGGACAGCGGGACGTGGCCGGACTTCGCCCGGCTGGTCGAGGCCAACAACGGCGTGTGGGGCGGTTGCTGGTGCATGGCCTTCCACCCCGAGGCCGATCGGCACAAGAGCCCGGCGCAGAACCGGGCGGCGAAGGAGCTGCGCGTCCGGTCGGGACAGGCCCACGCCGCGCTGGCCTACGACGGGGCCGCCTGCGTCGGCTGGTGCCAGTTCGGGTCGCCCGACGAGCTCCCCCAGATCAAGAACCGCAAGGCGTACCTCGAGGGCCTCGACGCCCTGCCGGACTGGCGGATCACGTGCTTCTTCTCCGACCCGCGCCACCGCCACCAGGGCGTCGCGACCGCGGCGCTCGCCGGGGCGCTGGAGGAGATCGCACGGCTGGGCGGTGGGACGGTCGAGAGCTACCCCGACGCCATGGACGGGCGCCCGGTCTCGTCCGGCTTCATCCACAACGGCACGATCGAGATGTTCGAGGCCCAGGGGTTCGAGCGCGTCCGTCCCATCGGCAAGAACCGCTGGGTGGTCCGCAAGATGGTCACCTAGCAGCCACTATCGTCGCCCACCATCCCCCGCCCCGCGGGCCCCCACCGGTGGCCGGCTGGGCTCCCCCAGCACCGGAGAACGGTTTGACGACGTTCGGTCACTTCGACGACGCCGCCCACGAGTACGTCATCACCCGCCCCGACACCCCGCTGCCATGGATCAACTACCTCGGCAGCGAGAGCTACTACGGGATCATCTCCAACACCGCGGGCGGCTACTCGTTCTACCGGGACGCCCGACTCCGGCGCATCACCCGCTACCGGTACAACAACGTCCCGGCCGACGTGGGCGGGCGCTACCTCTACCTGCGCGACCGCGAGAGCGGTGAGCTGTGGTCGCCGTCGTGGCAGCCGGTCCGGGCCGAGATCGACGACTACCGCTGCCGCCACGGCCTGGGCTACACGGTGATCGGCGGCAGCCGGGCGGGCATCGACGCCGAGACCCTCTACTTCGTGCCGCTGGGCGAGACGCTCGAGGTCTGGCGCACCCGCATCACCAACCGGCGCCCCGCCACCGCCGACCTGTCGCTGTTCAGCGCCGTCGAGTTCTGCCTGTGGGACGCCTGGGACGACGCCACCAACTTCCAGCGCAACTTCTCGACCGGCGAGGTCGAGGTGGTGGACGGCGTGATCTACCACGTGACCGAGTACCGGGAACGGCGCAACCACTTCGCCTACTTCGCCTGCTCCGAACCGGTGGCCGGCTTCGACACGCAGCGCGATGTCTTCCTCGGACCCTACGGCGGCTGGGAACGGCCCCAGGCCGTCGTGGCGGGCCGCTCGGGTGACTCGATCGCCCACGGGTGGGCGCCGTGCGGTTCGCATCACGTCGTGCTGTCCATCCCGCCCGGGGAGACCCGCGAGGTCGTCTTCGTCCTCGGCTACGCGGAGAACCCGACCGGCGCCAAGTTCCACCCGCCCGGCTCGGGCACGCTGGACAAGCGGAGCGTGCAGCCGGTCATCGACCGCTACCGCCAGCCCGCCGAGGTCGACGCGGCCCTGGAGCGGCTGCAGGCCCACTGGCATGAGCTGCTCGGATCGCTCCAGGTCGCGACCCCGGACGTGCACGTCGACCGCATGGTGAACGTGTGGAACACCTACCAGTGCATGGTCACGTTCAACCTGTCCCGGTCTGCCTCGTCGTTCGAGTCCGGCATCGGGCGGGGCATGGGCTTCCGCGACTCGAACCAGGACCTGCTGGGGTTCGTCCACATGATCCCCGAGCGGGCGCGCGAGCGGATCCTCGACATCGCCTCCACGCAGCTCCCGAGCGGCGGCGCCTACCACCAGTACCAGCCGCTGACGAAGACCGGGAACGACGACATCGGCTCCGGGTTCAACGACGATCCGCTCTGGCTGGTCCTGGCCGTCACCGCCTACGTGCGGGAGACCGACGACCTCGGCATCCTCGACGAGCTGGTCCCCTACGCCAACGAGCCCGGATCGGAGGCGCCACTCCTCGACCACCTCGACCGGGCGCTGGGCTACACGCTCGACCGGCTCGGGCCCCACGGCCTGCCGCTCATCGGGCGGGCCGACTGGAACGACTGCCTCAACCTCAACGCCTTCTCCGAGTCGCCGGACGAGGCGTTCCAGACGGCCGAGAACAAGGCGGACGGGGTGGCCGAATCGGTGTTCATCGGCGGGCTGTTCACCCTGGCCGCCCGCGACATGGCCGCCCTGGACGACCACCGGGGCCGGCCCGACGACGCGGCCCGCCGGCGCCGGGAAGCGGACGCGATGGACGCCACGGTCCTCGCCCACGGCTGGGACGGCGCCTGGTTCCGTCGGGCCTACGACCACTACGGCGACCCGGTCGGCGCCGCCGCCAACGAGGAGGGCCGGATCTACATCGAGCCCCAGGGCATGTGCGTGCTCGCCGGCATCGGCCTCGACGACGGCACGGCCGTCACCGCGCTCGACTCCGTCGCCACCCACCTCGCGACCCCCGACGGCATCCTGCTGGTCCAGCCCGCCTACACCCGCTACCACATCGAGCTGGGCGAGATCAGCTCGTACCCGCCCGGCTACAAGGAGAACGGCGGCGTCTTCTGCCACACCAACCCGTGGGTCATGATCGCCGAGACGCTCGCCGGGCGGGGCGACCGGGCGCTCGACTACTACCTGCGTATCAACCCCTCGGCCCGCGAGTCCATGAGCGACCGGCACCGCTGCGAGCCCTACGTCTACGCGCAGATGATCGCCGGCAGGGACGCGGCCACCCCCGGCGAGGCGCGGAACTCGTGGCTCACCGGGACCGCGGCCTGGAACCTCGTGGCGATCACGCAGTGGATCCTCGGCATCCGCCCCGACTACGACGGGCTGCGCGTCGACCCGTGCCTCCCCGCCGGCTGGCCCGGCTTCCGCGCCACCCGGCGCTTCCGCGGTGCGACCTACGACATCACCGTGGACAAGCCGTCCGGTGGGAGCGGACGCGTGTCCCACCTCGTCGTCGACGGCCGGCGCGTCGAAGGCACCCTGGTCCCGACTGCGCCCGAGGGCGCGACGGTGACGGTGCAGGCGGTGGTCGAGGACGTTCGGCCTTAGGCCGCCGACCCGGCGGAGCCGAGCTCCGGGTCCCACACCTCGGCCAGGAACTGCTCGATCTGGCCCGTCAGCCGGCGCGGGCGCAGCCGCAGCTCCATGATGCTGCGCGCCTCCACGAGCCGGCCGTGGGGCAGCACGCGCACGAGGGCCGCGGCGTCGTCGAAGGGGTGGATGAGGTCGGCGTGGTGGCCGAGGACCAGCGCCGGGGCTCGGACGCTGCGGCGCTCCTCGACGGTGGGCACCGTCGGTCCGACCAGGATCCCGTGCAGCACCGCGGTCGTGGCCGCCGGCGGCGATGCCAGTGGGGCCAGGAGGCCGGCGATGCGATCGGGCAGGACGCGGCCGACCCGGGCCGTCAGGGAGCTCACGACCCGAGCCACCGGTTCCGCGAAGTGCACCAGCAGCAGGGCAGGCACGAACGTGAGCGCCGCGGCCGGTACGGCCCGCTCCAGCACCGGCATCTCCAGCACCAGGCCGAGCACCCGCTCGGGATGGTGGGCCGCCAGGTGCAACGACACGTTGGCCCCCAGCGACAGCCCGCCGACGACCACCCGGTCGAGCCCCAGGTGGTCCAGCAGCGCGAGGACCTGGTCGGCGTAGACGTCGATCCGGTACTCCGCCGCGTGGTCGGGCTTGTCGCTGGCGCCGTGCCCGAGCAGGTCGAGCAGCACGACCCGGTACCCGCCGCCGGCGAGCTTCCCGGCCAGCCCCCGGTTGATCCGGGCGTCCATCAGCAGGCCGTGCAACAGCACGACGGTCCGGTCGCCCTCTCCGTACGCCTCGTAGGCGAGGCGGCGGCCGTTCCACTCGAACCAGTCCCGGGCCTGCTCGCTCATGGAGCCCGAACCTACGCAGTCCTCGCCGCGGGCATCCAGGGCTGTAGGTCCGGCCGCACGTCCCGAGGTGGGCGTGCGGGGATACTGGGAGACATGCGTGTGGGCATCGCCGATCACTTCGGCTGGGCGGTGGCGGTGACGGCGTCGGACGACCACGAGGTCGTGGACCGCCGGAGGATCGAGCTGGTCGAGCCGGGTGTGACGCCGGCCCCGATCCACTACGACCGCGGGCGGCTGGACGTCGCCGGCACGGCCGCGCTGGTCGCCGAGGTGCGGGCGTCGGTGGCCCGGGCGACGGCGGCGGCGCTGGACGAGCTCGCGGCCGACCTCCCCGAGCCGGTCGTCTCCATCTCGATGCGGACCTGGCCGCCGGACTTCCCCGACGACATCGCCGTGCAGCGGCGCTCGCCCTACGAGGCGCGTGCCGACGCCGTGATGTACCGCCAGCTGCTCTCCGACGCCGCCCGGGCGAGGGGCTGGGACGTGCACCTCTACGTGGCAAAGGACGTCCTGGCCCAGGCGGCCGGCAAGCTGGGCGACCGGGCCGGCGACGTCCTCGACGGCCCGCGGGCGAGGCTGGGGCCGCCGTGGACGAAGGACCATCGCCTGGCGCTCGCCGCCACGATCGTGGCCGGCTGATCGTCAGTCGCGGCGAGGTGAGGCGACGGAGCGGGTGATGCCGTGGCCGGCCAGCACCTCTGCCGGAGTGCGGGCGCGGCCCCGGGCCGCGGCCGCGGCCCGGGCGCCGGCGTCGAGCTGGCGCCGGAGCGCACGGTCGAGGACCGTGGTGTAGAGCGCGTAGTGGGCGGTCGCGTTGATCCGGCCGTGGGTCGCGGTGCCTGCGAGCTCGGCCGCCTCCCCGGGCTCGTCGGCGCAGATGGCGGCGTAGGCGAGGACCAGCACGCAGTCGGCGTCCGCCCGGTAGCCCTCCCGGTCGGCGAGGTCCAGCGTGTGCCGCAGCTGGGGTGCCACGTCGTTACCCTCCGCCACGTCGCACATGGCGGTGGAGAAGGACGTGATCCAGGTCTCGACGATGCCGGTGCGGTCGAGGTAGTCGTGCTGACGGCTGATCCAGCGCCGGGCGCTGCCCGCGTCCCGCTCGGCCAGGCCGAGCATCCAGCCGGCCCAGTTGAGGATGAAGTTGTCGTAGCCGTCCTCCGACACCTGCCCGGCCAGCCGGGCGTGCGCCTCCCGGGCGGCGTCGTCGTCCCCGGCCCCGATGTCGGCCACGCTGAGGAACGTCTCGACCAGCGTGACGAGCCGGGTGTCGCCCGACCGCCGGGCGAGCTCCAGCGCCCGGTGGAAGCGGGGCCGGGCGCCGTCGGGATCGGTCAGCCGGGCCAGCGCCCAGTAGTGGGAGATCAGGCAGGACCCGGCCGGGTCGTCGCCGTCCATCAGACCGCCCTCCTCCGCCGGCGCGGCGAACATCTGGACGGGATCGCCGCGGCCCTGGCCCACGTCGGAGCGCAGGATGTGCAGCCACAGCTGGTCCTCGGGCGCCAGGTCGAGCCGGGACAGCTCGGCGATCCACGAGTCGCCCTCCGCACACCCGATCGCGTTGCGCCACAGGAACGAGGCGCCCACCGCGATCTCGACCGCATCGCCGGCCTCGCCCTGGTCCAGGCTCTGGCGGAACGCCTGGCGGGCGTCGTCCAGGTCGGCCCGGAAGGTCGCGGCGCGCCGGGCGGACAGCCAGCGGTCCAGGCGCGACGAGGCGGCGGCCCGGTCCCGCACGTGCCGGCGGTGGCGCTCGAACGCGGCGGTGGCCTCCCCCGCCTCCACCAGCCGGTCGCGGGCGAAGACCCGGATGGTCTCCAGCAGCCGGTAGCGCCCGGAGCCGGGCTGACGCACGACCAGGCTCTTGTCCACCAGGTTGCCGAACACCTGGTCGACGGCGGCGCCCGCCGGCGCGGGTGCGGTGGCCTCGACCGAACGCAGGGTGAAGGAGGCGGGGAACACGCTGAGGTGGCGCAGCAGCGCCTGCTCCGCCTCTTCGAGCAACTGGTAGCTCCAGTCGATCGCCGTCTCCATGGTGGTGTGGCGCCCGTCGCCTGTGGGGCGCCCGGCCAGCAGGCCGAGCCGGTCGTCGAGCCGGCGGGTCAGCTCGGCCAGATCGAAGCGGCGGAGCTGCCCGGCGGCCAGCTCCAGCGCCAGCGGCACGTCGTCGAGGCGCCGGCACAGCTCGACCACCGCGGGATCGCCCGGGTCCCAGTGGCCCCGGGGCTCGGCGGCCCGGGCCCGCTCGACGAACAGGGCCGGGCCCTCGTCGTGCAGGGGGCCCAGCGGCCACACGTGCTCGCCGGCGACGCCGAGGGGCTCGCGGCTGGTAGCGAGGATCCGGGCGGTGTCGCTGCCCGCCAGCGTGCGGTCGGCGAGCCGGGCCGCGTGCTCGAGGACGTGCTCGCAGTTGTCCAGCACGACCAGCACCGGCCGGGAGGCCAGGTGGTCGGCCACCTGCTCGATCGTGTCGGCCGCGGTGCCCTCGACGCCCGCGGCCTCGGCGACCGCCCGCGTGATGTCGGCGCGTGGCGGCACCGGGCTGAGGTCGACGAACACGGCGCCGTCCGCGTGGTCGCCCTGCAGGCGGCCGGCCACGGCGAGGGCGACGGTGGTCTTGCCGATGCCGCCGGGCCCGGCCACGGTGACGAGCGGCGAGCTCTGCACGCGCTCGATGACGCTGGCGATGTCCCGGTCCCGGCCGATCGGCGCGTGGCGCAACCGGGGCAGGGCCCGAGCCCCCGCCGGACCGGACTCCGTGCGGACATCGGCGACGAACCGGTAGCCCCGCGCGTGGACGGTCTGGATGACGCGCTGGGCCTGCCCGTCGTCGCCCACGGCCCGGCGTGCGGCCTTGATCCGGGACGTGAGCGCCGACTCGGAGACGAACCGGTCGCCCCAGATGGTGTCGAGCAGCTCCTCCTTGGGAACGACCCGGTCGTGGTTCACGACCAGGTGGCGGAGCAGCTCGTACACCTGGGGCTCGACGTGGACCGGCCCGTCCGGTCCGGAGAGCGCGAACCGTGCGTCGTCCAGGAAGAACTCGCCGAACCGGAAGCCCACCACGCCGTCATGGTCGCACAGCGTGGCGGTCGCGCTCAGGAAGCGGTCGGACGGCGGAGCCCGAACCGGCCCTTGGGCCGGCGGGGCAGCCGGTGGTGATGCCGGGACTTCAGCTCGGCGTCGCGCTCGGTGCGGCGGGCCTGGTAGAGAGCCAGGTAGTAGGCGTCCATGTGTCCTCCTCTCGGATGCTCGGGCGAGCAGGCGCGCTCGTCATGTCAGGCATCATCCGCGACCAGGCGTGCGATCCGCTTGGAGAACGCATGGAGACGGCCTGATGGTTCGGTGCTCCAACGTCGCGTCACCGGTTGGCGTGAGATGCGATCGGCGCCGGTAGCGTCATCCGGATGCGATGCGGGCGGACCAGGCCATGAGCGAGCTGCTGACCACACACGAGAGCACGGTCACGCCCGACCAGATCGACCACCTCGGGCACATGAACGTGCGCTTCTACGCGGTGAACGCCCAGGCCGGGACGCAGGCCATGCTGGCCACGATCCCCGGCTGGGGTGACCGCCCGCACATCGTCCACGACGTCTACACCCGCCACCACCGCGAGCAGCTGCTGGGCACGCCGCTGGCGGTCCGCAGCGCGGTGGTCGGCGCCGGGCCGGACGGCCTGCGCCTGCACCACGAGCTGGCGGCCATCGACACCGGCACGCTGGCGGCCACGTTCGTCCACGGGATCAGCGCCCTGGACGAGGGCGGCGGCCGGGCCCCACTCCCCGACCGGCTGGTCGCCGAGGCCGCCGACTTGGTGATCCCGCTCCCCGACTACGCCACCACCCGCACCATCTCGCTCGACACCGACCTGATGGCGTCCAGCCCCTCGCTCGCCACGCTGCGCGAGCGCGGCCTGGCCATCCGCCGGGACCGCCGGGTCGGCGCCGAGGAGTGCGACGACCACGGCCGCTACCGCGTCGAGGTGGCCCCCATGCTGGTGTGGGGCGGTGAGCCGATCGGCCCGGGCCACGGCCCGATGCTGGAGGAGACGCCCGACGGCGCGCCCATGGGGTGGGCCACCATGGAGACGAGGTTGCAGTTCCGGCGCCTGCCCGTCGCCGGCGACCGCATCCAGAGCTTCGGCGCCGGCATCGCGGTCCACGACAAGGTGACGCACCGCATCCACTGGACCTTCGACGTCGACCGGGGCGACCTGCTCACGACCTTCGAGGTCGTCAGCCTGGCCTTCGACATCCGGGCCCGCCGGCCGGTGCCGATCCCCGAGGCCAACCGCCGGCGCGAGCTGGCCGCCCTCCAACCCGACCTCGCCCCCCGCCCCGCGAGCTGAGCCCCCGCGCCTCGGGCGCACGAGCGTTCATCAAGCGCACGTGATCCACCACATGCAGTGATTTTCTGGCGTGCCGTTCGCGGTCGGGACCGAGATCCAACGCGAGCTGTGGCTGCTTCGTCGCGCAGAGAGAACGTTGATTCGACCCAAGTTTGGGGGGGAAGGCCGCGACCATGTTTGCCTTCACCCGCAGAGGACGAAAGACCCTCCTCGGGCTGGTGAGCCTGAGTTCAGGCTTGCTCATCCTCGGCCTGGCAGGGCCGAGTGGTGCTGCCGAAGCCGGCGGCGGAGGCTATCCCACCACCACGAGCACGCCTACATGCACGTGCCCGACGACATCGGCCTATCCCACGACGACCGAGCACGGCACGACCTCGACGACCCAGCACGGGACGACCTCGACGTCGGCCTATCCGACGACGACTGAGCACGGGACGACCTCGACGACCCAGCACGGGACCACGTCGACGACCTACCCGACGACGTCGACGACCGAACACGCCACGACCTCGACGACCTACCCGACGACGTCGACGACCGAGCACGGGACCACCTCGACCACCGAGCACGGCACCACGTCGACGACCGAGCACGGCACCACGTCGACCACCGAGCACGGCACCACCTCGACGACCGAGCACGGCACCACCTCGACGACCGAGCACGGGACCACCTCGACGACCGAGCACGGCACGACCTCGACCACCCAGCACGGCACGACCTCGACGTCGCAGCCCGGAAGCTCGACCACCGAGACGATCGTGCCCGGGTCCAGCACCAGCATGCCCGGCGGCTCGACCACGTCTTCGGTCCTGCCTGGCTCGACCGTGCCCGGTGGCGGTAGCTCCACCACCGCGGGGATCCGGCCGCAGCTGACCGTCGGCTCGGGCAGCGGTGGGGTGTCCGGCTCGGCCTCCCGCACCGGCACGACGTCGGGCTCGCTCCCGCACACCGGTTCCAACAGCGTCCCCCTGGCCGCCCTCGGCAGCCTCCTCGTCCTCGGTGGCGTGGCGCTGCTCGCGGCTGAGCGGCGCAGCCGGCACCAGCCGGCCCACAGCAGCCGCACCAGCAGCTGACCGAACCGAACCCCACGACCAAGAGCGACGGACCCGTGAGGCCCGGGCCCCCTGAGGGCTCGGGCCTCTCGTCCGTCACTCGGCGCTGGAAGCGGACCAGAGGTTGATGCCGGCGTCCGTGGCGTGCTGGTCGATGACCGCGAGCTCGTCGTCGCTGAACGAGAGGTCGTCCAGCGCGGCGAGGTTGTCCTCCAGCTGGGCGACGCTGCTCACCCCGATCACCAGCGACGTCATGCGCGGGTCGCGCAACGCCCAGGCCAGCGCCATCTGGGCCAGGCTCTGGCCGCGGGCCTCGGCCACTGACGCCAGCGCCCGCACCTGGGCCAGCCGCTCGTCGGTGATCATCGAGCGGTCCATGGCGCCGCCCGTGGCGACCCGGGAGTCCGAGGGGATGCCGTCGAGGTAGCGGTCGGTGAGCAGGCCCTGCGCCAGCGGCGAGAAGGCGATGCACCCGGCGCCCACGCCGTCCAGCGTGTCCAGTAGGTGGTCCTCCTCGATCCAGCGGTTGACCATCGAGTACGACGGCTGGTGGATGAGCAGCCGCACGCCCTCGTCCGCGAGCAGCTCGGCCGCCTCGGCCGTGCGGGCCGACGAGTAGGACGAGATGCCCGCGTACAGCGCCTTGCCCTGCGCGACCGCAGTCGCCAGGGCGGACATCGTCTCCTCCAGCGGCGTGTCGGGATCCAGGCGGTGCGAGTAGAAGATGTCGACGTAGTCGACGCCCATGCGCTGCAGGGACTGGTCCAGCGAGGCGAGGAGGTACTTGCGCGAGCCCCACTCGCCATAGGGCCCCGGCCACATGTCGTAGCCCGCCTTCGTGGAGATCACGAGCTCGTCGCGGTACGGCGCGAAGTCAGTCGCCAGGATGCGGCCGAAGTTCTCCTCGGCGGCGCCGTAGGGCGGCCCGTAGTTGTTCGCGAGGTCGAAGTGGGTCACGCCCAGGTCGAACGCCCGCCGGCAGATCGCCTGCTGGGTCGCGAACGGCCGGTCGTGGCCGAAGTTGTGCCACAGGCCGAGCGAGATCGGCGGGAGCAACAGCCCGCTGCGCCCGCAGCGGCGGTAGGCCATGCTCTCGTATCGGTCGGCGGCCGGAACGTAGTCCACCGGCGCGAGCCTACGAGGACGAGGCCACGAGCATGACGGACAGGAGCACCGGCGCCATCGCCGTGCGCAGGGGAACGCCCGCCGACGCGCTCGCGGCGGCCGAGGTGTGGCTTCGGTCCCGGAAGGCCGCGATGCCCGCCATCCCGGCGCCGGTGCACAGCGACGACGAGGTGCGCCACCACTTCCGCACGACCATCGCCGAGCAGCGGGAGCTGTGGGTCGCGGTCGACGTCGCCGGCAGCGAGGTCGTCGGGCTCCTGGTCCTCGACGGTGCCGACGTCGACCAGCTGTACGTCGATCCGAGCCGGTGGAGCCGGGGGATCGGCTCGCAGCTGCTCGCGCTCGCGAAGCAGCAGCGGCCGGATGGCCTGTGGCTGTGGACCTTCCAGGCCAACGCGGGCGCCCGCCGCTTCTACGAGCGGCACGGCTTCGCCGCCGTCGAGGAGACCGACGGGTCGGGCAACGAGGAGCAGGCTCCCGACGTGCGCTATGCCTGGCGGCCGTAGCCGGACGCCTCAGTCGTCGAGGGCCTTGAGCATGCGCTTGAGGGCGACCTGGCGGTAGGACGCATCCGCCAGCTCGCGGACCTCGTCCCAGTCGACGGGGGCCGCTTCCAGGTCGAGGGTCAGCCAGCCGCTGGGACCGAAGTATGGCGGCGAGTAGAAGCGCTCGTCCTGGACCAGGGACGCCCGCTCGTCGCTGTCCGGCTTGAAGATCATGCCCCAGGGCCGCTCCTCGATCCCCGAGAACACGGCGAAGATCTTCTTGCCGGCCCGGAAGGTCGGCCGGCCCCAGGCCTCGACCTCGACGGCCTCGGGGAACGCGAGCAGCACGTTGCGCAGGTCGGCCAGATAGGGGTCGTCGTCCTCGTACATCCGGGGATGGGCCACCCCCGCAGGTTAGAAGGGCTGTGGCGAGCGCCTTCACGCTCCGCCTCTAAGGTGACGTGATGACCGTCGGTGCGATCCCTCCCGGCTCCCGGGAGGAGCGGAACCGCTGGCTGCTCCGGGCCCGCGACGCCATCGACCGCGACTACGCCCAACCGCTGGACATCCCCGCGCTGGCCCGCGTGGCCCTGGTGTCCGAGGCCCACTTCGTCCGCACGTTCCGGGCCACGTTCGGGGAGACGCCCCACCGCTACCTGCAGCGCCGGCGGGTGGAGCGGGCCATGGCCCTGCTCCGCAACACCGACCGCAGCGTGACCGACATCTGCTGGGCGGTCGGCTTCTCCAGCCTCGGCACGTTCAGCCGCACGTTCTCGGACATCGTGGGCCGCTCACCGTCGGCCTTCCGCCGACAGGCGCCGGAGCCCGGCCCGGTGCCGAACTGCTTCACCATGAGCTGGTCGCGACCGAGCAGTTTCGGAGAAGGCGCGGAGCCCGTGCCTGCGTAGGGTCGCAGGCATGTTCAACAGCATCAGCCACTCCGGCATCTTCGTGCTCGATCAGGACGAGGCCCTCGCCTTCTACGTCGGCAAGCTCGGGCTCGAGGTCAGCGCCGACGTCGACCTCGGGTTCATGCGCTGGCTCACGGTCAGCGTCCCCGGCAACCCCGACCACCACATCCTGCTGGAGAAGCCCGGTCCCCCGGGGATGACCGACGAGGCCGCCGCCCAGGTCCGTGACCTGGTCACCAAGGGGGCCATGGGTCTGTCGCTCATCCTCACCACCGACGACTGCCAGAAGACCTACGACGAGCTGAAGGCCAAGGGCGTCGAGTTCCTGGAGGAGCCGACCCAGCAGCCCTACGGCATCGACTGCGGCTTCCGCGACCCGTTCGGCAACCAGGGCCGCATCACCCAGCCGATCGCCCCCGCGTAACGCGTCAGCCGTCAGTCCTGGAGGACCGCCAGCACGCCGTAGTGGTCCGTCGGCCAGACGCCCTCGACCGGCGTGTCGGCCACCACCCGGCACTCGACCGGGCGGCCCCGGCCCGAGCGGCCGTGGAAGCCGCTGAAGACGTAGTCGAGGCGCCGCTCCGGCTCGGCGTCGAGGGCGGCGTGCGGGTTGGCGTTCGACCACGTGTGCCCGGGGCCGCCGTCGCCGGCCAGGCGCCACGCGTCCTGCAGGTACGTGCTGCGGCCGTCCAGCGTCGCCAGCCCGCAGAGGTAGCGGACGGCGGTCGCATCGGGCTCGGCGTTGAAGTCCCCCGCCAGCACCGGGCCGAGCGGGGCGCCGGGGTCGGCCTGCTCGGCCATGAACCGGACGAGCTCGACGACCTGGCGCTCCCGCAGGCCCGCGTCGTGCAGTTGCCACGCCAGATGGGTGCAGAACACGTCCACCCCGGCCGTGCGGGCGTGGAGGACGACGCGGCGGGTCTCCTGGTCATCGGCGAAGTACGGCAGCTCGCGGTCGGCCTGTGCCGTGATGGGGCGCCGGCTCAGCACCGCGTTGCCGAACCGCCCGGCCGCGCGCTCGTTGGGCGTCCCGGCGAAGGCCATCTCCCAGTCGCCGAGCTCGGCTGCCAGCCACTTCGCCTGGTTGCCCCGCTCGTTCTCGACCACCTCCTGCAGGCACACGACGTCGGGCGCGCAGTCCCGTACGACGGCCAGGATCGCCTGGCGCCGGGCCCGCCAGTCGCCGCTGAGGTTCCAGATGTTGAGGGTCAGGACCCTCATCGGGCCAGGGCCCGCAGCAACGGCTCGTAGTGGGCCAGCGGCGGCGGCGCGGCGTCCAGGGACTTGCCGGCGTCGTCCCAGCGGCGCAGGGCGATGGCCCCGGCCGCGCCCGGCAGGGCCGAGAAGGACGTCGCCTCGTCGGGGGTCAGCGGCCCGCCTTGGCGCGCCAGGCTGCGCACCGATCCCGGGGACAGCCCGCCGGCGTACTCCGGCGTCACCGCACACAGGTAGCGCTTGGCCGTCACGTGCAGCGCGATCGGGTCGGTGACCGCGGGCGGGAACAGCCCGGCCAGCCAGGCGGGACCGGTGCGCTCGTGGGGACTGGGGACACCGCCCTGCAGGTCCAGCAGGTGGCCGACGTCGTGGAGGAGGGCGGCGGCCACCAGCGCGTCGCCCGCTCCCGCGGCCTCGGCGTGCGCCGCGGTCTGGAGCGCGTGGGCGAGCTGGCCGACCTCCTCGTCGTAGTGCTCGTGGCCCCAGGCCTCGTACAGCGCCAGCACGTCGTCGACCGTGGTCACGTCACGGGCCTCCCCTGGAAGTCGCCGATCAGCGACACGGGCACCCGGTCGCCGCCGTCGGGCGCCGCGGCCAGCTCCTCGGCCTTGCGGCGGTAGTAGGCGGCCCGCAGGTCGCCCTCGCTCCGGGCGTTGTACGTCGGGTACAGCGCCCGCCGCGGCCGGTCCGACCGGTTGGGGCCGCTGCGGTGCGGCGTGCGGGAGTGGAACCAGAGCGTGTCGCCGGCCCGCAGCGGCACCGCCTGCCACCGCAGGGAGGCGACCACATCGTCGCTCAGGCAGCCGGCCTCGTCGGTGGGCCACAGCCGGTCGTGGGCGCCCGACACGACCTCGAGGCAGCCGTTGTCCTCGGTGGCGTCGTCGATCGCCACCATGCACGACACGTGCAGCTCGACGAAGCGGTAGGCGGGCGCGTCCTGGTGGGGTGCGTAGCCGGCGCCGCCAGGGAGCTTGTGGTTCAGCTTGTCCTTGTACAGCACGGCGTCCTCGCCCAGCAGCGCTCCGGCCGCCGCCAGCATCGGCCCTCCGGTCAGCAGGGCGCGCAGGTCCGGATGGTGGTCGACCAGGTTCTCCGTGCGGCACAGCGCCGGGCCGGTGTCGGTCAGCTCGCGGTACTGGAGCCAGCCACCCCCGCTCTCGGGCCACGCCGCCACCTCGCCGGCCCAGGCCTGGAGGCAGGACGCCAGCGCGTCTGCGCCCGGCGGCCGGACGTGCACCCAGCCCGTGGCCGCGAAGTGGGCCACGGCCTCGGGGGCGGTGGCGTCCTCGTGGATCGGGTGGCCGGCCACGCTCTTGTCAGAGCGGCGCGTGGGGCGGTGGCGGCGGTGCGGCGGCGGGCGGGGCGGGCGCCGGAGCCGGCTGCGCCACGGACGCGGGGGCCGCGGCCTGCGCCCTTGCGTACTGCTGTGCCTGCTGGGCCTGCTGGGCCGCGACAGCCTGGTCGTACTGCTGCTGCGCCTGGTGGCGGGCGGCCGCTTCGGCCTGCGCCCGGGCCTTCCCGGCCTCCCACTCGCGGCGGCGGAGCCGCTCGGTCAGCCAGCGGTGCAGCGCGTCGACCAGCAGCGCCACCACCAGGTAGAAGAGGGCGGCGAACAGCAGGGAGAAGTCCAGGACCGAGGCGTCGCTCACCTGATGGGTGGGGAAGATGCCCCGGAACGGCTCCATGGCGCGTGCGGTGCTGCGGTACACCCACTCGACGAAGCCCGCGTCGGGGTTGGCGCCCGCGAGGGCCAGGAAGAAGGCCGTGGCCAGCAGGATCGCGGTGGCGATCGCGAGGGCGTAGACCACCCACACGATGCCCCGCCCGACCTTGAGCAACACCAGCATGGGTGAGTGCTCGGCCTCGTCCGCTCGCCGCTCGTATTCCTGCACCGGATCGGTGGTGTCGGTCACACGGGCAGTCAAACACGCCGGACCGCTCCCGTCAGCCGAGAGTGGAGCGGAATGTCGGCGTGACCGGCATGGTCCGCACGGAGAGGCCCTCCCCCGCCACGGCCTGCGCCATCGCCACCGCGGCGGCACCGCCGGACGGATCGGCCAGCAGCCACACGCCGACCGTGACGTCCTCGTGCACGGGCAGCCGGGGGAAGTCGTTGGGGACGCCGGCCGTGACCAGCCGCCCCAGCTCGGTCACGCCCGCCTCCGGCGCCCCGGCGAGCGCCCGGGACATCGCGGCCGTGGGGAGGTCGGCATCGCCGAGGTCGTAGATGGCGATGACGACGGTCCGGGGCTCGCCGCTCGCCTCGGCCCGCTGGGCATGAGGGACGTGGCCGGCGGCGAACGGCGGACCCGACGGGTGCGGGACGAGCAGGTGCACGTCGGTGTGGTCGACCATGAGCTCGTTGGCCCGTGGGCCGAACTCCTGCCACACCGGGCCGCCGTAGAACTGCGCCAGCGCCTCGGCGCGGCGGGAGGGATCGAGGAACCGGCGGACCCAAACGAAACGTGCATCGTCGCCCGGGACGGTGAACTGGCCGACGATGTCCATGCCGAGAACTTCCTGCGAGTCCAGGAAGTGCGCCTCGAAGTGCTCGACGAAGGCGGGCACGCGGCCCGGGACGATCTGGTAGGAGCGGAGCTCGACGAGCTGGCGCGGCTCTCCGGCGGGGTCTGACTGCATAGGCTCAGCGTCCCATGACCGACCCGACGTCGTCCCCTCTCCAACTGGGATTGGTGCACATCAACATCGGCGCCACCACCCAGCCCGATGTTCTCGTGGCCACCGCCCGCCTCGCCGAGTCCTCCGGGTTCGACTCGCTGTGGGCGGGCGAGCACATCGTGCTCCCCGATCCGCAGCAGCCGCCGTCGCCCATGGACCCCCGGGACCCTGCGCTCGACTCGACCCTCGCGCTCACCTGGGCGGCGGCCCACACGAGCACGATCCGGCTGGCCACCGGCATCGTGATCCTCCCCCAGCGCAACCCGGCCGTGATCGCCAAGGAGTTCGCCACCCTCGACGTCCTCTCGGGCGGCCGGGTGATGCTCGGGGTCGGCGCCGGGTACCTGGAGCCCGAGTTCCGGGCCCTGGGGGCGGACTTCGCCAACCGGGGAGCGGTCACCGACGAGTACCTCGACGCCATCGCCATCCTCTGGTACGACGACCAGCCCGCCTACCACGGGCGCTTCGTCGACTTCGCCGGCATCGACGCCCACCCGCGCCCGCTCCAGCGGCCCGTCCCGATCGTCGTCGGCGGCCACAGCCCCGCGGCCTACCGGCGGGCCGTCGCCCGGGCACAGGGCTGGTACGGCTACTGGCTCAGCCCGGACGACACGGCCCGGTGCCTGGCCGGCCTGCGTGCCGCGGCGGACCAGGTCGAGCGGCCCGACCACCTCGGCCACCTCGAGATCAGCGTCACCCCCCGGGGCCGGATGACCCCGGAGCTGGCGGGCCAGTTCGCCCAGCTCGGCGTCGACCGCCTGGTCCCCGTCGGGGCCGACAACCCCGAGCGCGCGATCGAGACGGCGGTCGCCGCCCTCGCCGCCCTGTGAGCCGCCGAGCGGCCTAGCGTCCGGGGCGATGCAGCGCATCTTGACGATCGTGGTCGCGGTCCTGCTGCTCGGGGCCTGCGGCGGCGACGACGACGATGCCGCGCCGACCACCACGGCACAGGATGAGGACGGCGACGCCGACGAGTACGTCGAGGCCACAGCGGCCGTGCTCCGCGAAGACAGTCAGGGCATGGACTTCGAGCTCGACCGCGCCCAGGCGACCTGCTTCGCGACCGAGCTCGTCGACATCGTCGGGGTGGACGCGCTGACGGAGGCTCGCATCACACCTGACGAGTTCGCGGTGGCCAAGACCCTCGCCGACCTCGACGTCGACATCCCCGATGACGTCGCCACCAGCCTCGCCGGCGCGATCGTCGACTGCGATCTGGTGGCCCCGATCGAAGCCGCGCTGTCCGGCGCGTTCGCCGGCGAGTTCGGTGTCGCGCTGTCGCCCGACGCTGAGGCGTGCCTGGCCGATCGCCTCGACGATCAGGCCGTCGCGGAGGCCTATGCGGCCACGATCGTCGGCGGATCCACCGGCCAGATCCAGGTTCTGCTGGGGACGACGGCGGGACGGTGCCCGGAAGTGGCGACCACGGTGATCCTCGCCCAGTCGCCCGTGATGACACCCGAAGCCCAGGCATGTGTGAGGGCGTACATCGAAGCCAACGCTCAGCTCGTGGCCGCGGCCTTCGCCGCGCCGAACACCGACGACCCCGAGTTCCAGCAGTTCGCCGTCCAGCTGGCCGCGGCGTGCCCGGAAGCGGCCGGCGCCTAGCCCGGGGAGTACCGTCCTGGGATGCGACGCACCCTGGTGTTCGTGGTCGCGGGCTTGCTGCTCGGGGCCTGTGGCGGCGACGACGACGATGCTGCGACGACCACGACCGCGCAGGACGAGGGCGGTAAGGCCGACGAGTACGTCGAGGCCACGACCGCGGCCCTGACCGAGGAGAGCGACGGACCGCAGCTCGACGAGACCCAGGCGAGCTGCTTCGCGTCGGAGATGGTCGATCTCGCGGGGGCGGATGCCCTCAGCGAGGCCGGCATCTCACCCGACGAGTTCGCCAACGCGGACAGCTTCGCCGACCTCGACGTCGATCTCCCCGACGACGCGCAGACGCGCCTGTCCGACGCGCTCGTCCAGTGCGAGCTGGTGGAGTCGCTCCAGGGGTTGATGGCCAGCGAGTTCATCTCCGAGTTCGGCGTCGAGCTGTCGCCCGACGCGGAGACGTGCCTGGCCGACAGCTTCGAGGACCAGGCGGTCGCGGACGGCTGGGCCGCCACGTTCCTGGACGGTTCGACCGACGACATCGAGACCCAGATGGCCGCGTCGGCGGGCTCCTGCCCCGAGCTGGCGAGCGAGATCATCCTCAGCCAGGCGCCGACCGATCTCTCGCCCGAGGCCGAGGCGTGCATCCGATCGTTCGTCGAAGCCAACTCCCAGGCCGTGAGCGACGCCTTCGTCACCGGGGGCGACAGCGCCGAGACCCAGCAGCTCGGGGCTCAGATGGCCGCCGCGTGCCCGGGGGCCTTCACCGGCTAGCTCGGCCCTGCGTAGCGCGCCCACGCGGCATCCGCTCGGGCAGCGTCCCAGTGGCCGTCGTGGACCACCACCCGGTAACGGAAGCGCAGGGGCTCGCCCGCGGCGACCGCCCGCGGACCGTCCCAGAGGAACGCGGGGTACACGGTGTTGGCCCAGCCGCTGCCGTACCCGTCGCCGGCCCGGCACGTGGCATAGAACGGGACCGGGTGCGACAGGTTGGCCGGGTGGTCGAACACGCACACGCCCACGGGCAGCCCGTCGGCGGTGCCCGACAGGTCGCACCAGCGTGACTGCTGGGGCGCCACCCGCTCGTGCTCCGACCCGTCGTCGAGGAGCAGGCGGGTGTCGTGCCAGTCCTCCCGGCCCCGGAAGGCCAGCCCCGAGTAGCCGCCCCAGATGCCCATGAAGGGTGTGCGGTCGTACACCGAGTCGGCCGCCGCGACCAGCGTCACCTCCCAGTCGACGGCGTAGGCGTCCTCGTCCAGGGGCACGTGGGTGAGCCGGCGCTGCTCCCGCACGGCCACGGTCCGGCGGTCGGGACGGATCCAGTCCAGCTCCCCTTCGATCGTGCCGTCGGTCTGGCGGGGTGGACCGTCGTGGCGCTGGACGCCGTAGCCGGGCGGGTCCAGCTCCTCCCAGAAGTTGTCGCCGTCCACGAACTTGACCACGAACCACAGGCCCCGCTGCCACGGGTGGTCGGGCGGCTCCACCCGGGTCAGGACGACCCCTGCCGGCGTGGCCAGGGGGTGGACGTGGGGCTTGCGCCGGTGGTCCCACACGTAGTCCCAGCCGCCCTGCCCGGCCGGGAACCTCACGCCGCCACCTCCGCCAGCACGCCGTCGAGCCGGGCCAGGAGGGTGGCGAGCAGCTCGTCCTCGCCCGCGGGCCGCGTCGGGCTGTCCGGGTGGACGGCGGCGGTCGCGGCCCAGCCCCGACGCCGCCACACGAGGGCGGCGTCGTGGCGGTAGGCGGGCACCGGAGGCCGGAACGCCAGCGCGCCGAGCGCTTGGAGGGCGTCGTCGATCGCCAGTGCCCGGGCGTCGCCCGCCGCCCACAGCCGGTCACGCTCGGCGAAGGCCGCCGGGGCGAACGCCGAGAGGCCGAGCAGGTAGTCGCTGCCCCAGCGCACCATGTCGATGGCGAGGTCGTTGCCGGTGAGGACCAGGAAGTCGGGCCGGCACCGGTCCCGCACCGCGAGGCGGTCCCACTCGGGCTCCCGGGCCAGCGACGAGTGCTTGGCCCCCACCACCTGGGGGATCTCCAGGACCGCGGCGTAGGTGGCGAGGTCCCAGATGCGGCCGAGGGGATGGAACTGGCGACCGAGCTCGAAGCCCAGCATCCGGTCGACCGCCCCGGCCACCGCCGCGTAGGCGCCGGCGACGTCCCCCTCCGCCTGGCTCGCGAGCCCGGCCGACGGGAACAGGATGGGCACCCCGCCCGCATCGGCCACGTCCGCCAGCGCCGCTTGGTGGGCGCCGGGGTCGAAGCGGGGGTCGTCGCCGTCCACGTGGGCGCCGGCCACGAACGACCAACCCGGCACCGGCTCGGCGCCACCCAGCACCTTGGCCGTGACCGCCAGCACCCGCGCCCGGGTGGCGGGGTCGAGCGCCGGGCCGTAGCCGGTGTCCATGTTGACCGCCGGGACCAGCCCGGCCGCCGCGGTGCGCTCGACCGCGGCGGCCAGGGCGTCCCAGTCGATCGCGCCGCGCTCGGCGAAGGGCAGGAGGACGGCGGACATCCCGGTGACGCGGCGACCGGGCCGCTGCGGCGGGAGCGGGCGGGCGCTCATGCGACCCGGCCGATGTCGTCCGCCACCACCGGGTGCAGCGGCGGCTCGCCCGCGGCGAATCGGCGGATCTCCTCGACGACCAGCTCGGCCTGGCGGGACAGCTCGGTGCCCTGCGATCCGGCCAGGTGCGGCGTGACCACGCATGTGGGCAGGTGCAACAGCGGGTGGTCGGGAGGCAGCGGCTCGGGGTCGGTGACGTCGAGGACCGCGGTCAGCCGCCCGCTGCGCACCTCGGGCACCAGGGCATCGTGGTCGACCAGCACGCCCCGGGCGGTGTTGATGAGCGTGGCGCCGTCCAGCATGCGGGCCAGCTGAGGGGCGCCGATCATCCGCTCCGTGGACGGCAGCGCCGGGGCGTGCAGGCTGACCACGTCGCTGGTCGCCAGCAGCTCGTCCAGCTCGACCTTGTCCACGCCCAGCGAGGCGGCCCCCTCGGCGCTCAGGTACGGATCGGCGATCGCCACCGAGCACCGGTAGGGCGCCAGCAGCTCGACCACCGCCCGGCCCACATGCGAGGCGCCGACCAGGCCGACGCGCTTGGCCCAGTTGCCGACGGGATGACGGCGAGCCAGCGGCGGCATCTCGGCCCCCCGCAGGCGCTCGCGCTCGACGAAGACGCCCTTGTTGGCCCACAGGATGGCCGCCACCGTGTACTCGGCCACCGGCACCGCGTTGGCGGCAGCCCCCGACGTGATGCGCAGCCCGCGGGCGAACGCCGCCGGCGTGACCGTGTCGCGCAGGGTGCCTGCCGCGTAGGCGAGCATGGCCAGCCGCGGCGCCCGGTCCAACAGCCCCTCGTCCACCACCACACAGCCCCAGTGGCCGAGCAGCACGTCGGCCGCGGCCAGCACCTCGGCCGCCCGGGCGTCCGGCAGGGCCTGCACCGCTTTGGGCTCGATCACATCGGCCACCTCGGCCAGCGCGGCCAGGTGCTCGGATCGCAGGGCGTACGGCTCCAGGCCCGGGTACATCGACAGGGCGACCGCCGGGCGGGTCACGACGGCACCCGCGCCGTGATCTCGACCTTGCGCTTCGCCGCCACCAGCACGTCGCGCTCGGGCAGGGCCTTGTAGAACGGGTCGTAGGGGTAGCAGCCCGAGACCAGGCCCTGGCGGGGAGCCGTGGTGCAGTCGCTCAGCGTGCGACAGATCTGCGTGCGGGCCAGCGGGCGGCCGGCCAGCATGTCGCGGGGTAGGTCGGGGTAGCTGAGGGCCATGCGCCCGTAGCCGCCGGCCGCCGCCGCCCCCGAGCGCACGAGGGCCTGGGCGGCGTGCGGCAGCCACTGCTGGAGGTAGCTGAGCCCGGAGGCGACCATCGTGACGTCGGGATGGGCCCGCGCCAGCGCGGCGGTGACCGCCACCAGCCGGGCCACCTCGGCCAGCGGGTCGCGGGGCGGGAGGTAGCCGTCCGACGGCGGGAACCAGGCCGGGCGCTGGGCGTGGGGGCAGTAGTAGGGGCTGCCGGCGGTGACCGACACGAGGTCTACGCCCCAGCCCCGGGCCAGGCGGATCAGCTCGTGCACCTCGGCCAGGTCGACGCCCGTGCCGGTGCCGTCGCCGCCGAACGCGTAGCGATACGGCTCGGGACCGGCGGGCTCGGGGACGCCCCGTCCTCCGTCCCCGGCGACGTGGGGCACGAGGTCGAAGGCCGAGAGCCGCACGGCCAGGCCCAGTCCCGGCGCCTCGGCCCGCACGCCGTCGACCACCCGGCGGAGGAACCCGGTCCGCCCGGCCAGGTCGCCGCCGTAGGCACCGGGCCGGTCGACCGCGGACAGCAGCTCGTGGAGCAGGTAGCCGTGGCAGTGCTTCACATCCACGAAGTCGAATCCGGCCGCCTGCGCCCGCACCGCGGCCCGCACGTAGTCGTCGACGAGGGTGTCGAGCTCGGCGTCGGTCAGCACGGCCGCGTCGCCGACAGGCCCGGGAGCGAGGCCGGACCGCGGATCGAGCAGGGGGTGGCGGTAGGCGACCCGGGGATGCGGCGAGCCGTCGGGCCGGCTCCAGCGCCCGGAGTGGGTCAGCTGGAGGCCGACGACCGGACCGTGGCGGTCGCCGCCTGCCTCGGCGTGGGCGGCGACCAGGTCCCGGCGCAGCGCGGCGAGGGAATCGGCGGTGGTGGCATCGAGGACGAGCTGGCGGGCGTTGGCCCGCCCGTCGGCCCGCACGGCCGTGGCCTCGGCCCAGACGATGCCCGCACCCCCGGCGCCGAAGCGGCGCCAGCGCCGGCGCACCAGGTCGGACGGGCGCCCGTCGGTCTCGCCGTCCCAGCCCTCCATCGGCAGGACGCAGAACCGGTTGGGCGCCTCCCGGCCCGCCACGCCCAGCGGTGCGGCCAGAGGTCCAGCGGGCTCGACCTCGGGGTCGACCGGCAGGTCGCCGTCCAGGCCCAGGACGGCCAACCGGGCGGTCAGGGCGGCGTGGTCACGGAGCGTGCGCACTTGCACCAGGTCGTCGGCCACCGCCCGACTCTAGGAGGCCGAGCAAATGGGGCGTGCACGTGACCAATCCGCGCACGTTCTAGGAGGTCAGCTACGGTGCCGACGCCGTGGGACTCATCGCCGACGACCTGATCGACCTGGTCACGAGCGTGCTGACCGACCTGGCCGATCCGGACCGCGGTGTGGCCCCCGGCCTGGTCCTCCCGGCCACGCTCGGCGGCCACCGGGTCGACGCCGACGCCCACGCCGACCTGGTGTTCACGCTCGGGCTGCTGCGGGAGGCGGGGGTCGCCGCCATCGGCGACCTGGACGTGGACACGGTGCTGCACGAGCGCCTGGCGGCGACCGACGCCGCCCGCACCCACACGTTCTTCTCCTACCGGATCGCCGAGACCGCGGCCCGGCTCGGCGGCCTCGACGCCCTCGACCCGGCCACCCGCGACGTGGTGGTGGCGGCGGTCGACAGCACCGAGTGGATCCCGCTGCTCGACCAGGGCGTGCTGCCACGGAACTACGCGGTGGTGCTCACCCGCTGCGAGCTGGCCCGGGAAGCGCTCGGCCTCGACGTGGACACGGCGGTCGTGGACGGCCTCGTGGCCCGGGTGGCCGACCTGTTCGGCGAGCACCCCGACGGCTGGCTCGACGACTCGCACACCGGCCGGGGCCAGGTCGACATGTACACCGTCGACGCCTACCTGTTCGCCGAGCCGTTCGCCGCCCACCTCGGCCCGGTCTGGGATCGCGGCCTGGCGTCGGCCGCCCGCCTGGTGGCCGCGGTCGCGTCGCCCGGCGGCGGCGCGCTGCCGTGGGGCCGCTCCATCGGCGCCCTGGCGGTGTGCCACAGCGCCGAGCTCTCCGCCCTCCTGCTCCGCCGCTCGGCCACGGGCGAGGGGGTCGGGCTGGACGAGGCCGGTGCCGCCCGCTGGTGGGCGCTGGCC